>DATAEW010000050.1:0-4836 GCA_036257815.1 Solirubrobacterales bacterium
CGACCGCCTTCGAGCGCGCCTACCGCAAGCGCTCCCGCTTCGACCCGAGCCGCGGCGAGCCGCGCGCCTGGTTGTTCGGGATCGCCCGCAACGCCGCGCTCGACGAGCTGCGCCGCCGCGGCCGCCAGGCAGAGTTGGCGACCGAGCCCAGCGACCCGGCGGCGGCCACCGAGGACAGCGCCGAGCGCAGCGAGCGGCGCCTCGCCCTGACCGCCGCCCTGGCCACCCTCGCCCCCCGCGAGCGCGAGCTGATCGCGCTCAAGTACTTCGCCGGCCTGAGCAACGCCGAAATCGCCGCCGTGATCGGCATCGGCGAGTCCAACGCCGGCACCCGCCTGCACCGCGCCGTGACCAAGCTGAGGGAGGCCTGCGATGGAGCCATATAGGGACGACAACGAGCTGACCGCCGAGCTGCGCGCCCTGCGCCCCGCCCCAAGCCCGGCCTTCGCCGCCACCCTCGACGAGCGCGCCACCGCCGGCTTCCCGCGGCGGCCGCTGCTCGGCGACCACCGGCTCGAGCGCCTGGCCGCAAAGCTGCGAGTCCTGCCTCCGCGCCGCATCGCCTTCTCCGCCGGTGCCGCCGCGCTCGCTTCGGTGGCGATCGCGACCGCCGTCGTCGTCGGGATCGAATCGAACCGCGGACCGAGCGCCGAGCTGAAACCTATCGCGCCTCAGGAAATCGACCCGTTCGGCGGCAGGCTCGCTGGCAAGACGAATGGACAGGACGGATACCTCACCGGCCCGTCCGGAGAGCTCGGCGAACAGCCGTTGGCGGCATCATCGAAGGCCGGATCGGTTGCCAGCGAAGCCGAAGCGGCAACGCCAGAACCGCCATCGCCGAGTCTCCGGTACCTGGCGAAGTCATCGGCAAACGCCACGAATGCTTCGCACCGCGACGTCGAGCGCTCCGCCTCGATCGTCCTCGGCGCCGACCCGGCCGACGTCGCCGGCGACGCGGCGCGGGTCTCGGAAACCGTCCACGCCAACGGCGGCATCGTCCTGCGCTCCTCGATCAGCAACGGCAGCGCCGCCCACGTCGGCGCCAGCTTCCTCCTCCTGGTACCCAGCGCCCATCTCGACGACACGATGGCCGCCTTTGCCCAGATCGACGAAGTGCGGCTGCGCAACGAGGGCAGCCTCGACATCACCGCCCCCACGGTCGACCTGAGCGAACAGATCAAGGACTCCCAGGCCCGCATCGACGGCCTGCTCGCCCAGTTGGCCACGGCGGAAACCGAATCCGCGCGCGAAGCGGTGGAAGCCGAGCTGAGCAGCGAGCGCCATCGCCACGCGGCGCTGCGCTCGCGGCTCACCAACCTGCATCGCCGCGCCCACTTCTCGCGCGTCTCGCTGCGGATCGAGTCCGGCTCAGCCCCGGCCTCCCCGGGCGGAGGCTGGGGGGTCGGCGACGCGCTCGACGATGCCGGCCACGTCCTCAGCGTCGCCGCCGGCGTCGCCCTGGTCGGCCTGGCTGTGCTGGCGCCGGCGGCGCTGATCGCCCTGCTGGTCTGGTTGGCCCACCGGGCCTGGCTGCGTCGCTCCCGCGCCCGCGCGCTCGGCTGAGCCGGACCGGCTCTGGAGAAGTGCCTGCTCTCGCTCCAACATATTTAGAGCGGGAGCAGACATTCCCCGGGAGGATTAGAGTTGGGCGGTGAGGGAAGAGCGAATCCGCGGCGAGGCCGAGCTGCCCAACTTCGGCCCTCCGTCGACCCCGCGGCCGGCGGCCTCGATCGCTCTGCTGCGGCGCGGCGGCCAGCACTCCGAACGGGCGCTCGAGGTGCTGATGCTGCGGCGCAGCCGCACAGCGAAGTTCATGCCCAACGTCTGGGTCTTCCCCGGCGGCGCCCTCGACCCGGCCGACGGTGAGGGCGACGCCGGATACCGCGCCTGCGCGCTGCGCGAGCTCAGCGAGGAGGCCGGGATCGAGCTGGCGGCGGAGGAGGAGCTGGTGCCCTTCTGCCGCTGGATCACCCCCGAGGTGATCTCGACCCGCTTCGACGCCTGGTTCTTCCTCGCCCTTGCACCGCCACACACGCCACCCTCCCCCGACGGCGTCGAGACCACCGAGGCTGCCTGGTTCCAGCCGGCGGCCGCCCTGGAAGCCCAGCGGACCGGCGAGATGATCCTCGCCTTCCCAACCCGCAAGCAGCTCGAGTCGCTGCTGCCCTTCGAGACCTCCGAAGAGGCGATGGCCGCCCATCGCGGCCGTTCGGTCGAGCCGATCCTCCCCAAGGTCCTCGGCGATGGCGAGGAGCATCGGGTGGTGCTCCCGGGCGATCCCGACTACCCCTCCTGAGGGAACGGCTCCAGGCCGGCGTGCCAGGGGCCGGGCGGGTAGGTGTGGATGCCGCTCTCGTCCATCTCGGCCTGCAGCCGCTTGAACAGCTCGCCGGCGTTCTTAAGGGCCTCTTTCAGCTCCACCTCGGAGCGCCCGCGCAGCCGCCAGAGGAACCAGAGCTGGCGGTCGTTGACCCCGAAGTCGATCTCGCCGGTCATCGTCGTCACCCAGGCGAGGAAGCCGGGGCCGAACAGCTCGCGCAGCGCCACCGGGTCGTACTCCTTCGGCACCGTCGCCCAGAAGCGCCTGTTGAAGTCGATCGACTCGAACTCGACCTTGCGCGAGAAGCGCTGGGTGACGGCCTCGCGGCCCTCGATCGACTCGACGTTGAAGGCGGGCACGACCTGCGCCAGGTCGGGCATGTGGGCCTTGGCGAGCAGCGCGGTCGGCAGCACCGCCTTGCCGAACAGCCCGCCGACCTCCTTTTCGTCGGCATCGCAGGAGGAGCCCCAGAAGCCCTCGGCCAGCTGCCCGGTCAGCCGGTTGACGCCGCCGACGCAGAGCGCCACCGGACCGTCCTTGGGATTGATCCCGCCGACCTCCTCGTAGGTGAGGCCGTGACGCTCGCCGTAGCGGCGGACGGCCTCGGCCCACTCGGCGGCTTCCTGCTTCGCGCTCACTGGCGGATCCTATGCGCGGCCGGCTAGGATTGACCAAGCCCGGTCCGACAACAGGGAGCCTCCATGACCATCGTCATCATCGTCGTCGTCGCGATCCTCATCATCGCGGTCCTCTACTTCATCGGGAAGCGCAACTCGATCATCGCCGCTCGGAACCGGGTCGATGAGTCCTGGAGCGGCATCGACGTCCAGCTCAAGCGACGCCACGACCTCGTCCCCAACCTGGTCGAGACGGTCAAGGGCTACGCCGAGCACGAGAGCGAGGTGTTCGAGAAAGCGACCAAAGCCCGGGCCGAGGCGATGGCGGCGGGCAGCGTCGGCGACACCGCGAAAGCGGAGAGCAAACTCTCCGGCGCCCTGACCGAACTGCGCGCCGTGGCCGAGAACTACCCCACCCTGCGGGCTACCGAGAACTTCCAGCAGCTGAGCCGCCAGCTCTCCGAGCTGGAGGACGAGATCCAGGCCTCGCGGCGGATCTACAACTCCAACGTCCAGTCCTACAACACGGACATCCAGCAGTTCCCCGGCTCGGTCATCGCCAACCAGGGCGGCTTCACCGCGCGCGAGTACTTCGAAATCGACGCCGCCGACCGTGAGCCGGTCTCGGTCAGCTTCGGCGACAAATAGCCCTCTCCTACAATCCGGGCATGGACACGGCAACCGAGGCAAAGCTTTGGATCTGCGAAAGCTGCGGGTTCATCTACGACCCGGCGATCGGCGATCCCGACGGGGGGATCCCGCCCGGAACGGCCTTCGAAGACATCCCGCAGGATTGGTTCTGCCCCGTCTGCGGGGCCCGCACCACCGACTTCCGTCCGCTCGAGCCCGGCGAGGCCTGATCGGCCCTGGCCAGCCGGCCAGCAGCTGCTCACAGCGGTTAGGCTGCCATCGATGAGCGAGTTCGACTTCGACTGGCTGGTGATCGGGTCCGGCTTCGGCGGCTCGGTCTCGGCGCTGCGGCTGGCCGAGAAGGGCTACCGGGTCGGGGTGCTGGAGTGCGGCAGCCGGTTCGGCGACAAGGACTTCCCGAAATCGACCTGGGACGCCCGGCGTTACTTCTGGGCGCCGCGGATCGGCTTTCGCGGCATCTTCCGCCTCACCCCGTTCAAAGACGTCTCGGTGGTCAGCGGCTGCGGCGTCGGCGGCGGCAGCCTCGGCTACGCAAACACGCTCTACGTGCCGCCGAGCCAGTTCTTCAACGACCCGCAGTGGGCCGATCTCGAGGACTGGGAGAGCACCCTCGCCCCGCACTACGCCGAGGCACAGCGGATGCTCGGCGTCGTCGTGCACGAGAACGACGACCCCGCCGACCAGCTGCTGAAGCAGTTCGGCGAAGAGCTCGGGGTCGGCGACACCTACCAGAAGACCCCAGTGGGGATCTTCTTCGGCGAGGAGCCCGGCAAGACCGTCCCCGATCCCTACTTCGGCGGCGACGGGCCCGACCGCACCGGCTGCATGCAGTGCGGTCGCTGCATGGTCGGCTGCCCGCACGGGGCCAAGAACACGCTGGTGAAGAACTACCTCTGGCTTGCTGAAAGGCGCGGCGTGACCGTCACCCCGGATCGCATGGTGACCGAGATCCGGCCGCTCGGCGCCGCCGACGGCAGCGACGGCTACGCGGTCACCACCGAGCGCTCCGGCGCGTGGCTGAACCAGGACCGCCGCACCCAGACGGCCAGGGGGGTCGTGGTCGCCGCGGGCGCGCTCGGCACCAACCGGCTGCTCGCCACGTGCAAGCTCAACGGCTCGCTTCCCCGCGTCTCGGATTACCTGGGCCGGGACGTGCGGACGAACTCCGAGGCGATCCTCGCCGTCACGCTGCCCAAGGACGAGGTCGACCTCATCCAGCGCGTGGCGATCACGTCGAGCGTCTACCCG
>DATAEW010000053.1:0-30817 GCA_036257815.1 Solirubrobacterales bacterium
CCTCGAACCAGCCCTCGAGCACCTCGGCCGACCCGTCCCCGCGACGGCCGGCCTCGGCCGCGACGGTGGGCGCCGCGCGGCCGAAGTTGAGCTGGAAGTACTCGCCGGCGATCTCCTCGGCGCCGCCGATCGCCGTCATCCGGCCGCGCTCGAGCAGCATCGCCCGGTCGCAGAAGCGGTTCACCGCGTTCATGTCGTGCGACACGAACAGGATCGTGCGACCCTCCTCGCGCATGCGGTCGAATTCCTGGTAGCACTTCTGCTGGAAGGCGGCATCGCCGACCGCGAGCACCTCGTCGATCAGCAGGATGTCGGCGTCGGCCTCCATCATCACCGAGAACGCGAGGCGGACGAGCATCCCGGATGAGTAGTTCTTCAGTTTGAGGTCGACGAACTCGGTCAGCTCGGCGAACTCGAGCACCGAGCCGAGGCGCGCACGGGTCTCCTTGGGTGAGAGGCCCATCATCACGCCGTTGAGGACGACGTTCTCCCGAGCGGAGAGCTCGGGGTTGAAGCCGACGCCGAGCTCGATGAACGGCGCGAGCCGGCCGGCCATCCGAATCCTGCCCGCATCGGCGCGGTAGATGCTGGCCAGCAACTTCAGCAGGGTGCTCTTCCCGGAGCCGTTTCTCCCGACGATCCCGAAGAACTCCCCCCGGCGAATCTCGAACGAGACCCCGTCGAGCGCCCGCAGCTCGCGAAACTCCCGCTGGGCGAACGGCCTGACGACGCGCTCTTTGATCGAGTCGACGCGGTGGGTGGGGATGCGGAAGGTCTTCTCCAGGCCTTCGGCCTGGATTGCCGGCGGGGCCGAGGGGCCGAGCGCGGATGGCTGGCTGCTGGGACCCGGTTGGGCGATGGCGTTTTCTGCGGGCATGGGGAAATCGCTGGGCGCTTGTCTCGGACGCGGTCCGAGCCTCCGGCGAACGCTAGCGCGCCCGCTTCATGTCAGGCTTCCGCAGCGTGAGCGAAGCCAGGACCGTTGCGGTGATCATCCCGAGTTGGAACTCGGCCGGACTTCTGCCCCGGTGCCTGGACTCGCTCGCCGACCAGGGCGCCGAGCTGGAGGTGCTGGTCGTGGATAACGGCTCGGGCGACGGCTCATTGGCCCTCCTTGAACACGAGGACGTGCCCCACGTCTCGCTGCCGCGCAACGTCGGCTTCGCGGCGGCCCTGAACCTCGGCGTCTCGCGCACCTCCTCACCGGCGGTCCTCGCCCTCAACGCCGATACCGAGCTGGAGCCCGGCGCGGTCGGGGCGCTGCTCGCGGCGCTCGAAGCGGACCCCACGCTGGGCGGCGTGCAGCCGCGGATCCTCCAGCTCGAGGACTCGCCGACGCCGCGCTCAGTCGACCGTGCGCGCCTCTACAGCGCCGGCCAGGCGCTGACCCGCGACGGTCGCGCGGTCGAGCTGGGGACGGGGGAGGAGCAGCGGCCTGGGCTGCCGCGAGCCGGCGAGGTGTTCGGCGTTTGCGGTGCCGCCTGCCTGCTGCGCCGCGAGCTCTTCCAGCAGCTCGGCGGCTACGACGAGCGCTACTTCGCCTTCTACGAGGACGTCGACCTGAATGTGCGGGCGCGGATCGCCGGCTGGCGCTTCGCCTGCGTGCCCGAGGCGGTCGTCTGGCACCTTGGCAACGCCTCCTGGCAGGCCGGCTTCGGCAACCCCTCGGCCGAGAACGCCCGCCTCGTCGCCCGCAACCGTCTCTCCACCCAGCTCAAGTTCATGCCCGCCGCCGCCCTGCCGCGGATCGCCGCGGTCGAGGCCGGCTCGCTGGCGCGGGCGGCCCGGCAGCGCCGCTTCCGCGCGACCCTCGGCGGCAAGCTGGCGGCCCTGCGCTGGCTGCCGCGACTGCTGCGCGAGCGCCGCCGCCTGCGCCGGCACGGCGACCCGGAGCGGGCGCGCCGCTGGCTGGGCAGCGCGTAACCGGCCTCGAACACCCTGGTGCGCTCAAAGTCGGCCGGCGGGTGGCAGTCATTTGGGACGCTAGGCGTCCCAAATGACTGCCACCCGCGGCGCGCCGCTGCCACCCGCGGCGCGGCGCTGTCAGCCGCGGCGCCGACGGCGCAGCGCCAGCGCCTCGCGGGCGCTGATCTCGAGCAGCGGCGCCTCGTCGCGATCGCGCCGCGCCAGGCCGTCGGCCTCGCGCCAGCCGCGCAGCCGGCCGCCGATCCCAGCCGCGGTGCGGTCGCGCAGCAGCTGGCCGGCGCAGATCGCGCCCTCGCAGGCCAGCGCCCGCAGCGCCAGGCGCGGCTGCGACATCACTCCGTAGCGGCGCAGCAGGTAGCCGCGGCTCCAGCCGGTGTGGGCGTACTTGCGACCGCTGGCGGCGCCGAGGCTGGCCGAGTACGCGTGCACGGCGCGGGCCTCGCCGGCGAGCCGGCAGCGCGCCCCGGCGGCGGCCAGTCGCAGCGCCAGGTCGAGGTCCTCGTAGTAGAGGAAGATCCGCTCGTCGAAGCCGCCGACGGCCTCGAAGGCCGCGCGGCGGTAGAGCGCGGCGCCACCGGTCGGCCCGAGCGGGTCGGGCGCGCTCAGCGCCGCCTCGAGCGGCTCTCCGTGCAGGTGGTCGAAGCCCATCAGGGTGCGGTCGGCGACGACGCCGGCGGAGTCGATCAGCGTCGGCTCGCGCTCCTGCACGAGGACCCCGGCAACCGTCTCCGCCCCGTCGCCGGCCCGCTCGAGCAGTGCCTCGGCGAAGCGCGGCTCGGCGCTGGCGTCGTTGTTGAGCAGGATCAGCGGGTCGGCCGGGCGCATCGCCACCGCGCGGTTGATCGCCGCGCCGAAGCCGAGGTTGCGCCCCAGCTCCACCCGCTCGACCTCGGGGAACTCCTCCCGGGCCATCGCCATCGAGTCGTCGCTCGAGCCGTTGTCGACGACGACCGTGTCGACCCCGACGCTCTGCGCCCGCAGTGCGTCCAGCGTCGTCCGCAGCCGGCCGACGCCGTTGAAGTGGGGGATGTAGACGGCCGCTCGCACCGCTCCTTCTCTCAGTGGGTAGGGTTGCAGCCTCGCATGGAGCCCTTGAAGGGACTGATTCTCTCCGGCGGCGCGGGAACGCGGCTCCGACCCATCACCCACACCTCGGCGAAGCAGCTCGTTCCGGTCGCCAACAAACCCGTGCTCTTCTACGGGATCGAGGCGCTGGTCGACGCCGGGGTGGAGGAGATCGGGATCATCATCGCCCCGGAGACCGGCGAGGAGATCCGCGCCGCGGCCGGCGATGGCTCGCAGTTCGGCGCCCACATCACCTACATCGTCCAGGACAAGCCGGCCGGCCTCGCCCACGCGGTGCTGACCGCCGCCGACTTCATCGGCGACTCGCCGTTCGTCATGTACCTGGGGGACAACCTGCTGCGCGACGGCCTGCGCGGGCTGGTCGCCACCTTCCGGGCCGACGAACCCGACGCGCTGATCCTGCTCACCCCGGTCGAGGAGCCCGAGCACTACGGGGTCGCCGAGCTCGACGGCGAGCGGATCGTGCGCCTGGTCGAGAAGCCCAAAGACCCACCCTCTAACCTCGCCCTGGTCGGCGTCTACCTCTTCCAGCCGGCGATCTTCGAGGCGGCCCGCAGGCTCGAGCCCTCCTGGCGCGGCGAGCTGGAGATCACCGAGGCGATCCAGGGCCTGATCGACGACAGCCACCGGGTGCAGTCGGAGGTGGTCCGCGGCTGGTGGAAGGACACCGGCCAGCTCGCCGACATGCTGGAGGCCAACCGGCTGGTCCTGGAGGAGGTCGAGACCGAGCTGCAGGGCGAGATCGACCCCGACTCGCGGGTCGAGGGCCGGGTCGTGCTCGAGCCCGGCGCGACTCTGGTCCGCTCGGTCGTCCGCGGGCCGGCGGTGATCGGCGCCGGCGCCTGCATCGAGGACGCCTACATCGGCCCTTACACCTCGATCGGCGAGGGCGTCCACGTGCGCCGCTCGGAGGTCGAGCATTCGATCGTCCTCGCCGGCTCGGTGGTCGAGGATCTCGGCACCCGCATGGAGGCCAGCCTGCTGGGCCGCGAAGTGAAGCTGACCCGCAGCAGCGGCATGCCGAAGACGCTGCGCCTGCTGGTCGGCGACAAGTGCGAGATCGAAATCGTCTAGCTTGGCTCTGATACCTAATTAGGTATCATCCGCGCCATGGATTCCGTCGATACGCTGGTGCGTGAGATGCGCCGGGCGGCCGGTTTGTCCCAGCGCGACCTCGCCCGTCGTGCCGGTACCTCCCAGCCCGCGATCGCCCGCTATGAGCGTGGCGTTGCGATTCCCTCGTGGGAGACGCTGCAGCGGGTGGCCGCGGCGTGCGGGCAACGGCTGAAGGTGGATGCTGAGCCGATCCCCGACGCGAGCGACGTCGAGCTGGCGGAACGCCTGCTCTCGATGAGTCCCCGGGAGCGCCTCCGGTCCCTGCGGCGGTATGTCCGGCTGCACGACCTTGCCGGGGGGTCGCGGTGAGCGAGCGAACGTTGCCCGACACGGCACTGGATCCCGAGAGGCTCTTGCGGGCGCTGGTGGAGCATGGGGTCGAGTTTTGCGTGATCGGCGCGCTCGCCGCTTGGTTGCAGGGGAGCCCGGCGGTCACCCTCGACCTCGACGTGATGCCGCGCCGGGATCTCGATAACGGCGACCGCTTGGCCGAGGCGCTGAACTCCCTGGGAGCCCGGTCGCCGAGCGGCGACGCGGTGCCGTTGGAAGGCGCCGACTTCCTCGGCTGGCAGAGCCAGCGTTTCGAGACGGAGGCGGGTCCGATAGACGTCGTTCCACACGCCGCTGCGATCGGTGGCTACGAGGACGTCGCGACCCTTGAGCTGGCTCTGGGCGAGTTCGCCATTCGCGTCATCACCCTCGACGATGTGATCGCATCCAAGGAGGCGTTGGGGCGGCCGAAGGATCTCGCCGCTCTTCCTGCCCTCTACGCCACGCGCCAAGCCCTCCGGCAGGGGAAACGCCGGGACGAATAGCCTGTCACGGCTCGTGCCAGGATCCGACATCTTGAGAATCTCCCCTCGATGAAGCTGCTGATCGCCGGCGCCGGCGGGATGCTGGGGCGCGACGTCGTGCTCGCCGCCGGCAACGCCGGCCACGACGTGGTGGGCTTCGGCCACTCCGAGCTCGACGTCACCGACCCGGCGGCGCTGGAGCGCAAGTTCGATCTCGAGCGGCCGGACCTGGCGATCAACTGCGCCGCCTGGACCGACGTCGACGGCGCCGAGGAGTCCGAGGAGGCGGCCTTCGCGGTCAATGGGAGCGGCGCCGGGAACGTCGCCGCCGCCGCGGCGAAGGTGGGGGCCGGGGTCCTCTACGTCTCCAGCGATTACGTCTTCGACGGCGGCAAGGGCTCGCCCTACGTGGAGTCCGACCAGCCGGCGCCGATCTCGGCCTACGGGCGCACCAAGCTGGCCGGCGAGGAGGCGACGGCGGCGGCCAACAAGCGCCACTTCATCGTCCGCTCCGCCTGGCTGTTCGGGATCGGCGGCGGCAACTTCGTCGAGACGATGCTGCGGCTGGCCGACTCCCAGAACGAGGTGCTGGTCGTCCGCGACCAGGTCGGCTCGCCGACCTACACCTGGCACCTCGCCTACGGCATCGTCCGGCTGATCGAGGGGATCGAGTACGGCATCCACCACATGGCGGCGGCCGGCCACTGCTCCTGGTACGAATTCGCCCGCGAGATCTTCGAGCAGGCCGAGGTCGAGTGCAAAGTGCTGTCGGGGACGACGGAGATGCTGGGCCGGCCGGCGCCGCGCCCGGCCTTCTCGGCCCTGGCCAGCCAGCGCGAGCACGCGATCCTTTTGCCCTCCTGGCAGGACGGCCTGGCGGGGTACCTGGCCCAACGACAAGGAGAGGGGACATGAAGATCCTGGTGACCGGCGCGGCCGGCTTCATCGGTTCCACCTACGTGCGGCTGGTCGGCGAGGAGCACGACGTCGTCGTGCTCGACAAGCTGACCTATGCCGGGCGGCGAGAGAACCTGCCCGAGGGCACGCCGCTGATCGTCGGCGCGATCGAGGACCCGGCGATCGTTCGCGAGGCGATGGAGGGGGTCGACGCGGTGGTCAACTTCGCCGCCGAGTCCCACGTCGACCGCTCGATCTCCGACCAGAACGCCTTCGCCCGCACCCACGTGATCGGCACCGGCACGCTGCTCGATGCCGCCCGCGAGCTCGGCGTCGAGCGCTACCTGCAGGTCTCCACCGACGAGGTCTACGGCTCGATCGAGTCGGGCTCCTTCACCGAGACCTCGCCGCTGGACCCCTCCTCGCCTTACTCGGCGACCAAGGCGGCCGGCGACCTGCTGGTCGCCGCCCACGTCCACACCTACGGCATCGACGCCTCGATCGTCCGCGGCTCCAACAACTACGGGCCGCGTCAGTACCCCGAGAAGCTGATCCCGCTGATCGTCCTGAACGCCCTCCACGGCGACCCGCTGCCGGTCTACGGCGACGGCCGCCAGGTCCGCAACTGGCTCTACGTCGAGGACTTCTGCCGTGGGATCCACACGGTGCTGGCAAAGGGCCGCGCCGGCGAGGCTTACAACGTCGGCGGGCCGGATGAGTGCGAGAACATCGAGGTCGTCAGGCGGGTGATCGAGCTGACCGGCGCCGACGAATCGCTGATCGAGTACGTCACCGACCGTCCCGGCCACGACCGCCGCTACTCGCTCTCCTCGGCGAAGTCGCGGGAGGAGCTCGGCTGGGAGGCGCAGGTCCACTTCGAGCAGGGCCTGGAGAGGACGGTCCGGTGGTACCGCGAGAACGAGGAGTGGTGGGGGCCGATCCGCTCCGGCGAGTACCGCGAGTACTATGAGCGGCAGTACGGGAAAGCGCTGCGCTGATGCCGAGGGCCCTGCCGACGAAGCTCGACGGGCTGGTGCTCGTGCAGCCCGACGTGCACGGCGACGAGCGCGGCTTCTTCGTCGAGACCTTCAGCCGCGAGATCTGGGCCGAGCTCGGCGTCGAGGTCGAGTTCGTCCAGCACAACCAGTCGCGCTCGCGCCGGGGGACGCTGCGCGGGATCCACTTCCAGACCCGGCCCGGGCAGGCGAAGCTGATCCGCTGCGCGCGCGGCCAGATCCTCGACGTCGCCGTCGACCTGCGGCGCGGCTCGCCGACCTACGGCCAGTGGGAGTCGCAGCTGCTCGACGACGCCGAGCACCGCCAGCTCTTCGTCCCGGTCGGCTTCGGCCACGGCTTCGCGGTGCTCAGCGAGGTAGCCGACGTCGCCTACCAGGTTTCCACCTACTACGACCCGGAGACCGAGTCGGGGATCGCCTGGGACGACCCGGAGATCGGCATCGATTGGCAGGTCGCCGAACCGTTGCTCTCCGAGCGCGACAGGCAGGCCCCCCGCCTCGCCGCAATCGCGGATTCACTGCCCTTCTGAGAATGGAGGCGAGGTGAGCGAGTCACTTGGGAACGCCGAGCCTCGAGCCTCCAGGGTATTGAAGGCGTTGCGACTGGAACGTCCTCTGAGCATCCTTGAGCTGGCGGTCGCGCTCGCGGGTCTTGGCTGCGTAGCGTTGCTCGCCCTGGCCCCGCGTATTCAACACGGTGGCTTCAATTTGGATGACTGGTCCAATGCCTCGAATGCCCTGAATCCTCCTGGCCCGGCCAACTTCTGGCATGCCGTCTCAGCGTTTGCAACTTTCACCCTCTACCGGCCGGTCTTGGTGATCTACGTGCCGCTTACGTACTTCGTGTTTGGCATGCATATGCACTATCACCTCGCCTGGGCCGCTGTCCTCTCGATCCTGGCGGCGACCATGTTCTATGGGGTGCTGCGCACGCTGGACGTGCCGTGGATTCACGCCGCGCTCATCTCCGCCCTCACGATCGTGTTTCCGTGGTCCGATTCGACTCGGCTATGGGCAACCGCCGGACTGGTTGACCTTTCGGTGGTCTTCATGTTTGCCGGCGTGCTAATTGCTTTGCAAGGGCTGAGGCGGCGCTCTTGGCGGTGGCATGCCCTTGCGGTCCTGTTTTACCTGCTGTCGATCCTCACCTACGAGTTGACCCTTCCCCTCGTAGTCTGCGTCGGCGCGCTCTACTGCTTTCGCGCGGGCTGGCAGGCGGCGAGGTGGCGGTGGCTCGCCGATCTGGTGGTGGCTGTGGTAGCGGGGCTCTGGGTCTGGGCAAACACCGTGAAGACCACGTCGGGAATATCCGGTGATCTCTCGCACCTCGGGGAAATCGTCAAAGGGGGAGGGACGCTCGTCGGCCGGGCCGGCTATCCCCTTGGCTCACCGGAGACGACGGTGGTGCTCGTTGCGATTGCAGCAGTGCTCTATCTGGGCTTTTGCGCTCATCTCGGCTTTCCGGATCGGTTTGAAACTCGACCCGGCTGGAGTCTCCGGGGCTGGCTCGCTCTCACCACCGGTGGTCTTCTCCTGGCGGCTCTGGGCTGGGTGATGTTGATTCCCGCTAATCCCTACTACACGCCTTCGGTGGTCGCTGAAGTCAATCGGGTCAACGGGTTGGCGGCCTTTGGCCTAGTCCTGGCTGTGTACGGGTCGCTTGGAATCGTCAGTTCCCTGATCTGCCAGGCGGGTGTGCGAGGCAGGTTCGTCGCGACGGCCATGACGGTACTGTTGGGCGCCGTTCTTCTGGTTTCCTACACGCACGTGCTGAGACGTCATATCCAGCTTTGGGACGCCGCGTATGAAGCGGAGGCGGTGGCGATCAATAAGACGAAGCAAGAGTTTCCTCATCTGCCGCCAGGAGCCACCGTGTTTGCCGGTTCCTATCCGGCTTATCAGGCCCCAGGGGTGCCTATCTTGTCGAGCACCTGGGACTACCTGGGCATGCTGAGGATGGAATACCACGACAGCTCTCTCTCCGGATATCCAATCCTGTCCTGGCTCCATCTCGCCTGTCGAACTGAAAGCGTGGTCTTGGAAAGGGAAGGCACTCTCGAAGCAACGGGGCCGTACGGAGCCGCGCGTTTGCTCAACCTCGCAACGGGTGCGCATTCGGCTCCAAAGAATCAAGCCCAATGTAAGCGTGTGGTAGGGCAGTACGTTCCGGGTCCTCCGTATCTGTCCGAAACCTACTGACCTATAGGACGTTCCTGATTTGCGGGGTATGGCGGAGAGCCGCTCGTATGAGTGCAATAATGGGCGATCTTGTCGGAGCCATTCCAAGCCACGCCGCGGGGAGCGGGGCCGCGCGGGCGGCCGGGGCCGACCCTCGTCGTGGGCGGGGGGCTGCTCGGCTCGCATCTGGCGTTGCGGCTTGCCGCTGAAGGACATCCCACCACCGTCTACAGCCGCTCGTTCAACCCGCTTCTCCTCGAATCCGCGGCGGATCGCGGCATTCGGCTCGTCGAGGGCTCGGTAGAGCTCTCCTCCTCGCTCGCCGACGAGGTCGGTGCCGCCGACCTCGTTCTCTATACGGCGGGGTCGAGCACGCCTGCTGCCTCCCACCACGACCCCGCCGCCTCGGTTCTCGGCTCGGTGGCGCCGGCGGTCACGATGCTCGAGCTGGTTCGCCGCGCGGCCCGGGGGCGGCTGGTCCTGGCGTCGTCGGGCGGCACGATCTACGGCTGCCCGACGACCTTTCCGACTCCCGAGGACGCGCCTCTGGAGCCGATCTCGGTCCACGGGTTGAACGCGGTCGCGATGGAGCGCTACGCGCAGTTCTTCGCCGACCGCCACTCCCTCGACGTGGTGGTGCTCCGGTATTCGAATCTCTACGGGCCCGGCCAGCTCGCGCGGCGCAGTCAGGGGGTGATTTCCGCCTGGAGCCAGGCGATCATGAGCGGGGAGCCGGTCCTCCTGTTCGGCGACGGTTCGGTGCGGCGCGACTTCATCTACGTGGAGGACGCGGCGGCGGCGACCCTCCTGGCCGCCCAGCATCCAGCCGCACGTGGCGCTTACAACGTGGGCACGGGGCACGCCGTCTCGCTGCGAGAGGTGCTCAACGTCGTCGAGCTCGTCGCCGACCGCCCGGTGGCCGTGGAGACGCACGAAGGCCGCGAAATCGACGTGCCGATCATCGAGCTCGATTGCTCGCGTATCCGTGCGCTGACCGGGTGGGTTCCCACCACCGAGTTGAGCGACGGTGTGGCGGCGAGCTGGGCCTGGCTGAGCGGACTGAATGCCGGCGGCGGGTCGCCTGTGGTCGAGCCAAGCGCTGGGACCTCGCGGTCCCGATGAGAAAGGCTAACGCCGAGGGGCCGACGTTGGAGATCTTCAGCGATTCCGTATGGCGGATGGCGTTGGGCGAGCGGGCGGCGGTGGAGGGGGTGCTGGCCCAGTGTAAGCCACGTCTTGCGATCGAGATCGGGGCGGCGGAGGGTGGCGGTTTGCGGCGCATCGCCGCGCACTCCGAGGAGGTGCACTCCTTCGACCACGTCACGCCCAGGCGCCCGGCCGCGGAGATATCGAACGTAACGCTCCACACCGGCGATTCGCACCAGCTGCTACCTGAAACGCTGAGCCAGTTTGCCGACTCGGACCGCAACCTCGATTTCGTGCTCGTCGACGGGAGCCGCTCCCCGGACGGAATCCGGCAGGTCCTCGACGACCTGCTCTCGTCCCCCGCCGTCGCCGAGACGGTCATCCTCATCTACGACACCGCGAACCCAGAGGTCCGGTCCGGACTCGACGCGGTTCACTATGGAGCCTTTCCAAAGGTCGCGCATGTGAACCTCGACTTCGTGCCGGGGTACATGTTCCGGGACCCCGATCGACTCTACGAGCTTGGGGGCGGTCTCGGAATCGTGATGGTGAACGCGGCGCGGACCGCCTACTTTCCAACAATGCCGGTCGTCGAGGATCGGTACTACGAGGCGGGCCACCTCCTTCCACAGGTTCGCGAACTGGTCGTCGCGCGAGACCGCTCCGAACCAACCTCCCTGGCCCAGGAGCGCGAACAGCACGAACTCGCCGAGCAGCTGGCTGCCGCCCGCTTGGAGCGCGATCACTACCAGCACCTCTCCGAGGTCCTGATGAGCTCGTCCAGCTGGAAGATCACGGCGCCGCTGCGCGCAGCGGCGAAGCGCGCCGCGCGGTCTCGAAAGCGCGACGAGTAACCGATGGCCAACGCGCGCAACCATCGGTTCGCGCTCGTCTCGCGCGAGGTCTACCCCTTCGGCGGCAGCGGGATCGGCGAGTACATCACGTCGTGCTCGCGTGCGCTCACCGCACTCGGCGAGGTGACGATCTTCACCTCCAGCCTGCACGAGGAGTCCTATCGCCAGATGAAGGCGGCGGGCGATCCTCGGATGCCGCCGCCCGGCGTTCAGGTGGTGTTCGTCCAGGAGCCGACAGATGAGGAAGTCGGCGGGTATTTCTCCCTGCTCCACCTCTACAGCGCGCGGGTGCTCGAGGCGCTCCGCGATCACTACGGCCGCCACGGACCCGATCTCGTGGAGTTCTCCGACTACCTCGGCGAGGGGGCGATCACGGCCCAGGCTCGCCGGGCGGGCGATCCGATGCTGCGGAACACCCGCGTCGGCGTGCGCCTGCACACGACCGGCGAGGTCTGCGCGATGCTCGACGGCTATCTCGACACCGAGTTCGGTGGGCGGGTCACCTACGAGCTGGAGCGGCTCGCGCTGCGGGACGCCGACGCCATCCACTGGCCGGGTGGGGACACCTACGAGTTCTACAGACGCTTCTACGGGTCGGCGCTGGCTCCACCGCGACGGATCCGCAACCCATTCGGGCTCGGGGAGGTCGTCAGCGTCGCCGAGGAGCCACGCGACGCCGCGACGCCGCTGCGCCTCCTGTACCTGGGCCGGCTGGAGCGTCGCAAGGGTGTCCAGAACCTGCTCAAGGCCGTCACCTCGTTGGAGGGCGGCGAGCCCCAGCTGACGCTGGTCGGCGGGGACACCAGCACGGCGCCGCTCGGAACCTCGATGCGAGCGCAGCTCGAACTGATCGCCGCCGGCGACCCGCGGATCGCCTTTCTCGATGCGGTGCCTCGTTCCGAGCTGACGCGGCTGATCCGCTCCCACGACGCCGTCGTCCTTCCCTCGCTCTGGGAGGCATGGCCGTACGTTGGGCTCGAGGCCCTGCGGCTCAACCGGCCCCTGCTCACCACGTCCGCCGGGGCGTTCGCCGAGATGGTCCGCCCCGGGGTCAACGGATGGCGCACCGAGAAGGTGGACGCCGATCAGCTCACCGCGCTGATCGGGCGGCTTCTCGCCGACCGCGACGCGGTCGACCGGTTGCGACTGGAGGGCCTGCCGGCGAAGACGTTTGCCGAATTCACCGACACGGCGGAGATCCTCGGGGCCTACAGCGCCCTGCTGCGCGAGCCGGCTCGGTGGGACGCGCCCGTCGCCCCCAAACGGTCCCGCGAGAAGACCACCCCCCGGTGGGGAGCCGTCGAGCCGAAGCGGCCCCCGCTGGTCTCGATCGTGATCCCGTACTACCGTCTCCATGAGCACGTCGAGGAGACGGTCGCGTCGGCCTTCGCTCAGACCCACCCCCGGCTCGAGGTGATCGTGGTCAACGATGGGTCCTTTCACGATGCTGACTGGGCCCTCGCCGAGGTCGCGACTCGCTATCCGGTGACCGTCCTCACGCAGATGAACGCCGGGCTCGGCGCGGCGCGCAACTTCGGCATCAGCCAGTCACGCGGGCGCTACGTCGTCCCCTTGGACGCCGACGACACCATTGAGCCCAGCTTCGTCGAGCGGGGCGTGGCGCTCCTGGAGTCCCAACCCGACGTCGCCTACGTGACGTCGTGGTCCCGTTACGTCGATGAGCGGGGCTTCGAGTACGAGCCCCCGGGCGTCGGCTACCAGCCCCTCCGCAACGACACCGAGCTCGTCCGGGTGACGAACGTCGCCGCGGCTGCCACCTCGGTGATCCGGCGGCGCCTCTTCGACCTGGGCTTTGCCTACAGCCAGGACCTCACGAGCTTCGAGGACTGGAGCTTCTACCGCGACCTGGGCGAACACGGCCACGAAGGGATCGTCATTCCCGAGAGGTTGTTTCGGTATCGGATTCGCCGGGAGTCGATGCTGCGCGCGATCGGCGGGCCCAAGCAGGACCGGCTGATCGCCGAGATGGACACGCACCTGAAGGAAGGACGGATCAGATGGACGTAGTCGAGCGGCTCAGCCTGGAGTCGGTCAGCGAGCACACGCTGATCGCCTGCGAGCACCTTCACCGGTACGAGATCGCGGCCGAGCTGGCTTCCGGGCTGCGAGTGCTCGACCTTTGTTGTGGCACCGGCTATGGCACGGCCATCCTGGCCCAGCGCGCCGCGAGCGTCCACGGCGTCGACCTCGACGTGGCGACGGTCGACATCGCGGCGGCCACCGTCGGCTCAAGCACCGGGGCGACGTTCGAGGCGCGGGACGCGCTGGCCTTCCTCCGCGGCGAGGACATCGCCGAGCGCTTCGACGCGATCGTCTGCTTCGAGGGCTTGGAGCATCTGCCCGACGTCGACGGGGCCCTGCGGGAATTGCGCCGTCATGCCGCGGCGGGCCTGCGGATCGTCGCCTCGGTCCCGAACAGCAAAGCCTTCGAGGAGGAGAACGACTTCCATCTCACCAACTTCGGCTGGGAGGAGGCTCGCGCCGCCTGGGAAGAGTTCGACAATGCCGTGATGCTGTTCCAGCATCTCGCGGAGGGCTCGGTCGTGCTCGCCGAGGGCGCCGAGGAGCTCGATGCTCGCATCGTCCATCTGGATTACGGCGAGGCCGAGTTCGCCAACCACTTCATCGTCGCCGTTGGATTCGATCCCGATGCGGTGCGGGTTGCTCACAGGGCGCGCACTCAGCTCGTCCTCGCCCCGGTCTACAACCGCTACATGAGGATCTTGGAGCGGGCCAATGCCGAGCTGCGCAGCCGCAACGCCCAGCTCGCGCGCGGCCTGATCGGGCGCGCGGACTCGGGCGCCGCCTCCTTCGTCAGCCGGCTCGAGCAGCGGGTCAGCGAGCTGGAAGAGCGGGAACGTGAACTCGAGGCACGGCTGCAGGCGACCGCGCAGCTCGAATCGCCGCGCCGTCGCCTGCGCCGCCTGGCCCGCCTGCTGCGGCGCTGACGGAGGTTCGGCGCCGACCGCGGCGGGCGCGGCGCCGAGGAGAGGCTAACGACGCCGGCCCCGCGATCCGGTGATCGCGAGGCTGAGCGCCAGCTTCGCCCCGATCCCGGCGTAGACGGCGGCGTTCAGCAGCGGGTTGTGGCGGGGGGCTTCGAAGCGGCGGTAGAAGCGGCCCATGCCGCGGTGGAAGGCGATCTCCTGGCGCGGCCGCCGGCGGGCCCCGCTGGATGCGCCCTTGACGTGCAGGGCGACCCCCGCTGGCTCGTAGAAGACCTTCCAGCCGGCGTCCCAGAAGCGATGGCACCAGTCGAGGTCCTCCATGTAGAGCCAGTAACCCTCGTCGAGCAGGCCGACCTCGCGCACCGCCTCGGCCCGGCAGAGCATGAAGGCGCCGTTGATCGCGTCGACCTCGCCCGGCTCGTCGTCGCCGAGGTGGGTCGCCCGGTACTGGCTGAGAGCCCCGGAGGCGTCCGCGGAACGGCCGATCCCGGTGAAATGGGCGAGCGCGCCGAGCGGGGTGGGGAAGGAGCGCTTGCAGGCGTGGTCCAGATAGCCGCTCTCGGTCACCAGCTTGCAGCCGACCATCCCGATCCGCGGCTCGGAGCGCAGGCGCGCCAGCGCCGCGTCCAGGGTGCCGGCGTAGACCTCGGTGTCGGGGTTGAGCAGCAGCAGCGCCGGCGCCTCGCTTTCCCGCAGCACCAGGTTGTTGGCGGCCGAGAAGCCGATGTTGTCGCGCCCCAGCAACCGCACCGCGGGGAACTCACGCTCGACCATCTCCGGCGTCCCATCCGGGCTGCCGCTGTCGACGACCGTGACCCGCATCGTCCCCGCGGTCGGCGGATGCTCGGCCAGCGAGCGCAGGCAGCGCCGCAGCAGCGCTTCGGCGCCGTGGCTGACGATCACGACCTCGAGGTCGGGGGCGGACCGCATCGCGGGGAAGCTAGTAGGCGCCGTCGCCGCGGATCATCGCCCGCGGCGTTCGCATCAGGATCGCCAGGTCGGTGAGCAGCGAGAGGTTGTCGAGGTAGTCGCGCTCCATCGCCAGTCGCTCCTCGAAGGTCAGGTCGCTGCGGCCGTAGACCTGCATCGGCCCGGTGATCCCAGGCTTCACCGCCAGCCGCCCCCGCTGGCGCTCGTCGTAGAGGGCGACGACGCTCTCCTCCTCGGGTCGGGGACCGACCAGCGACATCTCCCCCCGCAGGACGTTGAACAGCTGCGGCAGCTCGTCGAGGCTGGTCCGGCGCAGGAACCGCCCGGTGCGGGTCACCCGCGGATCGTCGGGGATCTTGAAGGCCGGCTGCTCGAGCGCCGCCAGGTCGACGAGGTCGGCCAGCCGCTCCTCCGCGTCGGCGACCATGCTGCGGAACTTCAGCATCGTGAAGGGATCGCCGTCCTGGCCGGCGCGGCGCTGACGGAAGAGAACCGGGCGCCCGCTGTCGAGCAGGATCGCGATCGCGATCGCCCCCATGAGCGGCGAGCAGAGCAGCAGCACCGAAGCCGAGACGACGACGTCCATCGCCCGCTTCATCGCCTGGGTCGAGCGCGGCGGGTCGCTGAAGCGGAAGTCGAGCACCGGCAGCTCGGCCAGCCGGTTGAGCTCGATGCCGGGGCCCAGCAGGCCGTAGTGCTGGGGCAGGAAGGTCAGCGCCAGGCCCTCGGCCTTGCACTGCTCGATCAGCCGCTCCGCCGCCAGCTCGCTCATCTCCTGTTCGGTCACCACGACGCGCTCGATCTCCTCCTCCCGGGCGACCCGCGAGATGTCGGCGACTGAGCCGAGGCGGGGAAGCTCGGTGCCCCCCTCGTCGCCCTTGGCGGAGAGGTAGCCGACCAGCGCCAGTCGCGTCTCCGGGTGGGTGGAGACGCGCCGCGCGACCAGGTCGGCGGCGGTGGCCGGCCCGACGACGATGCCGAGCGCGGCCGGCGTCAGGCGATGCCAGAGGAAGCGCAGGACGCCGCGCCCGATGAAGCTGCCGAGCAGACTGCCGATGCCGAGCGCGATCGCACTCTTCGGCGAGAGCGGGCCGACCGGGCTCAGCGCCAGCAGCCCGTCGAGCACCAGCGTGCCGAGCACGCTCGCCGAGACCAGCGAGGGCAGCTCGTCCAGGGTACTGTGGCGGATCCGCCGATGGTCGTTGTCGTAGAGCCCGTGGAGCTTGACGACGAGGATCCAGCTGGGGCTGAAGAGGACCGCCCAGAACAGGGTGCCGACGTCGGTGCTGCTGGTCGCCGCGGTTACCGCGCAGAGGCTGACCAGCAGCGCCGCCCAATCGCCAAGTGCCAGCAGGCGCCGCAGCAGGGCGCCGCGGCGGCGGGCGTCGCTGGGGCCGTCCTGCCGCCGGCGCTCGCCGGAGGCCGGTGCGCTCGGCCGCGGCCTTGCCGCGGGGGCGGTCCGCTGGGTGTCCGGCGTCTGGCTCATCCGCAACCTTCGAAACCTTCGTAGAGGCACTTTTCTTCGGGGTTCAGCCGCCGCGCTTCGCGCAGGTCGGCGCGCGCCGCCGCCTGGTTGCCGGCCTCGCTCTGGACCCGGGCGCGCACGTAATAGAGGAGCCAGTTGTCTTCTTCGCGTTCGATCGCCTGGTCAAGCCGCTCGATCGCCGCTTCGTAGTTGCCTTCCCGCTCGGCCAGCAGCCCGAGCTGGAGGTAGGGGGAGGTCGCCCAGGGCTCGATCGAGCGCGCCGTTTCGGCGTGGCTGGTGGCGCTCGCCAGGTTGCCCGCGGCGACGGCGGAGTCGCTGGCGTCGATCTCGCGGTCGACCAGCAGCGGCCCGATCAGCGCCAGGGCGGCGACCCAGGCCAGCGCCAGCCCGGCGATCGCCTGCCCGTAGCGGCGGCGTTCCGCCCGCCCGTTGCCGGCGGCGCGCACCTGCGCGAGCTGGGCGCAGCGCGCCGCGACCAGCACCCCCGAGGCGAGGAAGAAGACTCCCGCAACCACGGCGATCTGCCAGAACCAGTCGATCGCCGCCCCCACCGCGAAGGCCAGGCAGATCGCCAGCATCGCCGCGTAGAGCTCGCGCCGCGCGCCGCGCGCCGCCCGCCAGGCGGCGAACCCGGTCCCCAGCAGGGTGCCGACCATCGCCAGCACGAGGATCCCGCCGAGGACTCCCAGCTCAGCGAAGCCCTGCAGGTAAAGCGAGTGCGCGTCGGTGTTCTGGACCGAGTTGT
Source organism: Solirubrobacterales bacterium (assembly GCA_036257815.1). Taxonomy (GTDB): domain Bacteria; phylum Actinomycetota; class Thermoleophilia; order Solirubrobacterales; family 70-9; genus VAYN01. The sequence goes on from DATAEW010000053.1 coordinate 17,144, forward strand.
GGCGCAGCAGGTGCCAGGAGAGGCGGTAGGTCCCAGCCCCGTGGCCGAGCACAGGCTGTTCCGCGAAGGCGTCGAGCGCGACGCGCCAGAATTCGTTGCGCCCGGCCCCGGAGAGCTGGCCGAAGTGCGCCTCCGGCTGACTCGGGAACTTGAGGTCGGGGCTGGTGAACTGGTGCCAGGCGCGGCCGCCGACCGCCACCGCGGCGCCGATCGCAATCACCGCCAGCGCCAGGGCGATCCCCTTGAGGATCCGCGGATCGCGCGAGAGGGCCAGCGCCCGCCCGGTCAGCTGCCCCTGGCGGCGCTCCGCCTGGCGCAGCGCCCAGAGGAGGCCGGCGGCCAGCAGGGTCCCGGCGAGCAGGACCGACAGCACGGTCACCCCCTGCCCGGCGATATGGGGATCGGCGAGGTTTTCGGCCAGGCTGCGCCGCGCCTGCACGGCGAGAACCGCGGGCAGCGCCCCGACCGCGCCGATCGCCAGCGTCGCCAGCAGCCAGAGGCGGTCGTGCGAGAGCGCGATCAGGCAGCCGCAGGCGATCAGCAGCGCCAGCAGGCCACCGCGCGAGTAGGTGAAATAGAGGGCGAGCAGGATCGCGGGCAGCGAGACGACCGCGAGCCAGCGCAGGCCGGCGTTGAGCGAGCGCCGGCTCATCCACAGGCAGAGCGCCGCCGCCATCCCGAAGGTCAGTCCGTCGGCGTTCCAGTAGCCGAGCGGATAGCTGAGCCGCGGACCGCTCCCCGGGCCTTCGGCGATCGAGAAGACGTCCGGCAGCAGGCGCGAGCCGACCGCGAGCAGGGATATCCCGATCAGGCCAATTCCGATTCCTTCACCGAAACGTTGGCGCCGTTGCCCGGTTTGGGCGATCAGAAACGCGGCAAGGAAGAATCCGAGGTAGACCAGGACGCGGTCCGCCTCGATCACGCTCAGCTCAATCGACCCGGACCAGAGAGATGAGGATGCGGAAAAAAGCGCCAGCACCCCCACCAGTCCACCCGTCCAATAGAACGACCGTCCAAGCGTCGCCCGCCCGGCGGCGCCGAGCGCCAGCATCCCAACGAGAATCAGCCAGACCATCAGGCCGGCGATATGGCGATCGGCCAGCGCAAACCCACCGCCAGCCAGCGCCAGGCCAAGGATCAAGGCCAGCGGACTTATCAGCGCCGCCGATTCCTCTAATCTTGCCCGCCATGCATCGGACCCGCCACCCCCGTGCCCGGAGCCTGGCCCGACCTGCCTTCTTGCTCTCGTCAGTGATTGCTCTGCTGGCATTTGCATGCGCCCCGGTCTTCGCCCAGGCCGAAACCGTCTACGAATACGAAAACCCGACGATCCCCGGGGAAACTAAGCCCGTTCATCACAAGGGTAAGAACAGCCCATCGGGTGAAAGTTCCCCTGCCCACAGTTCCAACGCTCCGGGAGGAGGCGGAACCGGGGCCGGTCCCGGCGGCGGGTCGGGTGGTCATAACGTATCTGGGAATCCAAGCACGGGCGCTGAAGGCGGTAATGGCCAGGGTAGCCCCGGCGGTTCTGCAGGTGGCGACCAGTCGGGAGCGGGCGGCCAGCTCCAAGCCGGCGAACCGGCCGGCTCGACGAGCGGCTCCGGCGGCGGCTCCTCGCCGCTGGTGCCGATCCTGATCGCGATCGCGGTCCTGGCGGCGATCTCGATCGGGGCCGTGGTGATCAGGCAGCGGCGCCAGCGCCAGGGCGGTGGCGGCGCGACGGTCTCCTCCTCCAAGGCCGGCTGAGCCGATGGCGAAAGCGACGATGGGACTCCGTAGGGGGCCGCGGGCCTGCGCCGCGGTGGTCGTGCTGGCGCTCGTCGGTCTGGCCGCGACGGCGGCTTCCGCCTCAGCCCTGCCGGCGCGCTTCTGGGGCGTCGTGCCGCAGGCGGCGGCCAGCTCCGAACAGCTCGCGCGCCTGCATCGCGGCGGCGTCGGGTCGATCCGCGTGGCCTTCGACTGGACCTCGCTGCAGTCCCAGCGCGGGGCCACGATCGACTGGAGCGGCGTCGACTCGATGGTCGAAAAGGCCACCGCGAACGGCATCGCCATCCTCCCCTTCCTGACTGGGGCGCCGGCCTGGGCGGTGCCGCAGGGCACGGTGCGGGGAAGCGGCGGCGCCAAAGCGCCGGCGCGCCTGCCGATCGCCAGCGCGGCGGCCGCCGGCTGGCGGGAATTCGTCCAGCAGGCGGTGCTGCGTTACGGGTCGACCGGGTCCTTCTGGGTCGCGCATCCGACCCTGCCGGCGCTGCCGATCCGCACCTGGCAGATCTGGAACGAGCCCAACTTCAAGTACTTCGTCGCGAAGCCGAACCCGACCGAATACGGGAAGCTCGTGAAGGCCTCGAACGCGGCGATCAAGAGCGTCGATCCGGGCGCCAAGGTCGTCCTCGCGGGTCTCTTCGGGCGGCCCAAAGGCTCGCGCACCAAGTCCGGCAAACACAAAAGCCTCAACTGGTACGCGAAAGACTTCCTCGAAGCGATGTACAAGGCCAACCCGGGGATCAAGTCGAGCTTCGCCGGGGTGGCGCTGCACCCCTACACGCCGCGCTACCAGGAACTGCCGGAAGAGATCGAAGAAATCCGCAACCTGCTGAAGGACGAGAAAGATTCCGGCAAGGGGCTCTGGATCACCGAGCTGGGCTGGAGCTCCGAACCCCCCGACCCGGCGATCGACCAGTTCGCCAAGGGACTGGCCGGTCAGGCGCGGGAACTGCGCGGTGCCTTCGGCCTGCTGCGCAACAAGGCGGCGAATTGGAAGCTCAAGCAGGTCTACTGGTTCTCGGTCGACGACGTGGACGGCGCCTGCAACTTCTGCGGCGGCGCCGGCCTCTTCGGCGCCGGCTTCAAGCCGAAGAAGGCCTGGTTCGAATACGTCAAGTTCGCCGGCGGCACTCCCTGAGGGAGCGCCGGCGCGCCCCCCAACCGGGGCGCGACGTTCCCAACCCCGAGGCCGTCCTTACGAGGATCCCGTGCACGTAGGCCGCTTCGTGCTTGATCTGCCAGTGGGGAAAAGCGGGAGTGGAGTGAGGCCGGCGGCGGTGTGGGCCTGGAAGCGGCGAGCGTCGCGGGTCTGGGCCGCGGGCGTGCGGTGGTAGCGCCAGCCGTCGGTCTCGACGACGAGGCCGAGATCGCGCCAGAAGAAGTCGACTTCAAAGCCGCTCACCCATTGTTTGGTTTCCGGACGGGGAGGCCCGCGCCAGCGGCGATCGGGCGGAAAGCCGTTCCAGCCACAGGCGAGCACGACGCCCATCCAGCGCCCCTCCCTGGTCAGGTCCGGGCGGCCGACCGCGTAGATACCGTGTCCAACCGGATGCAGGCGCCCTCGTTCCACCCGGTGCCTGATCCCCTTAGCGGTGAAACTCAGTCCGAGGAGATCACTGCGCGTAACCACTCCGTGCTGGCGCCGAGCCAGCCGCCAAGCACCGGCGCTGCGCGAATCCAGCATTTGAGACCCCATAGGGGCCTAAATGCTGGAGCGGCGGGATCTCGCCCCCTTCTTGACCCCGGCCTTTCCCGCGTTTCGAGGTGCGTAAGATCGGTGGGTTGACCGCCGAGACGAATACGAGCACGAAATCCGATCCGCTGGCGCCGTTCAGCCCGGCGGTTCGCCGCTGGTTCGAGGCCTCCTTCGAGGGGCCGACGCCGGCGCAGGCGGGCGGCTGGGAGGCGATCTCCGGCGGTGAGAACGCGCTGATCTGCGCCCCCACGGGATCGGGGAAGACGCTCGCCAGCTTCCTCTGGGGAATCGATCGGTTGGCCCGGGCCGGCAAGGACGGGCGGGCGCCGCTCGGGACTGGGGTGCGGCTGGTCTACGTCTCGCCGCTGAAAGCGCTCTCCTACGACATCGAGCGCAACCTGCGGGCGCCCCTGCGCGGGATTGGCGCCGAGATCGCGGTCGGCCTGCGGACCGGCGACACGCCGCAGAAAGAGCGCCGGGCGATGGCGAAAACGCCGCCCGACATCCTGATCACGACGCCGGAGTCGCTCTACCTGATGCTCTCCTCGAGCGTGCGGGGGATCCTCGCCACGACCGAGGCGGTGATCGTCGACGAGATCCATGCGGTCGCTCAAACCAAGCGTGGCTCCCACCTCGCGCTGACTTTGGAGCGGCTCGAGCACCTGGTGGCGGCGGCCGGCAACGCGGCCATCCAGCGAATCGGGCTGTCCGCGACGCAGCGCCCGCTGGAGCGAATCGGCAGGTTCCTTGTCGGTCCGAAGCGGAAGTGCCGGATCGTCGACGCGGGGCAGAAGAAGGGCCTCGACCTGGAGATCGTGGTGCCGGTGGAGGACATGGCCGATCCGGGGGTGCCGGCGTATCCGAGCGAGGACGGGCCGCCGCCAACCGAAGTCGAGCCCTCCGCCCACATCAGGTCGATCTGGCCGGCGATCTACCCGAAGCTTCTGGAGCTCGTCCAGGAACACACCTCGACGATGATCTTCGTCAACAACCGCCGCGCCGCGGAGCGCCTAGCCAAGCGCCTGAACGAGCTTGCCAACGGCGAAGGGGAGCATGAGCTACCGGCGACCGAGCACGGAGGCCATCCCGACGGGACCTCGGGCGGTCCCGCGGGGGGTGGCACGGTAGGGGGGCCCACCCCCGAGGAAGCTTTAGCTACCGCAGGGGGTGGGGGGTCCCCTGCCGTGACAGGACCCGCCGCGGGACCGCCCGCCGACGCGCCGGTCGAGATCGCCCGCGCCCACCATGGGTCCCTGTCCCATGAGGAGCGCTCCCTGGTCGAGGAGATGCTGAAGTCCGGGGAGCTGCCCTGTCTCGTCGCCACCTCCTCCTTGGAGCTGGGGATCGACATGGGGGCCGTCGACCTGGTGATCCAGGTCGAGTCGCCGAAGTCGGTGACCCGTGGCCTGCAGCGGATCGGCCGCGCCGGCCACCGGATGGGGGAAGTCTCCAAGGGCCGGATCTTTCCCAAATACCGCGGCGACCTGCTCGAGTGCGCGGTGGTCGCCAAGCGGATGCGCGAGGCGGAGATCGAGGAGACGACGATCCCCCAGAACCCGCTCGACGTGCTCGCCCAGCACCTCGTCTCGATGGCCGCGCTGGACGAGTGGGAAGTGGAGGAGATCGAGCGCATCGTCACCGCCACCGAGCCCTTCCACGAGCTCTCGCGCGAGCAGCTGGAGAACGTCCTCGACATGCTCGACGGCCGCTACCCCTCCGACCGCTTCGCCGAGCTGCGCCCGCGAATCGTCTGGGACCGCACCAACGGCACCGTCCACGGCCGCAAAGGCGCCCGCCAGCTGGTCGTCACCAACGCCGGCACGATTCCCGACCGCGGCCTCTACGGCGTCCACCTGCCGGACGGGCGCCGGGTCGGCGAGCTCGACGAGGAGATGGTCTATGAGGCGCGGCCCGGCCAGACCTTCCTGCTCGGCGCGACGACCTGGCGAATCGAGGAAATCACCCGTGACCGGGTGATCGTCACCCCCGCCCCCGGCGCCCCCGGCGCGGTGCCGTTCTGGAAGGGCGACGGGATCGGCCGCCCGGCCGAGCTGGGGCGGGCGATCGGCGCCTTCGCCCGCGAGGCGGTCTCGCGCGAGCCGCACGAGCTGGCCGCCGAGTACGACCTCGACGAGCGCGCCGCCAACAACCTCGTCTCCTACCTGCGCGAGCAGCAGCGGGCGACCCGGGTCGTGCCCTCCGACCAGACGATCGTCGTCGAGCGGTTCCGCGACGAGATCGGCGACTGGCGCCTCTGCCTGCTCTCGCCCTTCGGCGGCCGTGTCCACGCCGCCTGGGGCCTGGCCCTGGCGGCGAAGATTCGCGCGGAGCGCGACCTCGAGGCCGACGCGATCTGGTCCGACGACGGGATCGTCATCCACCTGCCCGACGCCGACGAGGCGCCGCCGGCCGACCTGGTGCTGATCGATCCCGAGGAGCTGGAGGACCTGGTCGTACGCGAGCTCTCCAGCTCGGCCCTGTTCGGCGCCCGCTTCCGCGAGAACGCCTCGCGCTCGCTGCTGATCCCGCGCGCCTATCCCGGCAAACGGACGCCGCTCTGGCAGCAGCGGCTGAAGTCGCAGAGCCTGCTCGAGGTGGCGCGGGACTTCCCCCGCTTCCCGGTGATCCTCGAGACCTACCGCGAGTGCCTGAAAGACGTGCTCGACCTGCCGGCCCTGGCCGAACTGCTGCGCGACCTGCACTCGCGCCGGCTCAGCCTGGTCGAGGTGGAGACGCCGACCGCCTCGCCCTTCGCCTCCTCGCTGCTCTTCGACTACGTCGCCACCTACATGTACGAGGGGGACACGCCCAACGCCGAGCGGCGGGCGGCGGCGCTGGCGCTCGACCGTGACCTGCTGCGCGAGCTGCTCGGCCAGGAGGAGCTGCGGGAGCTGATCGACCCCGAGGCGCTGGAGGAAGTCGAGGCCCAGCTCCAGCACCGCACCGAGGCCGGCCGGGCCGGCGACCGCGACGCCCTGCAGCAGCTGCTGCGCAACCTCGGCGACCTCAGCGCCGAGGAGTGCGAGGAGCGGGTCGCCGAGGGCTACTCGGCGCGCTCGATGCTCGAGAAACTGGTCCGGGAGCGGCGGGTGGCCGCGGTGAGGATCGCCGCCGAGGAGCGCTACATCGCCGCCGAGGACGCCGGCCTGTACCGCGACGCGCTCGGCGTGCCGCCGCCCGCCGGCCTGCCCGAGACCTTCCTCGAGCCGCACCCCGATGCGATGCGCGCCCTGGTCCGCCGCTACGCCCGCACCCACGGCCCGTTCCCGACCTGGCAGCTCGCCGAGCGCTACGGCGTCGATCCCGCGCCGGCGTTGCGCGAGCTGGAGGGCGAAGGCGCGCTGGTCCGCGGTGAGCTGGCACCGGGGGGGACCGAGCGGGAGTGGTGCGACTCCGAAGTCCTGCGCCGGGTGCGCCGCGCCAGCCTCGCCCGGCTGCGCAAGGAGGTCGAGGCGGCGGATACCAGGGAGCTGGCCCGCTTCCTGCCGAGCTGGCAGAACGTCGACGCCTACCGTCCGGCCGGCGCCGGGCCGGATCGCCTGCGCGAGGCGCTGGTGCCGCTGCAGGGGGTGGCGCTGACGCCGAAGGTCTGGGAGGGGGACGTGCTGCCGCGCCGCCTCGGCGCCTACTCGCCGAGCTGGCTGGACGAGCTCTGCACCAGCGGCGAGCTGGTCTGGATCGGCGCCGGCGCCCTCGGCCGCTCCGACGGCCGCGTCGCCCTCTACTTCCGCGAAGACGTCCGCCTCGCCGGCCCGCCGCCCGCCAACGCGAAGCTGGAGCCGGTGAAGGGTGAGGTCCACGAGGCGATCCGCGAGCGGCTCGCCGCCGGGCCGAGCTTCTGGCTCGACCTCCTCGCCGACCTCGACCACCCCGCCGAGGAGCTGCACAACGCGCTCTGGGACCTCACCTGGGGCGGCGAGGTGACCAACGACGCCTTCGCGCCGCTGCGCGCGCCGCGGCTGCGGGCGGTGCCGCCGAGCGAGCGCGCCGGGCGCCGCTTTGCCCGCCGCCGCTCGACCACCGGGGCCGCCGTGCAGGGGCGCTGGTCGCTGACCGCGCCGCTGTTCGCGGACGCCCCGGGCCCCGGCGCCAGGCTCCGCGCTCAGGCCGAGCTGATGATGGAGCGCTACGGGATCGTCACCAGCGAGACCGTGCTCGCCGAGGGGGTGCCGGGCGGCTTCTCGACCCTTTACGGCGAGCTCGGCAACCTCGAGCTGCTCGGCACCGCGCGGCGCGGCTACTTCGTCGAGGGGCTCGGGGGCGCCCAGTTCGCGCTTCCCGGGGCGGTCGAGCGGCTGCGCTCGCTGCCCGAAGCCGACGGCTCCTACCTGGTCCTCGCCGCCACCGACCCGGCCAATCCCTACGGCGCCTCGCTGCCCTGGCCGAAGCTCGAGGGCGGCCGCCGCCCGGGCCGCACCCCGGGCGCCCATCTGCTGCTTCGCGACGGCGAGCCCCTGGTCTTCGTCGAGCGCGGCGGCCGCGGCATCCTCCGTCTGGCGCCGCTGGAAGGTGAGTCGCTGGAGCAGGCGATGCGCGCACTCGCCGACGCCGTCTCCGCCGGCCGGCTGCCGAAACTGGCGATCGAGAAGCTCGACGGCGAGCCGGTGATCGGCTCCGGCCACGAGGAGTCCCTGATCGGCGCCGGCTTCAGCCGCGGCCCCCGCAAGCTCACCGCCTCGGCGTAGAGGGTTGGGTGCTCGCGTCGGGGCGGCCGCCCCGTTGCCATAATCGTCCCAAGTGTCTGACGACGAGCAGAGCGCGGTCGAGCTGCTGAAGAGCGTTGCCCTTTTCTCCGATCTCGGAGAGGCGGAGCTGGAGCGCTTCTCGCACGTCGCCGTCCCGCGTTCCTTCCCCGCCGGCACCCGGGTCTTCCACGAGGGCGATAGCTCCGACGCCTGCTACATCGTCAAGGAGGGGACCTTCCGGGTCACCCGCGAGCACTCCGACGGCCGCGCGATCACCCTTGCCACCCTCGGTCCGGGGGAGATCTTCGGCGAGCTGGCGATGCTCGACGGCGATCGGCGCTCGGCAAGCGCCGAGGCGGTCAGCGACGGTGAGCTGCTCGCCCTGCCGGCCGGCGACGTGCGCTCGCTGCTCGCCCGCCACCCCGAGATCGCGCTGAAGCTGGTCGCCGGGCTGGTGCGCCGCCTGCGCGCCGCCAACGTGCGGATCTCCCGCCAGTCCTTCCAGACCGTGCCGAGCCGGGTCGCCGGCATCCTCGCCCAGCTCTCCAAGGAGGCTCAGGACGGCAACGGGGGCACCGAGGTGACGATCCGCATGAATCAGACCGACCTCGCCCAGCTCGCCGGCACCTCGCGCGAGAGCGTCAGCCGCTTCCTCGCCGAGCTCGAGCGCGCCGGCGTGGTCCGCTCCGGCCGCGGCCGCGTCACCGTCCTCGATCCACCCAAGCTTCGCAACTACATCTACTAGCGATGGACACGGCCGACCGCCGCGCGCGGATGGTCGAGCGGCAGCTGCGGGCGCGGGGAATCGGCGACGAGCGGGTGCTGGCGGCGATGGGCCGGGTGCCGCGGGAGCTCTTTTTGCCACCGGCCCTGCGCGGCCGCGCCTACGCCGACTCGGCGCTGCCGATCGGCGAGGAGCAGACGATCTCCCAGCCCTGGATCGTCGCCGCGATCTGCCAGGCGCTCGAGCTGGGCGGCCGCGAGCGGGTGCTCGAGGTCGGCACCGGCTCGGGCTACTCGACCTGCGTGCTGGCCCTGCTCGCCGCCTCGGTGCTGAGCATCGAGCGCCACGAGTCGCTCTCCCGCCAGGCGGCGCAGGCGCTCGCCGCGCTGGAGGTGGACAACGTCGAGCTGGTGGTCGGCGACGGCAGTCGCGGCGTCCCCGAGCGGGCCCCGTTCGACGCGATCGCCGTGCACGCCAGCGCCCCGGAGCCGCCTGCGGCGCTGGTCGATCAACTGGCTGACGGTGGCCGCCTCGTCGTCCCGGTCGCGAGCGAGGAGTACGACGAGCTGGTGCTCCTGCGCCGCCACGGCGAGCGGCTCGCCCGCCGGGCCCTCGGCCCCTGCCGCTTCGTGCCGCTGATCGGGGAGGAGGGGTTTTAGGCCCTGACCCGTCCGCAGCGGGGCGCCGACGCGAGGTTACGGGGAGCAGCTCTGGCCGGGCGGGTCCTTCGGGTCGCTGGCGAGTTCGTCGTTGCCCGCGCCGCAGACGATCGACTTGTCGCGCTGCCCGTCGATCGCGTCGACGAAGTCGCTCCCCCCCTGGCCGATGAAGGTGTCCGCCCCGGCGTGCCCGAGCAGGCTGTTGTCGCCGTTATCGCCGACCAGGACGTCGGGACCGTCGGATCCCTCGAGGCTCTCGTCGTCGGCGAGGATCTGGTCGGGATTGCCGCATCCGGGCGGCGCCCCGGCCCCGCCCAGAGCGAGCTTCAGGTCGTCGTCGGAACGCGCGTAGGAGACCGTGTCCTCACCGGGGCCGCCGTCGAAGCTGTGGCCCTGGCAGGTGGGGACCGAGGAGACGAGCAGGTCGTTGCCGGGCCCACCTTCGAGGTGATCGGCTCCGGGGTCGGCGTAGAGGACGTCCGAGCCGGCGTTGCCGACCAGGGTGTCGTTGCCGTTGTCGGGGCCGTTGTAGTTCTCGCCCGCTTCCAGCACGTCGTCGCCGTTGCCGCCGATCAGCGTGTCGCTGCCGGCGTTGCCGTTGACCCGCACCTGGGCACCGCTCGGGACGCTGCCGTCGATCGCGATTTCGTCGTTGCCGGCGCCGCCCGTGACGACGATCAGCGACAGCGACGGCGCGCCGCCGCAGACGACCGTGGTGGCGCCGGCGTTGAGGCAGCCGTCGCCGGGGGCGATCGGGACGCTGTCGCTGACCGTCCAGCCGCCGGCGCCGAGGCCGATCCGCAGCCCGTCGGCGGCCTGGGCGCCCTGCACCACGAGGCTGGAGCCGGCCAGGCCCTGGTTGAGGACGACGTAGGCGCCTCCGGGCGGTGGTCCGGCTTCCGGGCCGCAGGAGTTCTCCACCGCGAAGCCGTTGCATTCGTCGCTGCCGGGCCCGCCGAAGGCTTCGCCGCCCCCGCCGCCGCTTTCCAGGGTGTCGTCGCCGACGCCGCCGTCGATCTTGTTCGCTTCGCCGTCGCCGACGATCGTGTCGGCCTGGGGGGAGCCGACGACGTCCTCGAAGTCCGTCAGCTGGTCGTGGCCGTCGCCCTTCGCCTTGTCGGCGGCGAGGTTGACCTCGATGCCGCCGCGGCTGGCGCTGGAATAGGAGACGATGTCGTTGCCGCCGGGGCCGCCGGACAGCGTGTCGGTGCCGTTGTCGCCGCGGATGATGTCGCTGTCGCCGTCGCCGCCCGTGGCATCGTCGATGCCGGCGCCGCCGAGCACTTCGTCGCTGCCGCCGTCGCCGTTGAGGTTCGGATCGTCGCCGGGACCGCCTTCGATCAGGTCGTTGCCGGCACCGCCGAGCACCCTGTCGTTGCCCTTGTCGCCGAGCAGCTTGTCGTCGCCGGAGCCGCCTTCGACTTCGTCTGAGCCCTGCTGCCCGTCGGCGAGGTCGTTGCCGGCGCCGCCGTCGAGCTTGTCGGGTCCCTTGAAGCCCAGCAGGTGGTCCTCGCCACCGCCCCCGTAGAGGTTGTCGGCGCCTTTGAAGCCGGAGAGCTCGTCATCGCCCTCCCCTCCTTCGAGCAGATCGGAGCCGGTTTCGCCGAACAGCTTGTCGTTGCCTTCTTCGCCGAACAGCTTGTCGTAGCCGCGCCCGCCGTGAATCGCGTCGTCGCCGGGGCCGCCGCAGATCGTGTCGTTGCCGTTGGCGCCGCCGCTGAGCTTGTCGTCTCCGCCGCCGCCGTAGATCACGTCGCTGCCGGCTTTGCCGACGATCGTGTCGTTGCCGGCCGTGCCCGCGATCGTCACCTGCTTGCCGTCGCAGGTCATCGCCGCGGCGCGGCCGGCGAGCGGGAGCAGCAGCAGGCAGGCGGCGGCGAGGAACACCGCCGAGAGCAGGGTCTGCGGGGAGCGGGCGGGGGCAGTTTCGTCGTGCGCAGTGTCCATGTGAGGTTCCATCGGTAGCCCGAGCTACGAGCACAACCCCTGAGAAGTGGAATGCGAGCCACCACTTCGAACAAACGTCCACCTCTACCCTCGCCAGTCGGGTCCTATACGCTCGCTGCGCAAATGCGAGGTGGCATCTACGTCTTGAACTTCTACTCGGCGGTCTTCATCGACCAGCTGAAGCGGGGCCGCAAGACGGCGACGATCCGCCTCGGCGACAAGAGCGGCAAGTACGAGCGCGGCCAGGTCGTCTGGATCACGGTCGGCTTTCGCCACAGCCCGCGCGAGAAGATCTTCACCGCGGTGATCGACGACGTCGAGGTGAAGCCGGTCGGCGAACTCTCGCGCCGGGACATCGAGCACGACAACCCGGAGTTCCGCCGCATCGAGGAGGCCAAGCGCTTCCTCGAACAGATCTACAGCCGGCCGGTCTCCGACGACGACGTGGTCACCGTGATCCGCTTCTCCCAGATCGTCGAGCCGCCGCGGGCCCACCTCGGCAATGGTGAGACCCCGCACCACAACTGAACCGCCACCGCCGCCGGGCCGTACCGAGAGATAGGCGATGGCCGACTACGCGTTCCTCACCACCTGGTTGCTGGAGTCGCCTCGCGAGCCGGTCTGGAAGGCGATCCACGACCAGGAATCCTGGCCGCGCTGGTGGCGCGGCGTCGAGTCGGTGGAGGAACTGCGCGGCGGCGACGAAGTCGAGGACGGGGTCGGCTCGGTCTCGCGGATGGTCTGGAAGAGCCTGCTGCCCTACCGGGTCTCCTTCGAGGTGACGACGACCCGGGTCGAGTACCCGACGCTGATGGAGGGCCACGCGGTCGGCGAGCTGGAGGGGATCGGCCGCTGGCGCCTCTACGAGCAGGACGGCGTCACCGCCGTGCTCTACGAGTGGAACGTCGCCACCGCCAAGCCGTGGATGAACCGCCTGGCGCCGCTGCTGCGCCCGGCCTTCGAGTGGAACCACGACTGGGTGATGGCGCGCGGCGGCGAGGGGATCGCCCGCCTGCTCGGCTGCCGCCTGCTGGCTTCCGACTGAGCCCCCGGCACTCTTCCCCTCCCCTGCACTTTGTAACCCACGGGGTTACAAAGTGCAGGGGAGGGAGCCCTTGACGGAGAGCCGCAGACCGCTATCTTTCCCGGTGTTGGCACTCCTCCCACCAGAGTGCCAAGGCTGCTGGCCGCCGCAAACGGCTCTGCAGCGGCGTTTCCTGACTTTCACCAGAAATCACTTACCGATAACGGAGGTATCCGGATGAAGCTGAAGCCCCTCGGGGACCGGCTGATCGTCAAGCCGATCGAGGAGGAGGAGACGACCGCCAGCGGCATCGTCCTTCCCGACACGGCGAAAGAGAAGCCGCAGAAGGGAAAGGTCGTCGCCGTCGGCGACGGCGCGATCAACGAGGACGGCAGTCGCCGCGCGCTCGACGTCTCGGAGGGCGATGAGGTCCTCTACTCCAAATACGGAGGGACCGAGGTGACCGTCGAGGGCGACGAACTGCTCGTCCTGCGCGAGTCGGACGTCCTGGCCAAGGTCGGCTGAGGCCGGCGCCAACGGACTTAGAGAACAAGGAGGACTGAACCAAGATGGCTCACAAGGAGCTGAAGTACGCAGAGGATGCCCGCGGCGCCCTGCAGTCGGGCGTCGACGCGGTCGCCAACGCGGTCAAGGTGACGCTCGGCCCGAAAGGCCGCTACGTCGTGCTGGACAAAAAGTTTGGCGCCCCGACGATCACCAACGACGGCGTCACGATCGCCCGCGAGGTCGAGGTCGAGGACGTGTTCGAGAACCAGGGCGCGCAGCTCGTCCGCGAGGTCGCCACGGCGACCAACGACGTCGCCGGCGACGGCACCACGACGGCGACCCTGCTGGCCCAGATCATCGTTCGCCAGGGGCTGAAGAACGTCGCCGCCGGCGCCAACCCGCTGGCCCTGCGCCGGGGGATCGAGAAGGCGGTCGAGGAGGTGGTCGAGAACCTGCGCGGGAAGCAGAGCAAAGAGGTCGCCGGCAAGGACCAGATCGCCCGCGTGGCGGCGATCTCCGCCGCCGATGACGAGATCGGCAACGTGATCGCCGACGCGATCGAGAAAGTCGGCAAAGACGGCGTCGTCAACGTCGAGGAGGGCCAGACCTTCGGCATGGAGCTGGAGTTCACCGAGGGGATGCAGTTCGACAAGGGCTACATCTCCCCG
>DATAEW010000070.1:0-10961 GCA_036257815.1 Solirubrobacterales bacterium
GGACGGCCCCTCCGCGGGCGTGGCGATGACCGTGGCGCTCGCCTCGCTCGTCAGCGGCCGGCCGGTTTGCAACGACGTCGCGATGACCGGCGAGGTGACCCTCACCGGACAGGTGCTGCCGATCGGCGGCCTGAAGGAGAAGTCGCTGGCGGCGCAGCGGGCGGGGATCAGGAAGGTGATCGTCCCGGAGCGCAACGAGGGAGACGTCGCGGAGATCCCCGAGCACGAGCTGGCGGGCCTGGAGTTCGTCTTCGTCGACGAGGTCTCCAAGGCGCTCGACGTCGCGCTCTCCTAGGCGATGGAGGCGGCAACTCTCCGCAGAGGCGGCGCTGCGGCCTACGTGCAGACGCTGGGCGAGGCGGTCCGCGCCCGCTCGCGCGCCTTCTGGGTCCTCGCCGGGCTGACGGTCCTGGCGGCGCTCCTGCGCTTCCTCACGCTCGGCGCCCAGAGCTACCACCACGACGAGATCGTCACCGCCACCCGCGTCCTGCCCAGCGGCTTCTTCCACGCGATGGACGCGGTTGGCTTCAGCGAGTCGGCGCCGCCGCTCTACTACGCCCTGGCCTGGGTCTGGACGCAGGTGACCGGGACCGGCGAGTTCGGCCTGCGCTCGCTCTCGGCGCTGGCCGGCGTCCTCACCGTCCCGGTCGCCTACCTGGTCGGGATCGAGCTGCGGGGTCGCCGCGCCGGCCTGATGGCGGCGGCCCTGGTCGCCGTCAACCCGATGCTGCTCTGGTACTCGCAGGAGGCGCGGGCCTACGCGCTCTTCGCCCTGCTCTGCGCGGTCTCGCTGCTCTACTGCGTGCGGGCGCTGCGTCACGGTCGCCGCGGCGACGTCCTCGGCTGGGGGATCGCCTCCGGCCTCGCCCTCGCCACCCACTACTTCGCGGTCTTCCCGATCGCCGCCGAGGCGGTCCTGCTGCTGCGCCGCCGTGGCCGCGACAGCCGCCGCGGCCTGGCGGTGATCGCCGCCACCTGCCTGCTGCTGGCGCCGCTGGCGATCCACCAGATGGCCGCCGGCAGGGCCGAGTGGATCGGCAACTTCACGCTCGGGCACCGGCTCTGGGAAACCGCGGCGACCCTCGTCACCGGCGAGACCGGCGACATCATCGGCCAACCCCAGCAGCCGCCCCTCGCCTTCCTCCCGCTCGCTCTCTGCCTCGCCGGCCTGGCTCTGCTCGCCCTCCGGGCCAATCGTGAGGAGCGGCGCTCGGCGGCGGTGCCGCTGCTGGTCGTCGCGGCGGCGGTTGGGATCCCGGTCGCGCTGGCGCTGCTCTCGGCCGGCAAGGACTACGTGCTGGCCCGCAACCTGATTCCCGCCGTGGTGCCGCTGCTGATCGCGGTGGCGATCGGGGTCACGCTGCCGGCGGCGCGGCGGCTTGGCGCCGCCGTCGGCGGTGCCCTGCTCGTCTACTCGCTCGGCTTCTGCATCTGGGCGAGCGTCTCGCCCGATCTGCAGCGCCCCGACTGGAACGCGGTCGCCGACCGGCTCGGCGAACCGGAGGCGCCGCGCGCCACGGTCACCTGGGCGCTCGGCGAGGCGCCGCTGCGCTACTACCTCGCGAGCGGGGCGTTTCAGGTCAAGGCCTCCGAAGGCATCGAGTGGCTGGTGCACGAAATCGATTTCGTCTCCGACGGCCGTGCCCCGCGGCCGGCCCGCCGCCTGCTCGGCCCGGGGTTCCGCGAAAGCGCCCACGAAGACGCCGGCCGCCTGTTCATCCGCCGCTACAGGGTGCGCGGGCCCGGTCTGGCCCCGCTGCGCCTCCGCGCGCTCCCCGACGCCAGTCTCGACTTCCGTAACAACGGAGTGCTTCTAGATGGCATCGGTCCCGGGTAGAGGGATATTCTGAGACAGGCCACGGAATCCAGCGAGGAGACGGTATGAGCAAGACGAAGGCGGCCCGCGCCAGCGACATCTACGAAACCGCCCGGGAGAACCCCTACGTACAGCGGCTGATCGAGGACGACGACCTGCGCAACAGCCTGCGCGACGCCTTCGAGGCTGCCCGCGGGGCCTACGGCCGCGCCACCGGCAACGGCAAGGGCACGGTGAAGGCACTGACCAACGACAAGAAGGTCCAGAAGAACCTCAAGGACGCCGCCGAGAACCTGCGCGACGCGGCGGAGCGGCTGCGCAAGCCGCCGAAGCGCAAGAGCTGGCTCGGCCGTCTGGTCCTGTTGGCGATCGTCGGCTCGATCATCGCCCTGGTGGTGAGCGAGGACGCCCGCAAGACCGTGCTCGACGCCCTCTTCGGCGCCGAAGAGGAGTTCGAGTACACCAGCACGACCTCTATCAACGGTTCCTAGGACGTATTCCGGCAGGGGTTCCGCTTAACTTTTTGCGAAGAGGAGCGGGACGGCTGGCGCCCGGCGCGGGGGGCGCAAAAAGTACAAGACGCTCCACCCCCGCCGGAATACGCCCGGTGCCAAGCTCGACAGGTCGGCTGACTATCCCCTCACCTGGCTGAAAAAGTCGCTCGGGCCTTACAACTAGACTGACTCTTCATGGAGGCAGCGACCAAAGAGCGGGAGCTGAGCGGCGAGAAGGCGCAGCGCATCGTCGACGCGATGCGCGACAGCGTCGCCCGCCGCGGCGCCGCCGGCTCGACCTTCGAGCACGTGGCCCGCGAGGCCGGCGTCAGCCGCGGCCTCCTCCACTACTACTTCGGGACCAAGGAGCGGCTGCTGGTCGAGGTCGTGCGGCGCGACGCCGACATGCGGATCGCCCGCCTCGACGAGCGGCTGGGGGAGGCGAAGAGCGTCGACGACGTGCTCGCCGCTCTGGTCTCCAGCCTCACCGACCTGATCGAGAACGAACCCGGCTTCTTCCTCCTGCTCTACGAGCTGTTCAGCGCCGGTCGCCGCAACCCCGACATCCAGCGCGAGGTCGGCCAGCTCTTCGAGCGCACCCGCTCCCACGTCGCCGAGGTGCTGCGGGCCAAGGACAGCGAGGACGTGGTCAACCTTCGCTTCGACGCCGAGGCGATCGTCTCGTTCCTCTTCGCGGTCGGCGACGGCTTTGCCCTGCAGGCGCTATCGGACCCGGCGCGGGACAACAGCGGCGCTCTCGAGGCCGGCGCCGCCGCGGCCCGCCACCTGCTCACCTCCGAGTGAGCCCGGTCACCCAGTGATCGGGCTCACAGACCTGCACTCCGGTTCTGCGAGAGGTTGGCTGGCACGAGGCGATGCGCGAGAGGATGAACAGGCTGGCGGAGTTCCTGGGGCGGCGCCGCCGCTGGGTGCTCGGGGCCTGGATCGCGGTGGTGCTGCTGGCGCTGCCGTTTGCCGCGCGGCAGACCGAACACCTGACCGGCGGCGGGTTCGACGTCCCCGGCAGCCAGTCGAAGCGGGTCAGCGAAGCGCTGCAGAGCGAATTCGGCTCGCGGGCCAACGGGATCTCGGTGCTGCTGAATGCCTCGCCGCAGGCGGGGCCGGCTGAACGCTCGGCCGCGATCGGCCGCGTGCGTCGCGAGGTGGCGACGCTGGAAGGGGTTCGGCTGGCGCCGAGCGACGCGCTCGAGGCCCGTCGCCAGCTGCAGAGCGGCGGGGTGGCGATCGTGCCGCTGCGCAGCGATCGCTCGCCCGACGACCTGATCGACTCCGCGGGCACCCTGCGCGAGGACCTCGAACCCGGCACGGCCGCCGCTGGGGTGACGCCTTACCTGGTCGGGCAGCCCACGATCTGGGCCGGGATGCAGGAAATCTCCAAGCGGGACCTCTCGCAGGCGGAGGGGAGCGGCTTCCCGATCGTCGCCCTGATCCTGCTGGTGGTCTTCGGCTCGCTGGCGGCGGCGGCGTTGCCGCTGGCCCTCGGCTTCGTCAGCGTGCTCGTCACCGGCGCCCTCATCTACTTCATCTCGCTGCAGATGACGACCTCGGTCTTCGTCACCAACATGGCCTCGATGATCGGGATCGGGGTCGCGGTCGACTACTCGCTGTTCATCCTCGCCCGCTACCGGGAGGAGCGCCAGGCCGGGCGCGACAAGCGCCAGGCCCGGGCCCGCGCGCTCTCGACCTCCGGCCTCGCCGTGACCTTCTCCGGCCTGGCGGTGATCATCTCCCTGGCCGGCCTCTGGATGGTCGACAACCAGGCGCTGCGCTCGATGGCGCTGGGGGCGATGACCGTGGTCGCGGTCTCGATCCTCACCGCGACCACGCTGCTGCCGGCGCTGATCGCGATGCTCGGCGACCGCGTGCTGCCGGGCGGCATCGTCGGCCGCGTCGCAACCTTCTTTCGCCGTCGCTTCTACCGTCGCCGCCCAGCGCCGGTGCGCAACGCCCCCGTCAGCCCCTTCTGGTCGCGCTGGACGGCGCGGGTGATGGCACGGCCCTGGACCGCGGTGATCGGCGTCGCCGCGGTGCTCCTGCTGCTCGCCAGCCCGCTGCTCTCGCTGCAGACCGGGACCGAGGCGCTGAACCAGTTCCCCAAGGGCAGCGACGTCAGGGTCGGCAGCGAACTGGCCTCCCGGCAGCTCGGCGGCGGCACCGACCCGGTCCAGGTGATGGCCGAATTCGGCGGCACGCCGGGCGCCGCCGACCGCGCCGCGGTCGCTGCCTTCGCCCGTCAGGCTGCCGCGACGCCGGGCGTCAGCTCGGTCGCCGCGCCGTCCTACGCCGGCGGCAGCGCCCTGGTCCAGGCGACGCCGAGCGCCGGCAGCGAGTCCGACGCGGCGGTCGCCCTGGTCGAGCGGCTGCGCGAGGATGTCGTGCCGGCGAGCGGCCTCGATCGGGTGGCCACGGTCAGCGTCGGCGGCGAAACGGCGCGCAGCCACGACGTGCGCGAGCAGATCGGCGGCTCG
This sequence comes from Solirubrobacterales bacterium, assembly GCA_036257815.1. Lineage (GTDB taxonomy): Bacteria > Actinomycetota > Thermoleophilia > Solirubrobacterales > 70-9 > VAYN01. Next base: position 4,800 of record DATAEW010000070.1, read on the forward strand.
ATGTGGAAGATCGTCCTCTTCGTCCTCGCGCTCAGCTTCCTGGTCCTGATGGTGATGCTGCGCTCGCTGCTCTTGCCGCTGAAGGCGGTGGTGATGAACCTGCTCTCGATCGGGGCTGCGTTCGGCGTCCTGGTCGCGATCTTCCAGTGGGGCTGGCTCGACGGCCTGCTCGGCTTCGAAAGCCAGGGGGCGCTCGACACGATCAACGTGCCGCTGATCTTCGCCGTCGTCTTCGGCCTCTCGATGGACTACGAGGTGTTCCTGATGTCGCGAATCCGCGAGCGCTACCTGCGTCACGGCGACAACGAGCGGGCCGTTGCCGAGGGGCTGGCCTCGAGCGCCCGCACGATCTCCTCGGCGGCGCTGATCATGACCGCGGTCTTCGCCGTCTTCGTCCTCACCGGCGTCCCCTCGATCAAGGAGCTGGGGCTGGGCTGCGCGGTGGCGATCGCCCTCGACGCGACCCTGGTCCGGCTGATCCTCGTCCCGGCGGCGATGAAGCTGATGGGCTCCTGGAACTGGTGGATGCCCTCCTGGCTCGATCGGGCGCTGCCCAACCTCAGCTTCGAGGGGGTTCAGGAGCCCGAGCCGGACGTCGCCTGAGGCCCATCCCCTGCGGCTTCTCCCCCTGAGCACCCATCCCGGCAGGGGTTGCGCTTAACTTTTTGCGAAGAGGAGGGGACGGCTGGCGCCCGTTGCGGGGGGCGCAAAAAGTACAAGACGCTCCACCCCTGCCGGGATGGGTGCTCAAAGACGCTCCACCCCCAACCGGGCAGGGTCCTCAAGGCGCGGATGGCTCAGGGCGAGGAGCGAGGGCGGGGAGCGCTGCTGAGGGGCCGTCCGAGAGTGCGGTCGCGAGGTCGGCAGCGACCAGGTCCGGTTCGTGGAGCAGCTGATCTTCGGTGAAGCGATGCACGGTGAGGCCACGCGTGCGGAGATCGAGGTCGCGCTTGTGGTCGTCCTCGAAGGCGACGCTGCCGCCGTGGTAGCGCCAGGTATCGGTCTCCACCGCGACCCGCTGGGCGCGCCAGAGAAAGTCCACTTCCCAGCGCCCCAGTTTGACGTTCACCTCCGGCCGCGGGAGGCCGAAGCGCTCGCAGAGGTCGAGGAAGTCACGCTCCAGGTCGCTGCGCGTGCGGTCGCCGCGGGTGCGCGGTCCCAAGGCGAATCGCTGCACCTCGGCCTGTCTGATCGCTCGCCTGTGCAGCTGGGGGGAAACGACGTTTCGCAGGTCTTCGATCGTGCGCCGCGGGGTGGTTACGGGAATCAGGTGGCGCCTGGTGAGGGCACCGCGCCGCAGCGAGGGGCAGCGGTGGATGCGAATCCCGGGACGTCGCCGCCGTCCATTCTGCGAAGGCACCGACACGTCGATCGGTCCCTCCATCGGCCGCAGCAAGTCCCAGAGGGCGGCGGCGCTCCGGTGGCTGAGCACGGCGCCCGGTCCGCAGGCGAGCACCGCCGCCATCCAGAACGCCTCGCGGCTCGAGGCGGGAGCGCCGACCGCGTAGACACCCTGATGCAGTCGGTGGAGGCGCCCGGTCCTCACCCGCTTCGAAACCGCCGCTGAGGTGAGGCCCGCGTCTCGCAGCTGCGCGGTGGTGACGATCGCGTGCTGGGCCGCCGCGAATCGTGCAATCTCACCGTCTCGCGAGTGGCTCAAGGCGCCTTTCCTAACCATAGGTTTCGAAAAGCGCCTTGCCCTCCGCGTTTCTCCCCCTCGGGGTACGATGCGCCGGTGTCACGGGGTAGCGCAACGTCCGTCGGCGGCGATGTCGCGTTTGCGGGTGCGGCGCGGCAGGCGGAGATGGTGCGGGCGGGCGAGGTCTCGCCGAGCGAGCTGGTGGGCCTGTGCCTCGAGCGGATCGCGCGGCTCGACCCGGGGCTCAACTCCTTCCGCGTCGTCCTCGGCGAGCGGGCGGTGCTCGAGGCCCAGCAGGCCGAAGCGCGGCTGAAGGGCGGCGATGAGCGGCCGCTGCTCGGGGTGCCGATAGCGCTCAAGGACGAAGTCGACCTCGCCGGCGAGCTGACGACCCGCGGCACCGACGCCTTCACCGAGCCGGCCAGCGCCGACTCGGAGATGGTGCGCCGCCTGCGCGAGGCGGGGGCGATCGTGGTCGGCAAGACGCTGCTGCCGGAGCTGGCGATCTGCGGCTTCACCGAGTCGGCGACCTTCGGAGTCACCCGCAACCCGTGGAACCCGCAGCGCACGCCGGGCGGCTCCAGCGGTGGCTCGGCCGCCGCGGTCGCCGCCGGCCTGGTGCCGATCGCCTCGGCGTCCGACGGCGCCGGCTCGATCCGCATCCCGGCCGCCAGCTGCGGCCTCTTCGGGCTGAAACCGCAGCGCGGCCGGATCTCGATGGCGCCGCACATCGAGCACTGGCACGGCCTCTCGGCCAACGGCTGCCTCAGCCGCACGGTCCGCGACACGGCGCTGTGGCTCGACGTCACCAGCGGCGGCTCGCAGGAGCCTGGCGCGCCGCCGCCGCCCGAGCGGCCGTTCGTCGAGGCGGCGCGGACGCCGCCCGGCAAGCTGCACATCGCGTTCTCGACCGCGACCCCGCGAGCCATCCTGCCACCTACGGTCTCCGCGGAGGCCAAGGGGACGGTTGCCGGCATGGCCGAGACGCTGCGCTCGCTCGGTCACCAGACCGCCGAGCAGGACCCCGAGTGGGGGATGATCGGCAACAACATGGTGCCGCGCTACCTGCGGGGCGCCGGCGACGATGTCGCCGCGGTTCCCCACCCGGAGCGGCTCGAACGCCGGACCCGCGGCTTCGGCCGGCTCGGCGGCCTGATCCCCGACAGGGTTCTCGACCAGGTGCGGCGCGCCGAAGCCGACGACGCCGCCCGCGTCAACCGGATCTTCGACTCCCACGACGTGCTGATGACGCCGGTGATGGGCGGCACCGCGCTGCCGGTCCGTCGCTGGGAGGGCCACGGCGCCCTGCGGACCGTTCTCGGGATGAGCCGCTTCTATCCCTACTGCATCCCCTGGAACCATCTCGGCAACCCGGCGATGGCGATCCCCGCTGGCTTCGCCGCCGACGGCATGCCGCTATCGGTCCAGATCATCGGCCGGTCCGGTGACGAGGCCACCCTGATCTCGTTGGCGGCGCAGATCGAGGCGGAGCGCCCATGGGCGGACCGCCGGCCGCCGATCGCCTAGTGTCCTGAGTAGGCGCGGGGCGCTTTCGTCAACCGCTGGTTTGCAAACGCGCCCCGGGCACAAGCCGGTCGATTCCGGACCCGCCGAGGAGCCTGTCCCGGCCGGGACCGCCGCGCAGGACATCCTTCCCCGGCCCGCCGCTGATTTCGTCGTCGCCTTTGCCCCCGGACGCCAGGTCGCTGCCGCGGTTGCCTTCGACGTCGTCGTCGCCCCCGTGCCCGGCGATGGTGTCGTCGCCGGGGCCGCCGGCGAGAAAATCGTCGCCCGGTCCCCCCGCGATCCGGTCGTCGCCCGCGTCGCCGCCGAAGAAGGCCAGGGCCGAGCGGCTGCCGATGACGTCGTTGCCGGGGCCGCCTCCGATGACGGTGACCGCCCCGCCGGAGATCAGGTGGTCCGCGGCGGCGCCACCGAGGACCGCGACGCCCCCGACCCCCAGGGGCGAATCGCCCGCGTCCAGGATCGTGTCGTGCTCGCCCGCGGCCCCGGCGATCCCCTGCTCGAGCCCGACCGGGGCGCTCCGCTGCGAGTAGAGGACGTCGCCACCGTCCCTGCCGAGGTCATAGAGGTCGGGCCCGTCGGGGCTCGGGCCGGCGTCGATCACGTCGCCGCCGCCGCCGCCGTGGACCTCGTCGGAGCCGGCGCCGGGATCGATCGCGTCGTTGGCGCCACCGGTGAGGATGCGATCGTGGTCCGGACCGCCGACGACCGTCATCGGGATCCCGAAGTCCCCGTCGCCCGCGTAGGTCCCGGGCGAGAAGGTGATCGCGGAGGCGTCGAAGGAGTTTTCCCCGTCGCCGAGCTCGACCGACATCCGCGACCGCCAGTAGGTGCCCCTGAACGGGTCTGCTTCGGAGAAGATGCCGTGGGGCAGCGGATTGGACCTGTGGATCGCGCAGCGAACCGGCGCGCCGATCGCGCCACCGCCGCTGCATCCCGCGCCCGGGGCCAGCGGGGCGCCGGTGTCGACCACGGTGAGCTGGACCACGCCTTCGGCTTCCCCGGCGATCGCGATCGCGACGGCGTTGTTCTCGCCCGCTGCGGCGCGGTAGGCGAGTTGCTCGCTGCCAACGCCCCTTCCGGCGGGCGGTCCGCTTTCGACGGCGACGATCGCGGCTTCGGCGGAGGGGACGATGGCGAGGGCGCCGAGAAGCAGGAGCACGAGGGTCCCAAGGGCACGGCGAGTCGATCGGGGCTGCACGGACGAGACCACCTGGTTCCTCTCTGGCCGGTTGGGTTAGCGGTGTAAACACCGCTGGCCGGCGAGGTTGCGGCGGATCCGTCTCGACGCGCGATCGATCTGCGGCGCCGGCGATGCTAGTTGAAGACCCTGCGCATCCGCGCCAGCTCGCGCAGCTTGCCCCGCGGCCGGATCCGCCGCTGCAGCAACATCTTGAGCTGGTTCGCGTCGGGTTTGCCGGAGGCCACCCAGTCGGCCCAGCTGGTCTCGATCACCACGGTCGGGTTCGGTGCCTCGCCGGGCTCGGCCCGGGTCGAGCCGTTGTCGATCACCAGGTGCCAGGGCGCGGCGTCGGTGAAATGCCACTGGTAGACGAGCGGGGCGCCCTTGGCGGCGGCTGGGTCGGCGACGCGCTGGATGACGTCGAAGTAGAGCCGCTGCACCTCGGGCGAGGAGTCGGGCCGGGCACCGTTCGGCGGCCCGAGGACGCCCGCCTCCATCAGCTTGACCTGACGCGCGGCGATTTCCTCCTCGGTGGCCTCGGGGTCGAAGGGAAAGACGCCGGGCGGCATCTCCTCGGTTGGGAAGCCGATCGTCCGCCAGCGCTGGCGGATCAGCTTCAGTCCGAAGGCGAAGATGTCCTCGAGCGTGAAGCCGTAGCACTCGGTGTAGGAGCGGTCCATGTTCGGCGGGTGGAAGACGGCCGGGCCGTAGGGCAGCGTTTCCCGCAGCAGCTCGGTCACCGCGGCCCGGTTCTCCTCCCAGCCGGGCGCCCCTTCGGCGAGCAGCTCGGAGAGCACCTTGACGCCGAAGCCGATGTGCCGCTGCTCGTCGCGGGAGACGTTGGCCATCCCGGAGCTGAAGCCCGGCATCGTGTCTTCGGAGGCGAAGAAGTCCTCGATGAAATGCTGGCCCGGCTGCGCCAGGCTGCCCTCGACGATCAGGTGGTAGAGCGTGATCGCCTGCGCGTACTTGGGGATCGAGCGGTCCTTGCGCAGTTCCTCGGCCATCAGGTCGAGCCGGTCGAAGATTCCCCGGTAGCCCCAGTTGAGCTGCGGCAGGGTGGAGGAGAGGGTCTGCTGGACGGAGTCGCCGCCGACGCCGATCACCTCCTTGAAGAAGCGGTGGAAGAAGATCGAGTGCCGGACCTCGTCGACCTGTTGGGTGGCGAGGAAGTAGGACTGCTCCTCGGTCGGGGCGGCGGTGATGTAGGGGGCGAGGGTGTCGGCGACCCGGTCCTCGCCGTAGTAGAACATCGAGTAGATCCACATCGCCGAGCGGCGCTGGACCTCGCTCAGGCCCGCCCAGCCCTCGCGATCCTGGGAGAAGTCGATGTCGTAGGCGCTCCAGTTGCCCTGCTCCCAGCGGTGGTAGAGGTCCTCGTAGGTGACGTTGGCCATCGGGCTCTGGGAGGCGACGCTCATCTCTTCTCCTTTTGATGTCGCATTGACCTGCTCCCGGAGCCTAGCGCGATCCTGGCTGAGCAGCCAGGATCGCGCCAAAGACCTGCTATTTGACGAATTCCCGCACTTCTTTGTAGACGGTTTCGTCGCTGAGCAGCGAGAGGTGCGACATGCACGCGGTTTTCGTGTTCGTCGCGCCGCTGAGGATCACGCTTTCGTCGGGGTTGATGATTTCGTCGCATGGCGACCACCAGGTGCCGTAGTTGACTTCCCCGGGCGTCTCGTCTCCGGCGTTGAGTTCGGTGAGGAATTTGGAGCCGATCCGCATCTCTTCGCAGGCGGTGCTGAAGCAGAATTTCGCGGTTTCGGTCCCGTGGTTCGGGCCGCCGAGCGAGACCCAGTCGTCGACCTTCGGT
>DATAEW010000074.1:0-25086 GCA_036257815.1 Solirubrobacterales bacterium
GCGATGTTCGCCGCGGGGGGCCTGATCGCCCTCTCGGTCCTCGTCGCGGCCTGCGGCGGAGGCAGCAGCACCACCGGAGGTGGAGGCGGCGGCGAAGGCGGTGGTGGCGGCACGATCGCGCTGCTGCTCCCGGAGTCGAAGACCAGCCGCTACGAAGCGCACGACCGGCCTGAATTCGAAGAAAAAGTCGAAGAAATGTGCCCCGAATGCGAAATCCTCTACAGCAACGCGAACCAGAGCACGAGCGAACAGCAGAGCCAGGGTGAAGCGGCGATCACCCAGGGCGCCAACGTGCTCGTCCTCGACGCGGTCGATGCCACCGCGGTCGGCTCGGTGGTCGCGAAAGCGAACGAAGAAGGGATCCCGGTCGTCAGCTACGACCGCCTGATCCTCGGCTCGCCGATCGACTACTACGTCTCCTTCGACAACGAACACGTCGGCGAACTGCAGGCCGAAGCGCTGTCGCGAAAGCTGAAAGAAGAAGGCAGTCCGAAAGGCCCGATCGTGATGATCAACGGCTCGCCGACCGACCCCAACGCGGGCCAGTTCAAGGCCGGCGCGCAGAAGATCTTCGAAAAGGAAGGCATTGAAGCCGCCAAGGAATACGACACCCCCGACTGGAGCCCGGACCAGGCCCAGAACGAGATGGAACAGGCGATCACCTCGCTCGGCAAGAACGGGTTCGCGGCCGTCTACGCAGCAAACGACGGTACCGCCGGCGGCGCGATCGCGGCGATGAAGGGCGCCGGCATCGAACCGAAATCGAAGCCAACCACCGGTCAGGACGCCGAACTGGAAGCGATCCAGCGGATCCTCGCCGAAGAACAGTTCATGACCGTCTACAAGGCGATCACGCCCGAGGCCGAAGCCGCCGCCGAAATCGCGGTCGCTCTCGCCCAGGGTGAAAAAGTGCCGTCCGGCCTCGTCAACGGCAAGACCGACAACGAAGCCGAAGAAGTCGAATCGGTTCTGCTCGAACCGGTCGCGGTCGAAAAGAACAACATCAACGAAACGATCGTCAAAGACGAATTCTGGCCCGTCTCGGAAATTTGCACCGGCCCCTACAAAGCCGACTGCAAAGAAGCGGGCATCGAATAGCGAGCAGTTGGTGACGAAAGGGGCGAGCCGTATAGTGGCGGCTCGCCCCCCATCCACGACCACGGGACCCAGGATGAACGGGAACGGCGCGATCCTCTCGACCAAGGGGATCAGGAAGAGCTTTGGGCCGGTCCAGGCGCTCGACGGCGTCGATCTCGAAGTGCGGCGTGGCGAGGTCCTTGCCCTGGTGGGAGACAACGGCGCCGGCAAGTCGACGCTGGTCAAGTCGATCTCCGGGATCTACACGATCGACGACGGCCAGTTCCTCTGGAACGGGGAGCCGGTGACGATCAGCGGCCCGGGCTCGGCAACCGAACTCGGGATCGCGACCGTCTACCAGGACCTCGCCCTCTGCGACAACCTCGACGTCGTCGCCAACCTCTTCCTCGGCCAGGAGGAGCTCGTCGGCCCTGTCCGGGTTCTCGACGAGACCCAGATGGAGCAGCGCTCGCACGAGCTGCTCGAGCAGCTCTCGGTGACGATCCCCAGCGTCCGCTCGGAGGTCGGCACCCTGTCCGGCGGCCAGCGCCAGCAGGTGGCGGTCGCTCGGTCGTTGCTGGGCGAGCCCAAGGTCGTGATGCTCGACGAGCCGACGGCGGCGCTCGGCGTCGCCCAGACGAAACAGGTCCTGGCGCTGATCAAGCGGCTGCGCGAGCGCAACCTCGGGGTGATCGTGATCAGCCACAACCTCGCCGACGTCTTCGAGGTGGCCGACCGCATCTTCGTCCTCCGGCTCGGCCGCAAAGCCGGCTCCTTCGAGACGGCGAAGACGAGCGAGGACCAGGTGGTCGGCGCGATCACCGGAGCCGAGCTCGGCAACGATCGCGGCGAAGACGAGGTGCGGAAGTGAGGGTCCCCGGCGCACGTCGGCTTGGCCGGCGCCTCGCGGGAAGTCGGCTCGGCAGGCGCCTCGCGCGGCACCGCGACGGCGGTGCCGGAGACGTCGTTCGTCGCTTCCTCCAGGGCGACCTCGCTTCGCTGCGGGTGATCCTCGCGATCGCGGTGATCTGGATCATCTTCCAGTCGCAGAACGACCGCTTCCTCACGGCGCAGAACCTCACCAACCTCTTCCTTCAGATCACCGCGATCGGGCTGATCGCGGTCGGCATCGTCCTCGTCCTGCTGATCGGCGAGATCGACCTCTCGGTCGGCGCCGTCTCGGGCTTTGCGGCGGCGGTGATGGCCGTGGTCAACGTCAAACACGGCTGGCCGGCGGTGCCGGCGGTGATGCTCGGCGTCGCCACCGGAGCTGCGATCGGTCTCGTCCAGGGGACCCTGTTCACGAAATTCACGATCCCCTCGTTCGTCGTCACCTTGGCGGGATCCCTGGTCTGGCAGGGAGCCCTGCTCAAGGTGCTGGGGCAAACCGGCACGGTCAACCTCAGCAACTCGGGCATCACCAACCTTGCCAACACCTTCTACGGCGACGCCGTCGGCTGGATTCTGGCAGCGGTGGTGATCGGCATCTACGCGCTCTCGACGCTCTACGGTTACCGGCGACGAGCCGGGGCAGGTGTGACGAGGGAGCCGATCGGCCTGCTCGTCGTCCGCATCGTGGTGATGGCGGCGGTGACGATCGCGGCCGTCGCGATCCTCAACGCCGACCGCGGAGTGCCGCTGGCGATCATCATCCTCGTCGCCTTCGTAATCGCCTTCCAGCTGGTGACGACGCGGACCGCCTTCGGCCGCCACCTCTTCGCCGTCGGCGGCAGCGCCGAGGCCGCCCGCCGCGCCGGAATCGGCGTCACCAGGATCCGCGTCATCGCCTTCACGCTCTGCTCCTCGATGGCGGCGGTCGGCGGCATCCTCGCCGCCTCGCGGCTCCTTGCGGTCAACCAGAGCTCCGGCGGCAGCAACCTGCTGCTGGAATCGATCGCCGCCCCGGTGATCGCCGGCACCAGCCTGTTCGGCGGCCGGGGTTCGGTCTGGTCGGCGCTGCTCGGGGCCACCGTAATCGGCTCGATCGCCAACGGGATGAACCTGCTGGCCCTCGAATCCTCGGTGAAACTGATGATCACCGGCGGCGTCCTGCTCGCCGCGGTGGTCGTCGACGCCGTGGCTCGCTCCCGCCGCCAGCAGGAGGGGCGCGTCTAGATCAGCGACCGATCAAGAGCGAGGCGCCGATCGCGCCGCCGAGGTCGCCGAGCGAGGCCACCCGGACCGCCGGCGGGCGGTCGTCGACGAAGAGGTGCTTGCGCATCTCCCTCCTCAGCGGCTCCATGTAGCGGTCGCCGAAGCGCACCCCCAGCCCGCCGCCGAGGATCACCGCCTCGACGTCGAGCAGGTTCTGCGCCGAGGCGATGCCGGTCCCCAGCGCCTCGATCGCCCGGTGGATCAGGTCCTCGGCGAGGTGGTCGTCGGCGTCGAGCGCCCGCTCCCAGATCCCGCTGGTCAGCCGCTCGCGGTTGTGCTTGCGCATCAGCTTGAACAGCTCGGTCTTGGCGCCCTCTTTGTGCTGGCGGCGGGCCTCGGCTTCCATCGCCGCGCGGCCGGCGTATGCCTCCAGGCAGCCGCGCCGCCCGCAGGGGCACTTCGCCCCGTCGCGCTTGACGACCATGTGCCCGATCTCGCCGGCCGCCCCGCGACCCAGCCACGGCTTGCCGTCGAGGATCAGGCCGCCGCCGACGCCGGTCCCCCAGAAGACGCCGAGGATGCTGCTGAACTCCTCCCCGGCGCCGAGCTGGAACTCGGCTTCGGTCGCCACCTGGACGTCGTTGCCGATCCGCACCTCGGTGCCGAGGGCTTCGCCGAGCGCCTTTCCAAGCGGGAAAGACCCTTCCCAGCCGGGCAGGTTGCGGGCCCCGCTGACGGTTCCGGCCTGCTCGTCGACGTCCCCCGGGGAACCGACCCCGACGCCGGCCAGCCCCCGTGGCTCGACCCCGGCCCCGTCGGCCGCCTCGCGCAGCGCTTCCTCCATCGTTCTGGCGACGTCCTGCGGTCCGCCCGAGGTCGGCGTCGGCATCCGGGCCTCGCCGAGCACCTTGCCGCGCGGGTCGAGGACGGCGGTCTGGATCTTCGTGCCGCCGAGGTCGATCCCCCCGCGCAGGCTGTCGGTGGCGGCGCTCACTCGGCTGCCGACCCTACTGCCGGGTGCTCTGGAAAGCTAGAGAGGTGGCCGAGCAGGCAGGCTGGAGGTTGTGGTGGGCGAAGCGCCGCTGGTACGAGCGCAACCGGCGCCCCTGGCGGCGCTGGCGGATCAACCGCCATGCCGCCCGCGGCGGCTTCTTCATCCGCTTCCCGGTCGAGGGCGAGGTGCTGGAGGCGCTCGACGAGGGGCGGCTGCGGATCGGCGCCGGCACCCTGCTCGAGCCGGGCTGCTGGCTGACGTTGGCGCCGGAGGCGGAGATCGAGATCGGCGAAGGCTGCTTCCTCAACCGCAACACGATGATCGCCGCCCAGGGTCGGGTCTCGATCGGTGACCACACGATGTTCGCCAACGGCTGCTTCGTCGGCGACGCCGAGCACCGCTACGACGATCCCGACCGGCCGATCACCTGGCAGGGCTTCAGCTCCAAGGGCCCGGTCGAGATCGGCTCCAACTGCTGGTTCGGCGTCAACTGCGCGGTGAGGAGCGGGGTGACGGTCGGCGAGCGCTGCGTGATCGGCGCCAACTCGGTCCTCACCGGCGATATCGAGCCCGGGACGATCGCCGCCGGTGCGCCAGCGAAGCCGATCCGCAAGATTACTTACAGGAAGTGAGCCGGTCGAAGCGGTCGGCGCCGAAGGTCAGGTCGTCTCCCGGCCCGCAATTGACCCGGTCGCGGATCCCGTCTTTGTTGAGCCTGACGTCATCGAGGCCGCCGCCGGCTCTGACGAGGTCCGCGCCGCGCCCGGGGACGAGGAGATCGACGGTCGGACTGCCGATCAGCCGGTCGGACCCCGGCCCGCCTTCCAGGATCGACCCGGTGGGAGGGGAGATGAGCGTGTCGTCGCCGGGGCCGCCGATCGCGTACGTTTCCAGAGCTGGGGAGCCGATGACATCGATCCTGTCCGGCCCGTCACCGCCGTTGGTGACGAAGTCGAGCCCTTCCACGGATTCACGCGAGACGACGAGATCGAGGTCGGCGTCCTCGTCCGCGTTCAGGTTCAGGCCGCTTTTCGAGCCGGACTTCATATAGCGGAAGTGGTCGGGCCGCCGGCCGCCGGTCAGTTCCACGTCTCCGGGGCCGGAGACTTCCCACTCGATCTCCGAAAACCCGTCTTGATCCGGGGTGAGGCCGGGAGCAAACGGACCCCCGGCGAGTCCGATGAACACAGCGGCGTCTTCGCCGGAGAAAAGCTTGATCCGGTCGGTGTTCGTGACCGTGGCGCCGGAACCGCACCCTTCCCTGGGGTGCAAGGAATCGAAAACCTCGATCGCGGGACCCGCTCGGTGCAGGTCGGCGAAGGTCCCGTTCGTCACCGAGACCGCGAGGACGCCCCCATCGGGGCTCCGTTGGCAGTGGACGCCGGCGAGCGCCGGCTGTGGCGCGGTCAGGGCGAGCAGCGAGAGGCCGGTGAGGCCGGTGGCCAGGGAAGCGCCCAGGGCTTTTGGATGCGGAATCATCGGCAGAGCGGCGATTGATACGAGACTGGGCGGGAGAGGTTCAACGACCCCTATAATCCTCCACGTTGGCCGTGACCCGAATTGGGCATGGACCTATGAATCCCGATCTCCTGCTCGAGAACCCTCGCCCCACCGTGGCCGCCGCCGTCCTGCGCACGAAGGCCGAGCTTCGCGCTGCGCTGGACCCGGCCCATCGCGACGGGCGGACGATCGGCCTCGTGCCGACGATGGGCTACCTGCACGAGGGCCACCTCTCGCTGCTGCACGCTGCCCGCGCCGAGTGCGACGTGGTCGTGATGAGCCTGTTCGTCAACCCGACCCAGTTCGGGCCGGGCGAGGATCTCGAGCGCTACCCGCGCGAGGAGGGGCGCGACCTGCGCCTGGCGGGTGAGGCCGGGGTCGACCTGGTCTTCGCTCCCGGCGTCGCCGAGGTCTACCCCGAAGGCTTCTCGACCCGGGTCGAGGTCGGTGGCACGCTGACCGAGGTCCTCGACGGCGACCGCTCGCGCCGCGGTCCCGAGCACTTCCGCGGCGTCACCACGGTGGTCGCCAAGCTGTTCAACCTCGTCGATCCCGACGTCGCCTACTTCGGCCAGAAGGACGCCCAGCAGGCGGCGGTGATCCGCCGCATGGTCCGCGACCTCGACTTCCCGCTGCGGGTCGAGGTGCTGCCCACGGTACGCGAGCCCGACGGCCTGGCGATGAGTTCGCGCAACGCCTACCTGGAGCCAGCCGACCGCCCGCGGGCGCTCGCCCTCGTGGCGGCCCTGCGCACGGTCGAGCGCGAGGCTCGCGCCGGTTCGCTGCGGGCCGGCCTGGAGGCCGGCCGCGCGGAGCTGGCCGCGGCCGGGATCGAGCCCGAGTACCTGGAGGCCCGCGACGCCGAGCTGCTGGAGCCGGTCTCCGAGCTCGGTGAGCGTCCCGTCCTCGTCGCCGTCGCCGCCCGGGTCGGCGCCGCCCGCTTGATCGACAACGTCTTGATCCGACCTTGAACGCGTGAAGGAGGCCACGTGCAGAGACAGATGCTGAAGTCGAAGATCCACCGCGCGACGGTGACCGACTGCGACGTCGACTACATCGGCAGCATCACGATCGACACCGATCTGATGGCCGGCGCCGACCTGATCACCAACGAGCAGGTCCACGTCTGGGACATCGACAACGGCTCGCGCTTCGTCACCTACGTGATCGACGGCGAGCCCGGCTCGGGGGCGATGCAGGTCAACGGCGCCGCCGCCCACCTGGTCGAGCCCGGCCACAAGATCATCGTCGCCTCCTTCGCCGCCTACGACGAGCACGACCTCGAGCGCTATGCGCCGGTGGTCGTCCATGTCGACGACGACAACCGCGCGATCGCGGTCGACAGCCACCCGGAGGTGCTTCTCTCATGAGCTCTGGAGCCCGTTCCCACACCGCGTCCCCCGAGGGGTCCCGTCGTCCCGTCGGCCTGCCGCGGCTGGCCGAGATGAAGGCGAACGGCGAGCCGATCGTCATGGTCACCGCCTACGACTACCCCTCGGCCAGCGTCGCCGAGGCGGCCGGCGCGGACGTCGTCCTGGTCGGCGACTCCGGCGCCAACGTCGTGCTCGGCTACGAGCGCACCGACCTGGTCTCGATCGAGGAGATGATCGTCCTCGGCAAGGCCGTCCGCCGCGGCCTGAGGACGCCGCTGATGATCGGCGACCTGCCGATGGGCAGCTACGAGGCGAGCAACGAGCTGGCGATCCAGAGCGCCCAGCGGCTGGTCAAGGAGACCGGCTGCCAGGCGGTGAAGCTGGAGGCGGGGGGGATGATCGTCGAGCGGGCGCGGGCGATCGTCCGCGCCGGCATCCCGGTGATGGGCCACGTCGGCCTGACGCCGCAGACCGCGACCGCCCTCGGCGGCTACAAAGCCCAGGGCAAGACGGCAAAGGACGCGATCAAGCTGCTGGAGGACGCGCTGGCGCTGCAGTCCGTCGGCTGCTTCGCGATCGTCTTCGAGGCGGTGCCGGCGGCGATCGCCGAAGCGATCGTCGCCAAGCTCGAGGTGCCGACGATCGGCATCGGCGCCGGCCCGGCGACCGCCGGCCAGGTCCTCGTCTTCCACGACCTGCTCGGGATCACCACCGGCCACATGGCGAAGTTCGTCAAGCGCTACGCCGACCTGCACGAGGAGATGGTCGCCGCGGTGCGCCGCTACGGCGAGGAGGTCCGCAGCCGGCACTTCCCCGAGCCCGACCACGTCTACAGCGTCGAGCCCGCCGAGCTGGCTGAATTCCGTCGCTATCTCGAGCAGGAGAGCCTGGCCTCGGCCAAGGGCTGGGAGTGGGAGCCGCTTCCCTGAATCCATCCGGACCTCGGCCGCCTCGTCCGAATGTCCGCCAATAGCGGCGGGTCGCGCGATCATCCGTATGATCAACGATCCATTTTCAGTAGCGACACCGGGACCTTGAGAGGAACTCTGCATGGAGGAGATGAGCAACCAGCTGCGCACCATTGATTTTTCGGAGGAGCGCAGGGGCTTCAACAAGAAAGAGGTGCGGCGCTACCTCGAAGAGGTCGCGGAGTGGATCGAAGGCGGCGGCGGCGAGATGGTCAGGCGCCGGCTCGAGCGCATCGCCCACAAGTCGGCGAGCGTCCTGGCCGAGGCGGAGGACGGGGCCGAGGGGCTGCGCCGCGAAGCCCAGCAGGAAGCGCGGGCGCTGATCGAGGGGGCGCGGGCGAAGGCCGACGCCTACCGGGCCGACGCCGAGGACGAGGCCCACACGCAGCTTCGGGAGGCCCGGACGGAGGCCTCCTCGACCAGGCAGGAGGCCGACCGCTACGCGGCGGAGACCACCGAGCAGGCCGATGAGTACGCCGAGCGCACCCGCGGCGAGGCGACCCGCGAGAGCGAGCGGCTGCACGAGCAGTCCTCCCGGGAAGCGCGGGAGATCGTCGAGAACGCCCAGCGCGAGGCCGACGACGTGCTCGCCCGGGCGCGGCGCCAGCGCGAAGACGTCGAAACGGTGATCTCCGACCTCGGCGAGGAGCGCGACTCGGCGATCGCCCAGGTCCGCCGGCTGGCCGGGGACCTCGAGGTGACGGTGGGCGCCTACGAGGCCGGCGAGCGGCCGAGCTCGGAAGAGGCGGAGACCGAGGTGGCCGCGCTCGAGGAGGAGCTCGAGCTGGAGGACCTCGAGGTCGATGCAGCCGTGGCGCCCCACGAGAACGGAACCCACCCGGCCTGAGACCGGCGAGTCCGCGAAAACTCCTCTTCTGGAGCAGTTTCGCGGAGTCGCGTAGATATTCGAGTCGTCCGTAGACTCCCGGCACCGTGCCGATCTATGAGTTCGAGTGCGAGGAGTGCGGGACCCGGTTCGAGGAGCTGGTCGCGGCGGCGGCGCAGCCGGTGCCCTGTGCGGCCTGCGGCTCGCGGCGCACGCGACGGCTGATTTCCGCCGTCTCACCGCCGGGGCGCCAGCCCCGCGGAGCGCGGGCCCGCTCTGACGAATCCCGGCGCCGCGAGCGGGAAGCGGCACGCGGCGAGCGGCTCGCCGAGGCGAAGAAGCGGCGAGCTGGGGGGGAGACGTCGTGAGCGAGGACGCCGCCGCGCGGCGCGAGGGGCTGGTGGAGCTCTTCCGCGAGGTCCAGCGGTGCGCGAAGTGCCCCCTGCACGAGACGCGGACCAGGGCCGTGTTCGGGGCCGGCAACGCCGACGCCGACCTGATGTTCGTCGGCGAGGCGCCGGGAGCCGAAGAGGACCGCCAGGGGCTGCCGTTCGTCGGTCGCGCCGGCCAGCTGCTGAACCAGATGCTGGGCGAGATCGGACTCTCGCGCGAGGACGTCTTCATCGCCAACGTGCTGAAGTCGCGGCCGCCCGGCAACCGCGATCCGCTGCCGTTGGAGATCGCCGCCTGCGAGCCGTACCTGTTCGAGCAGGTGCGGCTGATCGAGCCGCGCGTCGTCTGCACCCTCGGCAACTTCGCGACCAAGCTGCTGACCGGCAGCCCGACCGGGATCACCAGGGTTCGCGGCACGCCGCAGGTGCACGAGCTGGGCGGCCGGGCGGTCTTCCTGCTGCCGCTCTTCCACCCGGCGGCGGCGCTGCGCACGCCGGCGGTCAAGGAGACGCTGCGCGCCGACTTCGCGACGATCCCGGAGCTGCTCGACCGGCCGCTGCCCGCGCCGGCGCCGAGCGTCGAGGAAATCGCCGAGGCGGAGGCCGAAGGGGGCTCGACCCCGCCACCGCCCACCGACCAGCTCGACATCTTCGAGTAGCGCCTCGTGGAGGTCGTGGAGAGCCGCTCGGCGGCGGAGACCGAAGCGTTCGGCGCCCGGCTCGCCGAGCGGCTGCGAGCCGGCGACGTGGTCGTCGTCGCCGGCGAGGTCGGGGTTGGGAAGACGACGCTGATCCGCGGTGCCTGTCGGGCGCTCGGGGTCGAGGGTCCGGTCACCTCGCCGACCTTCACGATCGGCCAGCGCTACGCCGGCGGCCGGATGCCGGTCTCCCACCTCGACCTCTACCGCCTGGCGAGCCTCGAGGGCGAGGATCCGGCGCTGCTCGACGACTACCTGGGACCGGAGGGGGTCGCCTTCGTCGAGTGGCCGGCGGCCGGCGCCGAGCGGCTCGGCCGGCCGGCGCTGGAGGTCCGGCTCGCGCACGCGGGGGGCGAGCGGCGGCGGATCGAGGTCGAGGCGTGACCCCCAAAGCCATGCACTTTGTCACCCTGTGGGTGACAAAGTGCATGGGGGCAGGGCATCGGAGGCGCTCCGCGGGTGTTCCAGGAATGGCGAGCGCAGCTTGTAGCATCGCTCCCGGAACCTAGCCACGAAAGGGATGGACCCAATGAAGGGACTGAAGGTGCTGTCGGCGGTGTTCGTCGTCTCCGCGCTGCTGGCGATCTCGGTGCCGGCCTCAGCCGGCGCGGCGGCCTTCCAGCACTACGTCGCCTGCGGGATCTCGAAGAACGCGAAGCCCTCGCACGTCTGTCCGAAGGGGAGCAAGAAGGGCGCCTTCTTCAAAAGCACCTACGCCGACGTCGTCTACAGCGTCTGCGTCCGCTTCCCGAGTGGCAAAAACCTCTGCGCGCAGTCCCAGGAAGCCGAACAGGGCACGCTCTACGTCAACAAGATCACCTCGACGATCCCCGGCAAGCACCGGGTCACCTGGTTCGTCAAAGGCCAGAAGGTCGGCTCGTTCGTCTTCCGGGTCAAGGGCTAGCAGCCCCCTGGTCCTCGTCGGCTTCGACACCGCGACCGTCGACACCGCCGCCGCGGCCTGGCGCGACGGCGAGGTGCTGGCGGAGTCCCTGCTCGGCCGCTCGCCCGAGGGGCGGCCCCGCCACGCGACCAGCCTGCTGGCGGAGGTCGAGAAGGCGGCGGCCGCGGCCGGCGGCTGGAGCGCCGTCGACCTGATCGCGGTCGGGCTCGGCCCCGGCTCCTTCACGGGCCTGCGGGTCGGCATCGCCACCGCGCGCGGGCTCAGCGTCAGCCTGGGGATCCCGGCGACCGGCGTCGGCAGCCTCGACGCCCTGGCGCTCGGGATCGCCGAGGCGGGCGCGCCGGGGATGCTCCTAGCGGTTCTCGACGGCTTTCGCGGCGAGGTCTTCGCCGCCCTGTACGGGGCCGACCGCGAGCGGATCTGGGAGCCGTTCGTCTGCCGGCCGGAGGCCCTGGCGGCGCGGCTGGGTGAGCTCGACTCGCCCCCGTCGGTGGCCGGCTCGGGGGCGGTACGATTTCGTCACGAGCTGGCCCGCAACGGCGTCCGCATAGCGGACGACGCCGACCCGGTGCACCGGGTCGCCGCGCGACACATCTGCGCTCTCGCGGCGGCCGCGGACGGCGGGGAGGCCCGGCCCGGGCTCGCCCCGATCTACTTGAGACCTCCAGACGCGGAGCGGTGGCGTGAGCGAGATCCTTTCCAAAGCGGCGCGTGAGCTGACCCAGGAGGTCCGCGTCCGCCGGCTCGCCTACAGCGACCTGCCGGGGGTGATCGCGATCGAGCGCCGCTCCTTCCCGACTCCCTGGTCGCTGGCGATGTTCGTGCTCGAGCTCTCGAAGCCGAGCGGGATCTGCCTCGCCGCGACGGCCGGCGAGGAGCTGCTCGGCTACCTGATCTGCTCCCGTTACGACCAGGTCTGGCACCTGATGAACATCGCCGTCGCGCCCGAGCACCGGCGTGGCGGGGTGGCCGGCCAGTTGATGCGCCGGCTCTTCGAGGAGGGCGGCCGGAAGCTGCCGTTCACGCTCGAGGTCCGGGTCTCCAACCAGGAGGCGATCGGGATGTACGAACGGTTCGGCTTCCGCTCCGCCGGCGTGCGTCCCCGCTATTACCACGACAACGGCGAGGACGCCCTGATCATGTGGATGGACTGAGGTGGCTGAATTGAGCTGCCCGGAGCCCCACCCGTGATCCTCGCCATCGAGACCTCCTGCGATGACACCTGCGCCGCCGTCCTCGACGGCCCGCGGATCCTCTCCAACGTGATCTCCTCGCAGGCCAGGGCGCACGAAGGCTTCGGCGGCGTGGTCCCCGAGGTCGCCGCGCGCCAGCACCTGGAACTGACCGAGCCGGTGGTCGAGGCGGCGCTGCGCGAAGCCGGCATCGGCCTCGACGAGGTGGAGGCGGTCGCGGCCACCGCGGGGCCGGGGTTGATCGGCGCCCTGCTGGTCGGGATCAGCACCGCGAAGGCGATCGCCGCGGCCCGGCGGCTGCCGCTGATCCCGGTCGACCACCTGCAGGGGCACGTCGCCGCCAACTTCCTCGAGCCCGAGCCGCTGCGGCCGCCCTTCCTCTGCCTGATCGCCAGCGGCGGTCACACGCTGCTCGCCGGCGTCCACGAGCACAGCGGCTATGAGCTGCTCGGCCAGACCCTCGACGACGCGGCCGGGGAGGCCTTCGACAAGTCGGCCCGGCTGCTCGGGCTCGGCTACCCGGGCGGGCCGGCGGTGCAGCGCGAGGCCGAGGGCGGCGACCCGGAAGCGTTCGAGATGCCGGTCGCGATGGCCCGCGACCCGGGGCTCGACTTCAGCTTCAGCGGCCTGAAGACGGCGCTGGTCTATCTCTGCCGCGACCTCGGCCCAGAGGAAGTGGCAGAGCGCCGTGCCGACCTCGCCGCTTCCTTCCAGGCCGCGGTCGTCGCCCAGCTCACCGCGAAGCTGAAGCGGGCGCTGAAGCGCGGCGAGTGGCGGGCGGTGGCGCTGGGCGGCGGGGTCGCCGCCAATCGGCCGCTGCGCGAGGCCGTCGCCCGGCTCTGCGAGGAGCGCGGCGTGCGCCTGAAGCTGGTGCCGATCTCCCTCTGCACCGACAACGCGGCGATGATCGGCTCCGCCGCCCGCTTCGCTCCCCGGATCCCCTATCCCGACTACCTCGGCTACGACGCCTTCGCGAGCGGCGAAGCGGCCGCCGCGATCCCCCATTGACCGAGGTCGTCGTCTACTCGCGGCCGGGGTGCCACCTCTGCGAGGAGGCGATCGAGCAGCTGGTCCGCCTGCACGCGGAGGGCTACCGCTTCGACCTGCACGAGATCGACATCGAGAGCGACGAATCGCTGCTGCGGCGCCACCTGGAGCGGATCCCGGTGGTCGAGGTCGACGGGCGGGAGGTCTCGGAGCTGGTCCTCGATCGGGCGGCGGTGCGGAACATGCTCGATACTGTGGAAGCATGGTCGAGGTGATCGAGGACTACGAGGTGCCGGAGGGCTTTCCGGTCGAAGGCGAGCGGCTCTCCCTCGGCGTCGCCGCCCGCCTCTCGCGCTACCTGCAGGTGCTGATCCAGGCACGCAAGATGGGTCGCGAGACGATCTCCTCCCAGGAGCTCTCCGAGTACACCCACATCAACCCGACCCAGATCCGCCGCGACCTCTCGGGCTTCGGCAAGTTCGGCAAGCGCGGCGTCGGCTACAACGTCGAATCGCTGGTCTCGGAGATTCGCAAGATCCTCCGCACCTCCGGCCAGCACAACATCGCCCTGTTCGGCGCCGGCAACCTCGGCCAGGCGATCGCCAGCTCGGCGATCTTCGCCGACCACGGCTTCCAGGTCGTCGCCGTCTTCGACTCCGATCCAGAAGTGGTCGGCCGCCGGATCGGCGAGCTGACGATCCGCGACGTCGGCGAGCTGCCGACGGTGGTCGCCGAGGACGAGGTGGTCGTCGGCGTCCTCGCGGTGCCGGCGCAGGCGGCTCAGGAGGTGGCCGACCGGCTGGTCGACGCCGGCGTGAAGATCATCTTCAACTACTCCGAGCAGCTGCTCCAGGTGCCGCCCGAGGTGACCGTCCATACCTCCAGCCCCGCCGTCGACCTGCTGTACGCGCTGTACTTCTACCTGGCCTAGGCCCTTGTCCCTCGATCTCGACCTCGTCCGCGAGCGATTCGAGTCCTCGACCGACTTCACGATCGGCCTCGAGGAGGAGTTCGCGATCCTCGACCCGGGGACGCTGGAGCTCGAGCACCGCTTCGAGGACGTCTTCGCCGCCTGCCAGCGTGACGAGCTGCTCGCCGACTCGGCGGCCGGCGAGCTGATCGCCTCGGAGATCGAGATCCGCTCCGGCCGCTCGCTGAGCTTCGCCGAGGCGATGTCCAGGCAGCGCGAGCGGCGGGCCCGGCTTTTCGAGCTGGTTGCCGGGATGGGCCTGACCCTTGGTGCCACCGGCACCCATCCCTGGGCCAACTACCTGGACCAGCGGATCATCGACACCCCGCACTACAACCGGCTGCGCCACGAACTTGGCTGGGTCGCGCAGCGCAACAACACCTGGAGCCTGCACGTTCACATGGGAATCCGCGGCGCCGACCGGGCGATCGCCGTCTGCGACCGGCTGCGCGAGCTGCTGCCCCTGCTGCTCGCCGTCTCCGCCAACTCGCCCTTCCTCGACCGCCGCGACAGCGGGCTGCACACCGTCCGCAGCGAGATCTTCACCCGCACCTTCCCGCGTTGCGGCGTCCCGTCGCCGTTTCGCGACTGGCGCCGCTACGCGGACTTCATCGCGACGCTGGAGCGGGTCGGCTCGGTGGTCGAGTCGACGCAGCTGTGGTGGAGCGTGCGCCCGCATCACCATTTCGGCACCGTCGAGGTGCGGATCTGCGACGCCCAGACCAGGGGGGACGAGTCCTTCGCGCTGGCCGGACTGATCGCCGCCTGCGTCGCCCAGGCGGCGCTCGACTACGACGAGCACGGTTACGAAGGCCCGGCGCCGCCGCTCGCCGACCGCGAGATCGAGGAGAACCTCTGGCGGGCGATCCGCCACGGGATGAACGGCCGGCAGGTCGACTTCCGCCGCCGCGAGGAGGTCGACGCGCGGGCGGCGCTGGAGGAGGCCCTGGCCTGGACCGAGCCGGCGCGCGCCCAGCTCGGGATCGAGGTCGAGCTGCCGGAGCGCAACGGCGCGCAGCGGGCCCGCGAGGCGCTCGACGCCGGGGTGGCGATCGAGGACATCTACCGCGACGCGGTCGCCGAGACCCGCCGCACCTACGCCGGCGCCGAATCGGCGGCGGAGCGGGCTTAGGAACCTGAAGGCTGGCCGGAGGGCGGTGGCGCCGCCTCCGCCTATAGACTCCCGCGCCGCTAAAACCACCGGAGGATCAAACCTTGACCAGCTTCTTGACCGAATACGGGGTAGTTGTCGCGCTCGTCTGCGCCGGCGCCGCCGTGGTGTACGGACTTCTAGTCACCCAGCGCCTGCTCGCCAAGCCGGCCGGCAACGACCGGATGCGGGAAATCTCCGGCGCCGTCCAGGAAGGCGCGCAGGCCTACCTCAACCGCCAGTACACGATCATCGCCGCGGTCGCGGTGCCGATCGCGATCCTGCTGCTGATCCTGCAGGACTACAAGACCGCGATCGGCTTCGTCTTCGGCGCCTTCCTCTCGGGCTCGACGGGCTTCATCGGGATGAACGTCTCGGTGCGGGCCAACGCCCGCGTCGCCGAGGCCGCCCGCGGCGGCGTGCCGCCGGCGCTTGACGTCGCCTTCAAAGGCGGCTCGGTGACCGGCCTGCTGGTCGTCGGGCTGGCGCTGCTCGGGGTCGCCGGCTACTACGGGATCCTGGTGATCACCGGCAGCAGCGACAAGGAGGCGGTCGACGCGCTGATCGGCCTCGGCTTCGGTGGCTCGCTGATCTCGGTCTTCGCCCGGCTCGGCGGCGGCATCTTCACCAAGGCCGCCGACGTCGGCGCCGACCTGGTCGGCAAGGTCGAGGCGGGGATTCCCGAGGACGATCCCCGCAACCCGGCGGTGATCGCCGACAACGTCGGCGACAACGTCGGCGACTGCGCCGGCATGGCCGCCGACCTGTTCGAGACCTACGCGGTCACCACGGTCGCCGTGATGCTGCTCGGCGTCCTCACCTTCACCGCCGACTACGCCCGCGAGGTGGCGATCTACCCGCTGGTCCTCGGCGGCGTCGCGATCATCGCCTCGATCATCGGGGCGCTCTGCGTGCGCACCAAGACCGACAGGGTCGAGGGCGCTCTCTACACCGGGCTGCTGATCTCCGGAATCCTCTCGATCGCCGCCTTCTACCCGATCACCGACTGGCTGATGAGCGACCCGCTGCGGCTGGGCTTCGCCGACACCGCCGCCAAGGCGGTCGGCGTCACCGACCTCTGGCTCTGCGCCGTGATCGGCGTCGCGGTCACCGCGCTGCTGTTCGGGATTACCGAATTTTATACGTCGACCCGGTTCCGGCCGGTGAGGACGATCGCCCAGGCCTCCGAGACCGGGCACGCGACGAACATCATCCAGGGGCTCGCCCAGGGCTTCCAGTCGACCGCCGCGCCGGCCCTGGTGATCGCGTTCGCGATCCTCGGCGCCAACGAGCTCGCCGGCATCTACGGGATCGGTATCGCCGTCGTCGCCCAGCTCTCGCTCTGCGGCCTGATCGTCGCCCTCGACGCTTTCGGGCCGATCACCGACAACGCCGGGGGCATCGCCGAGATGGCCGACCTGCCGGAGGATGTCCGCAACGTCACCGACCCGCTCGACGCGGTCGGCAACACGACCAAGGCGGTGACCAAGGGTTACGCGATCGGCTCCGCCGCGCTCGCCGCGCTGGTGCTGTTCGCCGCCTTCCGCAGCGAATTGGCCGACGAGGCCCCGGCGGGCTTCGACCTCAACGGCCTCTTCCACCTGACCAGCCCCGACGTGCTGATCGGGCTGATCATCGGCGGCATGATGGTCTACCTGTTCGCCGCCTTCGCGATCGAGGCGGTCGGCCGCGCCGGCGGCCAGGTGGTCGAGGAGGTGCGCAAGCAGTTCCGCGAGCACCCCGGGATCATGGAGGGGACGGAGAAACCCGAGTACGGGAAGACCGTCGCCATCGTCACCGCCGCGGCGCAGAAGGAGATGATCCTGCCGGCGCTGATCCCGATCGTCGTGCCGGTGGTCGTCGGCCTGCTCAGCGTCGACGCGCTCGGCGGCCTGCTGATCGGCGTGATCGTCGTCGGCCTCTTCGCCGCCGTCTCGATGACCGCCGGCGGCGGCGCCTGGGACAACGCGAAGAAGCTGATCGAGGACGGCGCCCACGGCGGCAAGGGCTCCGAGGCCCACGCCGCCTCGGTGACCGGCGACACCGTCGGCGACCCCTACAAGGACACGGCGGGGCCGGCGATCAACCCGATGATCAAGGTGGCGAACATCGTCGCGATCCTGATCATCCCGATCGTCCACTTCTAGAGGTCTGGGCGGGAGGGGCCAGCCCTCCCTTCCGCCCAGCTCTTCCCTTTCGCTCCATCCATCCATCCATCCATCCATCGAGCCGGTCAGGCGCATGGGAAGGCGCGGCTCGGCCCCCGACTACTCGGCGAAGCGATATCCCACGCCTGGATCGGTGCGGATGAAGACATGTTCGCCGGGGGGCTCGATCTTGCGGCGGAGATTCGCGACGTGGGCACGCAGCACCTGCAGGTCGTCTTCGTACTCGATTCCCCACACCTCGACGAGGAGATCACGGTGGGTCATCAGTCGCCCGCGGCTACGGACCAGCACCCGCAGGAGCTCGAACTCGGTCGGCGTCAGGTGGATTTCCGCGCCGTCGCGACGGACGAGACGGGCGGCGAGGTCGATCTCCAGGCCATCGACCGAGATGGTCGACTCCCCGGTCTCCGCCTGGACCCGCCGCAGCGCGGCTTCCAGGCGCGCCACCAGCTCGCGAGGGCCGAAGGGCTTGGTTACGTAGTCGTCCGCCCCCGCCGCGAGCGCCTCGACCTTGCGGTCCTCCTCGCCAACGGCCGAGAGGACAAGGATCGGCATCTCGCTCCACTCGCGCATGCGCCTCGTCACCTCGATGCCGTCCATGTCGGGCAGCATCAGGTCGAGGATCGCCGCCGCGGGCGGGCGCACCGCGCTCAGGTCGAGGGCCTCCTCGCCCGTGCTCGCCGGCACCGCCTCGAAGCCGGCGTCGCGGAGGATCACCCGAAGCGCCCTCAGGATCTGCGGCTCGTCGTCGCAGACGAGGACCCGCGCCCGCTCGCTCATCTTCCCCCGTCCCCGAGCGGGAAGGAGACGACGAAGGTGCTGCCCTGGCCGGGAACCGACTCGACCGCGAGCTCGCCGCCGTTCGCCTCGACGAACCCCTTTGCGATCGCCAGCCCGAGTCCAAAGCCGCCGTTCGAATCCGGGCGCCGATAGAAGGGCTCGAAGATCCGCCCCCGCTCCGACTCGGGGATGCCCGGGCCCTGGTCGACGATCCTGACGACGAGCCTCCCGCCGGTCTCGCGCGAGCGGACCAGCACCGGAAGCCCGCCACCATGCCTGATCCCGTTTTCGAAGAGGTTGGCGAAGGCGCGCTCGAGCTGCACCGGGTCGGCGAGCAGCGCCGGCGCCGCCGGGTCGACGCCGAGCTTGACCTGCCCCGGCCCCGCCCCGACCGACTCCCGGGCGGTCTCGAAGACCCCCGCGAGGTCGAGGGGCTCGCGCCGCGGGGCCACGTCGCCCGATTGCAGCCGCGAGACGTCGAGCAGGTTCTCGACCAGGCGTGAGAGCCGCTGTCCCTCCCCGACCACCGCCTCGCTCAACTCGCGGCGCTCCTCCGCGCTGATGCTGGGCGAGTCCAGCGCCGCGCCGGCCGCGATCATCGAGGTGAGTGGCGTGCGGAGATCGTGGGAGACCGAGCGCAACAACGCCGTCTTCAGCTCGTCGCTCCGCCTCAGGGCGGCAGCCTCGATCGCCTCCGCCTGGATCTGGTCGCGTTCGGCGCTGAGCTCGCGTAGTTCCCTCAGCACCCGGTTCGTCTCCTCGCGCCGGCGCTCCGCCTCGGCGGCGCGGGCGCGCGCCAGCTCGGCCAGCGCGCTGCTGGCGATCGCGACGATGACGAAAGCGACGAGGGCGACGGCGTCGCGGTCGGCGGCGATGTCGAGGTGCCCGGTCGGCGGGATGTGGAAGAAGTTGAAGGCAAAGGCGCTGCCGACCGCGCTCATCAGGCCGAGGCGCCATCCCCATACGGTTGAGACCAGCAGCACCCCCGGGATGTAGACGACGCCGAGGGAGATCGCCGGTGCGACCGACTTCAGCGGGTAGACAAGTCCGGTGCCGAGGGCGACCACCACCGCCGCGGTGACCACTCCCAGAGCCGTCGCCGGCGGCTTTCCCGTCAAGCTGAAGGAAGGGCGGGTTCGCGCCATCGCCCCAGGGTATTGCCGGCGGGAGTTCCCGAGCCCTCGGCCTGCCCGCCCTCGACGATCACCCGGCAGGGCCGCTTCGCCAGCAGGTAGCGGGTCGTCGGGCCAAGCAGCCGCTCGTCGCTGGGCGCGTGCTCGGTGCTGACGTAGATCAGGTCCGCCCTCCGCTCGATCGCCTCCTCAACGATCGCCCGGCCGGGATTGCGGGTGCGGACCAGCTTCGTCCGCACCTTGAGGCCGCGGGAGCGCGCCTGCAGGCGGGCGATGTCGAGCACGCAGCGCGCTTCGTATTCCAGGGCATCGAAATCGGTATCCGGCAGGGCGTGCTCGGGAGGCACCTTGAGCACGTATAGCGCCTGGACGGTCGCGTCGGGGTCGACCACCGCCGCGGCACGGTGCATCGCGTCGGCGTCCACGCTAGTGCCGAAGATCGGCACCACCACCGATTTGTAGGAGACCTCGAGGAAGTCGAGCGGGCGCTCGGGACGCCGCACCTGCTGCAGCTCGCGCGGGTCGAGCCCGAGCCGGCGGCGATAGAGCAGGTAGCCGCCCAGGCCGGCCCCGAGCCAGGCGGTGCCGATGATCCTGGCCTCGGCATGGAGGACGATCACCGAGACGAAGGCGGCGCCGGTTCCCAGCGCACCGAGGACCGCGGTGAGCGGCACCTCGCGACCCCTCCAGCTGACGTTCCAGGGAGCCCGGTAGGGTCGCTCGCGGTTGGGATCGCGCAGCCGCAATGCGATCACCGAGAGGTGGGCGATCGTGAAGGAGAGCATCGCCCCGAAGCTGTAGAGATTGCCGAGGAAGTCGGTGTTGCCGGGCAGGACCAGCAGCACCGCGATCGCCGAGAAGAAGAGGATCGTGAACCAGGGGGTGTGGTAGCGCGGATGGAGCTTCGCGAAGACACCGGGCAACTGCCGGTGCTCGGCGAGCGACCATGAGAGGCGGGAGATGCCGATCAAGCCGGCGTTGGTGGCGATCAGGAGGATGGTCGCCGCCAGGGCGCCGACGTAGTAGTTGGCGACGGTGGCGAGCATCCCGTGCAGGCCCAGGGCCGAAACGATCCCGAGCACCGGGTCGTCGGCGTAGACGGTTCCGAGCTGGGTGGAGTAATGGCCGGCGGCGTTCTGGGTGACCGGCAGAGCCGAGAGGGCGACGATCGAGATGCCGGCATAGATGCCGAGCACCGCGATCAGCACCAGGTTGACCGCCTTGGGCACCTCCTCACCCGGATCGCGGGCCTCCTCGGCCATGTTGGAGACCGTCTCGATGCCGGTGTAGGCGAGCATCGAGATCGAGACGGCGAAGATCAGCTGCGAGTAGCTCGGGGCCACCCCGAGGTGGATCTGGTCGACCAGGACCGTGGGATGCAGCACAGTGGCCACGCCGAGCACGACGAGGGCGAGCTGGGTGACGAGGTCGAGGATCGCCAGTCCGATGTTCAGTTTCGCCGACTCGCCCAGGCCGCGGATGTTGACCAGGGCGAGCAGGGCAATCACCGCGGCGCCGCCGAAGACGTCGCCGGGAGAGTGGCCCAGCGCCGGGAAGAAGGCTCCCAGGTAGTGGGGCACGAAGAAGGCGCTGATCGCGATCGTGAGGATGTAGTCCAGTGAGAGGCCCCAGCCGGCGATGAACGAGACGACCTCGTTGAAGGCATGGCGGGCGAAGGACGAGGAGCCACCTGCCTCCGGGAACATCGCCGCGCCCTCCGCATACGTCTTGGCCGTCAGGGCGAACAGCCCTCCCGCGAACATGAAGACCAGGGGAGTGAGGCCGAGCGCATGGGCGGCGACGAGCCCGAGTGCGTAGTAGATCGAGGAGCCGACGTTGCCGTAGGCGGTCGCGAAGAGACCGGGAACGCCAACCGTTTTGCGCAGCCCGCGCACCTTCAGCTGAGCCATCGAGGATCACCTCGATCGTGCTCCTCTGGCCATCAAGAAAGTGTCAAGAAAACGCCCTTCCGCATACAGATTTCGTGAAGGTCTGTTCTCGAACCCACGATCTCGTATTCCGGGCACCTATGAGCGGAAGCCCGGTCGTGAGCGATTCAGGTGAGCGTTCGCTCCAGCTTCAGCTCGCACATGTCCACCGACGCGCGCGTCCCGGGCGTCTCCGAGGAATCCATTGCGCTGAACACCTTGGCTCCCGCCTCCATGTCCTCCGCACTCTCGAAGTACTGAAGGACCACCGCCGTTCCCTGGGAGTCATCGAACAAAACCTTGAGACCCTTGGCGGGCACGCCGGGGGGCGGCCCGTCGGACTCCTCGATGCGAGCAACAAGCTCCTGCATCCGATCCGCGGAAACGTCGGTGAACCTGACGGCGCGTACATACATGACGGCATCCTCCTCGGTTGTCTTGAACACCGACCATAGTCGGTTCCCCCGGACCGCGGACCGATTGAATCTCGATCGATCTCTCGGTCCGTGGACGGCGGCCCGTCGAGGCGACGGCTGGAGGGCGGAGCGCTAGCCTGATCCGATCGCACCCAGTGCCCTCATCGCCGGAGCCACCGGCTTCGTCGGCGCCCGGCTCGCGGCCTCGCTGGCGGAGTCGGGGGCGCAGGTCAGGTGCCTGGTGCGCGACCGAGATCGCGCGGCAAACCTGGTCCTCCGGGGGCTGGAGCTGCACGAGGGCGACGTCACCGTCGCCGCCAGCCTGGCCGGCGCCGGGCGCGGTGTCGACGTCGCCTACTACCTGGTGCACGCGATGGCGGGCGGCAGCGGCTATTCCGAACGCGAGCATCGCGGCGCGCTCAACTTCGCCCGGATGGCAAAGGAGGAAGGCGTGCGCCGCGTCGTCTACCTCGGCGGCCTCGGTGACCCCTCGACGTCCGAGCATCTGCGCAGTCGCCACCGGACCGCGCTCACCCTCGCGGCCCAGGGCCCGCCGCTCACCTACTTCCGGGCGGCGATGGTGGTCGGCGCCGACAGCGAGTCCTTCCGCACGCTGCGCTACCTGGTCGCTCGCCTGCCGGCGATGGTGGCGCCGGCCTGGCTGCGCACGCCGACCCAGCCGATCGGCATCGACGCGGTCGTCGAGTACCTGCGCCGGGCACCCGAGGTGCCCGAGTCCGAGGGCCGCGAGGTGCAGATCGGTGGCTTGGACGTGCTGTCCTATGCCGAGATGCTCGACCGGATGGCCGTGGCGCTGGGCAAGCGGCCGCGCCCGAAGCTGCGGGTGCCGCTGCTCACTCCCTGGCTCTCATCGCTCTGGCTCGGACTCGTCACCCCCGTCGACACCGACGTCGCTCGCCCCCTGGTCGAGGGCCTGACGACGGCCACGGTCGTCACCGACCCTTCCGGCGCCGAGCCGTTCGGGATCTCGCCGGAGCCGTTCGACGCGACCTTGCGCCGGGCGCTGGAGGAAGAAGAGGCGGCGAGGTGAGCCGTCTCGCTCGCACCAGGGCGACCTCGCCCGTCGAACATTCGGCTTCGAGCATTCGCGAAGCGCCGGCCGAGGGTAGGTCCTTTACACCAAAGTTTCTAAGGGATCGATCATGGAGATGCCTTTTCGCAGCTGGATATCCGTCGCCATCGCCGTCGGGGTCGCCGCGCTGATCGCCGGTCCGTTCCCGACGGCCCAGGCCGAGTCGCTGGCCACGGTCGACCATCAGATGGGCGCGAGCATCCGCGCTCATGAAGGGGTCGGGGAGGACACCGCCGAAGGGGTCGAAGAGTTCCCCGGCATCGCACCCGCCGCTGTGCAGACGCCAGGGCTCGATGTGAGTCACTGGGAGGGCACGATCGACTGGGCGACCGTCGGGTTGTTGGGCGCGAGGTTCGCCTACATCAAGGCGACCGAGGGCACCGCCTACCGCGATCCGAGTTTCAGCACCAACTACCTGCAGGCGTACAGCCAGGGCATCATCCGTGGCGCCTACCACTACGCGCGGCCGGACAATTCCGGCGGCGCGGCCCAGGCTGACTACTTCGCCACGCACGGCGGCGGGTGGTCGGCGGACGGCCTGACTCTGCCCGGCGCACTGGACATCGAGTGGGGGTCCGCCACCCAGGGTGGGGACTGCTACGGCCTGAGCCAGTCCGCGATGGTGGCCTGGATCCGCGCGTTCAGCATGGAGTACCGCGCCCGAACGACGCGCTGGCCGGTGATCTATACGTCGACGAGATGGTGGACCGAGTGCACTGGAAACAGGGGTGCCTTTTCCAGCACGAACCCGCTGTGGGTGGCGCGCCGCTCGTCGACCGTCGGGGTCCTGCCATACAACTGGAGTTACCAAACGATCTGGCAGTACGCCTTCTCCGGCACCTTCCCCGGTGACCAAGACCGGTTCAACGGCGACTACAGCCGGGTGCGGGCACTGGCTCTCGGCTGACCATCTTCGATCCGGTCCTCGGCCTCCCGTTCGGACTCGGGGCCGCGGCGGCGTGACCCAGCTCGGCCGCGACCATTTCAGCGCCATCGTCAACCATCGTCAACACCCTCGTGCTCGCCTACGCCGGATCTCATCGTCGCCAGCTTGGTCGGTTCGATCGGGTTGATCTGCGCGGTGCCGATCACGACGGCGCTCGCCGCGTTGCTCGCGGAGAACATGCCCGCCGAGGAGCTCGCAGACCAGCATCCAGGGCACGCCCACTAGAATGGAGGCACTCGCGCTGAGTAATCAAGCTCAGTCTGTAAAACCATTCGAAATTGGGAGGGGTCATGTCTGCCTCGCATCGCTCTTGCACGCGTTTGGTCGCGTGCGTTGTCGCTCTCGCCGCATTCGGAGCGCTCGCGCTCGCTCCGGCCGCCGGTGCCAATGGCATTGGAAGCACCTATCTCGCGCTCGGCGATTCGCTTGCCTACGGTTACCACCAGGCCCAGTTCCAAGAAGAACTGAAAGCCAAAGGCTTCGTCGAACCGGCGAATTTCAACGATGGCTACGTCGATGACTTCGGCGCGACGCTGAAGCTGGTGAATCCCAAACTGCAGATCGTCAATGACGGCTGCCCGGGCGAGACCACCGAAACGATGATCAAAGGCTCCGGCGTCTTCGGGTCCGAATTCTGCGCTGGCGGTCCGACCGGGAGTCCCTTCCCGAAGGCGTTCCTGCACCACCCCTATCCCGGGACGCAGCTCGAAGACGCGCTGGCGATCGCGAAAGAACCGGGAGTCGGCACGATCACGATCGACATCGGCGCCAACGACATCCTGCAGTTCCTCAGCCACACCTGCGGCTTCCCGGCGACGTTCACCTGCAGCCAGGAACAGATCGAAGCCGAGATCGGGCACGTCACCTCGAACGTCGGGTTCATTCTGGCTCAGCTGCGCGCGGCTGCGCCGGAAGCGAAGATCGTCTTCGTCTCGCAGTACAACCCCTTTCCGACGGTGCTGAAACCGGAAGGCACGGGAGACGCGACGGTCGAAGCGCTCAACGGCGCGCTGAAGAGCGTGGCCGCGACCTATGGGGTCGGCTTCGCCAACACCGCGCGGGTGATCAACTTCTCCGGCACCCATGGCGGCCCGGAAGCGGGCGACATCCCCACGGTGTGTGCCTTCACGGCCATGTGCCCGGGCGGCGAATTCAACCCCGCGAGTCCGAACGCCGACATTCACCCCACCAAGGCGGGCTATGCCGCGATGGCTGGGGTCCTCGGGGCCACCTACCTGTCTCACTGAGAGGTTCCAGCAGGGATTCGCCGGCATCCACCGCGCTCCGCCAGCAGGGTGGCGGAGCGCGGTCCCGACGATGGCGGCGAGACGACGGCCTATGTCCACTGAACGAGACCGCTACGGGATCGGAGGCGTGGAAGTTCATACATCCAACGAACCTCCCGGGTGGGAGTCGAATGACCGTCGATCTTCTGTGCGGTTGCTAGACACCAGATTTCCTTATCAATACCTTCCGGCCGAACTACTAGGAACCAG
>DATAEW010000076.1:0-42200 GCA_036257815.1 Solirubrobacterales bacterium
GCGATCGCCGAGTTGCCGAGCCCCTGGCGCGGCATCGAGAGCAGCAGCCCGACGTCGCCCCAGCAGAGCTCGATGATCCCGAGCACGGTGGAGAGGTTGGAGCCGTTGCGGTTCTCGCTCGGGTCGGCGCCGTCGGTGCGGCGCACCCCGGCGGCGCCGGCGCCGCCGATGTCGGAGCCCTCGTTCATGCCGTCGATCAGCGACGCCAGCATGTCGAGCTCCTTGGGATAGGTGTGCTCGGCCTCGTCGTATTTGCGCGAGATCGGCCGGAACACCTCGGCCGCGACCTGGTTGGCCTGGGTGGCCAGCGGCTTGAACTTCTTCGGTATCTCGAGATTGATCATGGTTTCGTTTTGCTCCTTCGTGGCGCTTTTTGGTCGCTATGCGGGCAGAATGCGCCACTCAGACGAGCAGGGCGCCCTCCATCACGCCCGCGGCTCGGAGGTCTCGGTACCAGCGCTCGACCGGGTGCTCCTTGACGAAGCCGTGGCCGCCGAGCAGCTGCACGCCGTCGGAGCCGATTCGCATCCCCTTCTGGGAGCAGAGCCGGCGGGCGATCGCCGCCTCGCGGGCGAAGCTCTCGCCGCGGTCGGCGCGGCTGGCCGCCCGGTAGGTGGCGAGTCGCATCCCGCTGTGCTCGATGCCGATCTCGGAGACCGCGAAGGCGACGCCCTGGCGGTTGGAGATCGGTTCGCCGAACGCCTGGCGGTCGTTGACGTAGGGGATCACGTAGTCGAGGACGGCCTGGGACGTCCCGGTGGCGAGGGCGCACCAGGCGATCCGCGCCCGGTTGACGCAGGCGAGGTAGTCCTTGGCGGTGGCCTTGCCCTCGCCGAGCAGGGCGCCGCCGGGCAGTTTCACCCTGTCGATCAGGAGTCGGCCGGTGGCGGCGGGCCGCAGCCCCATCGCCGGCTCATCCTCGATCGTCAGTCCCTTGGCGCTGGACTCGACGATGAACAGCGCCGGGCCGACCTCCTCGGCGTCGGCGGCCACGACGAAAAGCTCGCACTCGGTGGCGCGGGCGAGTAGCGACTTGGCGCCCGTCAGCACCCACTCATCGCCTTTCTTTTTCGCCTTGGTCTCCAGGCGCAGGGGATCGAACAGCGGTCGCGGCTCGAGAATCCCCAGGGCGGCTGCCGGCACGTCCTCGCCGGTGAAGGCCGGCAGGTAGGTCGCCTCCTGCTCGGCGCTGCCCCAGAGGCCGATCGCCGTCGCGACGGCGCCCGGAGCCAGGGCGGCGTAGGCGATGCCCAGGTCGCCGTGGGCGAGCGCCTCGGCGATCAGCACGCTGGTCATTGCCGACTGCTCGGTCATCACGCCGCCGAGCTCCTCGGGGACGCCGAGCATGTCGACCCCGAGCTCGGTCGCCTGCTCGAGGATCTCCTTCGGCGTTTCGCGCTTCTCGTCGGCCTCCAGCGCCGCCGGGCGGACCCTCTCCTCGGCGAAGGCGCGACCGGCCTCCTGGAACATCTGCTGCTCGTCGTCGGGGGTGAGGTCGAAGAGGCCCTTCGATTTGCCCTTCTTCTGGCGCGCCGGTTTGCCGAGCTGCTGGGCGGCTTTGAAGCTGCGCCCGGCGGCGGTCGCGGTGCGGAAGCCGCCCTTGGTGCCCTGGAACAGGGCGCGCTCGACCTGCTTGCGGAGGCGGATGCGGTCGAGCAGGTCGGAACCGGCGAGCCGGTTGAGCGCCCGCAGGCCGAAGCCCATCGCGCTCTCGGCGACGCCTCGGTCGTTGTCGGTGGTCGTGGTCATTTCAGCCTCCCGTCGAGGTGTGGGGTCTTTTCCCTGGCGTCGCGGACGGCGAAGAGGATCGCCTCGCCCTCCCGCTGGCTGGCGAACTCGACGCGCGCCGGCAGCAGGATCGGCTTGCGGAAGCGGACATCGACCTCGAAGCTCGCGGGCAGCCGGCCCTCCAGCGCCGCCAGTGCCCGCGCCTTCGTCCACATCCCGTGCGCGATCGCCCCCGGGAAGCCAAGCGGTCGGGCGGTCAGCGAGTGCAAATGGATCGGGTTGCGGTCGCCGGAGACGGCGGCGTAGCGGCGCCCGAGGTCGCCGCCGAGACGCCACTCGGCGACGGCTGGGAGCGCCTCGAAGGGGTCGGGCTCCTCCTCGCCGCGCGGCTCCTCGTCCCTCGCTTCCCGGCGCAGCATCGTGCTCGTGCTCTCCCAGGCCAGCTCGTCGCCGACGCGGATCTCGGTGAGCAGCGAAAAGGTGCGGCCCTTGCGGTGCGGCCGCAGCGGCGTCGGGCGGACGCGGATCGCCATCTCGGCCTCGCCGGCCAGCGGGCGGTGGACGACGATGCGGTTTTCGAGGTGGACGAGGCCGACCGGGCCGAAGGGGAAGGAGCCATCGCTCATCACCGCCATGTGCAGCGGAAATGCAAGCATGTGCGGGTAGGTCGGCGGCAGGGTGTCGCGGAGGGCGAAGCCGCAGACCTTGGCGTAGGCGGCGACCTCGGCGGGCTCGGCCCGGACGCCGAGGAGCTCGAGGTCGAGGCCGTCGGGGATCTCGCCGCCGCCGCCCGGGACGAACGGCAGCAGCGAGGCGCCCGGGATCATCGGCAGCGCCGCCTTCGCGTAGAGCGGCAGGATGCTGGGCGAGCTGTCGAGGGTCTTCGTCATCTATGCCCCCAGCAGGTTCTGGCCACAGACGCGGACGACGTTGCCGTTGACGCCGGTCGAGGCCGGGCTGGCGAGCCAGGCGATCGTCTCGGCGACGTCGACCGGCAGGCCGCCCTGGGAGAGGCTGGAGAGCCGGCGGCCGGCTTCGCGCGGGCCGATCGGCATCGCCGCGGTCATCTGCGTCTCGATGAAGCCCGGGGCGACGGCGTTGATCGTCGCTTGGCGCTTCGCCAGCTCCGGCGCCATCGCTTCGACCATCCCGATCACCCCGGCCTTCGAGGCGGCGTAGTTGGTCTGACCCGAGTTACCGGCGATCCCCGACATCGAGGAGACGCAGACGATCCGGCCGTTGGGCCGGAGCACCTTCTCGGCGAGCAGCGCCTCGTCGATCCGCTCCTCGCTGGAGAGGTTGATCTCGATCAGCTGCGTCCAGCGCTCCTCGGGCATCTTGGCGATCGTGCGGTCTTTGGTCACGCCGGCGTTGTGGACGACGACGTCGACGCCGTCGGAGAGCTCGGCGGCGATCCTCTCCGGCGCCTCGTCGGCGGTGATGTCGAGCTCGATCGAGCGGCCGCCGATCGCCTCGGTGACCGCCTTCAGGTCGGCTGCCATCGGCGGGATGTCGAGGCCGACCACCTCGGCGCCGTCGCGGGCCAGGGTGTTGGCGATCGCGGCGCCGATGCCGCGCGAGGCGCCGGTCACCAGGGCGGTCTTGCCCGCGAGCGGCCGCTCCCAGTCGAGCTGCGGCTGCGGCGCCACGCCCTTGCCGACCCGGATCACCTGGCCGGAGACGTAGGCCGAGCGCGGCGAGAGCAGGAAGCGCAGGGTGGACTCGAGCTGGTCCTCGGCGCCCGGCTCGACGTAGAGGAGCTGGGCGGTCGAGCCGCGGCCGCCGATCTCCTTGCCCAGCGAGCGGGTGAAGCCCTCCAGGGCGCGCTGGGCGATATGGGCCTCGACCGAGCCGGCCCGCGCCGGCGGGGTGCCGAGGACGATCGCCCGGCCGCTGCGCCCCAGGCGCGGCACCGCCGGGTAGAAGAAGCGCTGCAGCTCGACCAGCTGGGTCGAGTCGGCGATCCCGGTGGCGTCGAAGAGGAGCGCCTTCGCCCTGCCCTCGGCGCCGGCCCGTTCGGCCTTGACGCTGTCGAGGATCGCGGCCAGGGGGCGGCCCAGCCGCCCCTCCGGCGCGCCGCCGCTCAGAGCGGGGCCGGCGATCACCGGCTGGCCCGGCTGGTGGCGGTCGAGGGCGACCGGACGGGGCAGCCCGAGCTGCCTGGCGATCGTCGAGACGACCGGTGCGTTGACGACCTGCGAGTAACGATCGGGCATGACTACCTGGCACCTCCCGGGGCTTCGAGGATCGCGACGACACCCTGGCCGCCGGCGGCGCAGATGCTGATCGCGCCGCGGCCCTTGCCGTCTTCGTGCAGTTGCTTGGCGAGGCTGGCGACGATCCGCCCGCCGGTGGCGGCGAACGGATGGGCGGCCGCCAGCGAGCCGCCGTTGACGTTGAGCTTGGCGCGGTCGATCGCGCCGAGCGGCGCCTCGCGGCCGAGCTTCTCCTTGCAGAAGCTCGGGTCCTCCCAGGCCTTGAGCGTGCAGAGGACCTGGGCGGCGAAGGCCTCGTGGATCTCGTAGTAGTCGAAGTCCTGCAGCGCGAGCCCGGCGCGGTCGAGCATCCGCGGCATCGCGTAGGCGGGCGCCATCAGCAGGCCTTCGCGCTTGTGGACGTGGTCGACGGCGGCGGTCTGGGCCTCGGTGATGTAGGCGAGGACCGGCATGTCGTGCTCCCTCGCCCACTCCTCGGAGGCCAGCAGGACCGCCGAGGCGCCGTCGGAGAGCGGCGTCGAGTTGGCCGCGGTCATCGTCCCCTCGGGGCCGCCGAAGACCGGCTTCAGCTTCGCCAGCCTCTCGAGGCTGGAG
Source organism: Solirubrobacterales bacterium (assembly GCA_036257815.1). Lineage (GTDB taxonomy): Bacteria > Actinomycetota > Thermoleophilia > Solirubrobacterales > 70-9 > VAYN01. The sequence goes on from DATAEW010000076.1 coordinate 4,539, forward strand.
TCCGGCCGCAGGTTCTGGTCGCGGTCGAGGCCGAGGTAGGGGGTGAGGAGGTCGGTGAAGAAGCCGCGCTCGTAGGCGGCGGCGAGGTGCTTGTGGCTGGCGAGGGCCAGTTCGTCCTGCTCGGCGCGGCCGATGCCCCATTCCTCGGCCATGATCGCGCAGTGCTCGCCCATCGACATTCCGGTCCGCGGCTCCTCGTTGCGGGGAATGTGGGGGACGACGTGGCTGGGACGGACGCCGGTCAGGGTGCGCAGCTTGCCCAGCGTCGAGCGCTGCCGGTTGGCCTCCAGCAGCGTCGCGCGAAGCTGCTCGTTGAGCGCGATCGGCGCGTCGGAGGTGGTGTCGGCGCCGCAAGCGATGCCGCAGTCGATCTGGCCCAGGGCGATCTTGTTGGCGACCAGGATCGTCGTCTCGAGGCCCGTGCCGCAGGCCTGCTGGACGTCGTAGGCGGGGGTCTCCGGGGCGAGCCGGGTGCCGAGCACGCTCTCGCGCGCCAGGTCGCGGTCGTGGGAGTGCTTGAGCACGGCGCCGCCGGCGACCTCGCCGAGGCACTCGCCCTGCAGGCCGAAGCGGTCGATCAGCCCGTCGAGGGCGGCCGTCAGCATGTCCTGGTTGCTGGCGTGCGAGTAGGTGCTGTTGGAACGCGCAAAGGGAATGCGGTTTCCGCCGATCACGGCGACTTTGCGGGTCTCGCTGTTCATTTGCGGTCGGTGCCTCCTTGCGGGGGATCGGAAGTGGGGGTGGGGGCGGAGCGCTCGCGCAGGCCGGGCTCGACGGTGGAGATCAGGAGATCGGCCGCTTCCTCGGCGCCGATCGCCTCGGTCCGCAGCCACCAGCGGGCCAGCGCCTCGGCGGCGCCGAGCAGGGCGGTGGAGAGGGCCTCGACTTCGACCTTGGCCGCTTCGCGCCGCCGCATCGGCATCTGGGTGAGCAGCGACCCGGAGACCAGGGTGGCGATCTGGGCCCGGTAGGCGGCGACCCGGTCGAAGACCTCGCCCCCGTGGGGAAGGGTCTCGTCAAAGAGCACGGCCCAGGCCGCCCGGTCGCTGTCGAGGAAGGAGAAGAAGGCGCGAACCCCGGCCCCGAGCGCGTCGCCGGGGTTCTCGGTCTTGCCGACCGCGCCGCCGATCGTCGCCAGGAGGGCGTCGCCGGCCCGCTCCATGCAGGCGATGTAGAGCCGCTCCTTGTTGCCGAAGTAGGTGTAGAGGAGCGGCTTGGTGACCCCGACCGCGGCGGCGATCTCATCCATCGTCACCGCGGCGTAGCCGCGGTCGGCGAACAGGTCGTGGGCCTCGCCCAGCATCTGCTCCATCCGGTCCTCCCGGGGAAGCCGCGAACGCGCAATCGATGCATCCATCGATGCATACGTTACCCAGATATAAATTAAATGCAAGTAGCGCGACGGCCCGGCCCGGCCGAACCAAGCGGCCGGTCCGGCGCGGCCGAGATCGGCCGAGGACCCCGGGGCCGGGGGATTCCCGTCCACGGGATGAAGCCGACAGGAGCTAGCTCAGCTCGGTGCCGTCGTAGAGCTTCTTGACGTGGACGGTGCCGGCGGGGGCGGCTTCGATGCAGAGCTTGCAGAGGACGCACTCGTCGCAGTTCTCGTCGACCACCTCGACGCCGCCGCCGGCGTCGCGGTAGATGTCGACGGGGCAGACTTCCTCGAGCTTGGCGGCGAGGGCGGCGTCGTTCCGGACCGACTCCTCGACCTCGACCTCGATGAAGACCCTGCTCAGCCGCTCGGCCATCAGGCGGTCACCCCCAGCTTCTCCTTGACGACGGCGGGGATCTCGTCGATCCGCTCGACGACGCGGATGCCGGCCGCTTCGAGGCGGGCGATCTTCTCGGTCGCCGTGTCCTCGACCCCCTCGACGATCGTGCCGGCGTGGCCGAAGGACATGCCTTTCATCTCCTCGTCGTCCATGAATTTGCCGGCCATGAAGGCGACGATCGGCAGGCGGCTGTCGTGCTCCTTGACCCATTCGGAGAGCTGGGCCTCCATGCGGCCCCCCGGCTCGGTGTAGATGACGATCGCCCGCGTCTCCTCGTCGGCCTCGAAGTAGGGCATCAGCTCGGCGTAGGTGGAGCCGATGATCGCGTCGCCGCCGATCGAGACCGCGGTGGAGACGCCGAGCCCGGCCTGGGTCAGCGAGGAGGAGATCTCGGTCGTCATCCCGCCGGAGCGGCTCATCACGCCGACCGGGCCCGGCTGGTAGGCCTTGGCGGCGTCTTTCGCCGGACCGCCGATCCCGCCCATCTTGCAGACCCCGGGGACGATCAGGCCGAGGCAGTTGGGGCCGATGATCCGCGCCCCGTTCAGGTCGGCCAGCTCGACCATCTGAGCGACGTCGCCGCGCGGGATCCGCTCGGTGACGACGACGACGAGCTTGATCCCGTTGAGAATCGCCTCGAAGACGGCGTCCTTGGTGAAGGCGGGGGGGACGGTGACGACCGAGCCGTCGATCGGGCCGCCGTGGTGCTCAACCGCCTGGGCGACGGTGTCGAAGACCGGCACGCCGTGGACCTCGCGGCCCTTGCGCCCCGGGGTGACGCCGCCGACGATCCGCGAGCCGTAGTCGAGGCACTCGCGGGTCAGGTTGACCGCCTCGCGGCCGGTGATCCCCTGGACGATGAAGGTGGTGTCGCGGGTGAGGAGGATCGACATCAGGCCGAGAACCCCCTGGGCTCGCGCGAAGGTCGTCGCGGACTCGAGCAACCGGAGATCACCGTGCCGATCTTCACGCGGCCTGCCCCTGGATCTTGGCGACGGCCCGCCCGGCGGCCTCCCACATCGAGACCGAGCGGTCGCAGTACTCGACGCCGTATCTCTCGAGGATCTTGAAGCCCTCCTCCTCCCAGGCGCCGGGGATGCGGAAGATCGCGATCGTCTCGCCGGGGTCCTTGCCGAGCTCCAGGCAGGCCTTGATCACCCCGCGGGCGACGATGTCGACCCGGGTGTTGGAGACGATCGACATCATCACCGCGATCTTCTCCACCCCGTCCTTCTCCAGCACCTGCTTGGCCAGGCCGCAGGCCTTGGCGACCGAGGGGTTGCCGCCGATCTCGGAGTAGTTGGCCGGCTTGCCGCCCTGGCTGCGGACCGCGTCGGTCAGGGTCAGCGAGCCGCCGCCGGCGCCGATCACCAGGCCGAGGTTGCCGGTGAAGCCGTGGTCCTTGCCCTGGATCACGCCGCGGTGGTCGGCGGCGTCGATCGCCGCGACGTTGCGCTCGAAGTCGGAGGGCTCGTAGGTCTCGCGCCTGTCGTCCTCGGCGATCCCCAGCTCGACCCGGAGCAGCTGCTTCTGCCGGCCGACCGCCTCGTTCTCCATCTCCATGTGGGCGTCGAGGGCGACGAAGCTGCCGTCGGTCAGCTCGGCCAGCGGGTTGATCTCGGCCAGGGTCATGTCGCGCTCGCGGAACAGCCGGGCGAGCCGGGCGAGGATCGGCGTCGCCCGGTTGAGCTGGGAGCCGGTGACGCCGGTCGCGGCGATCGCCTGCTTGGCCTCGAAATCGGGGATCGGGAAGAGGTTGGAGAGGTGGCCGCGGCCGACGTGGTCGGGGTGCTGCTCGGCGACCTGCTCGATGTCGATCCCGCCCATGTCGCTGAACAGCATCAGCGGGCGCTTCGCGGTGCCGTCCCAGACGACCCCCGCGTAGTACTCCTGCTTGACCTCGGCCTTCGGGTCGACGAGGACGCCGCGCGGCATGTGGCCGTTGATCTCCAGTTCGAGGATCGCCGCGGCGTGCTCGGCCGCCTCCTCGGGCGTGTCGGCGAACTTGACGCCGCCGGCCTTCATCCGGCCCCCGGTCAGCACCTGGGACTTGATCACCACCGGACCGCCGATCTCCGCGGCCGCCCGGCGCGCCTCCTCGGCGCTCTGGCAGAACCCGTACCTGGTGACCGGGATCCCCGCCAGCTCGACGATCTTCCTTGCCTCGTACTCGTAGAACCGCATCAGCGGCGCGCACCCTATCCAACTATCCAACGCAAGCAGGTGGAGGCATCCGCCCGCCGAGCATCCGGGGCTTGGGATACTGGGGAAGTGAAATCCGGGCCCAAACCGGGTACATGAGCGTCGCGATCCGATGCGCCGCCGCGACCGTCATCATCTCCGCCGCCCTCGTCATCGCGGGTTGCGGGGGCACGACGATCGACCAGGTGAAGCTCGAGGACACGACCCGAGCCAGCCTCGAAGGCTCACTTCATGAAAAGATCAAGAACGTCGATTGCCCTTCGGGACTGTCCGTAGACCCCGGCTCGACCTTCACCTGCGACGTGACTTTCCCAGACGCAAAGCAGATGACCGCGACGTTGGAAATCCGCGACAAGGACGCCGACATCACCATCGTCGGCCTCAAAGCGAACAAATAGAGAGAGGCGAATGAGCGACTCGACCACGGCCCCCGCGCTGACCACCCATGCCAAACTTCTCGCCTGGGTGGGTGAGATCACCGAGCTGACCCAGCCCGACTCCGTCCACTGGTGCGACGGATCCGCGGAGGAGTACGACGCGCTCTGCCAGAGCCTGATCGACGCCGGGACCTTCGAGCGCCTCTCCGACGCCAAGCGACCCAACTCCTACCTCGCGCTCTCCGACCCCGCCGACGTCGCCCGGGTCGAAGACCGGACCTTCATCTGCTCCGAGAACGAGGAGGCCGCCGGCCCGACCAACAACTGGCGCGACCCGGCCGAGATGCGCGAGATGCTCGGCGAACTCTTCAAGGGCTGCATGAAGGGCCGGACGATGTACGTGGTGCCCTTCTCGATGGGCCCGCTGGGTTCCGAGATCTCGGAAATCGGCGTCCAGCTGACCGACTCGGCCTACGTCGCGGTCTCGATGCGGATCATGACCCGGATGGGCAAGCCGGCCCTCGGCGTGCTGGGCAGCGAGGGCGAGTTCGTCCCCTGCGTGCACTCGGTGGGGATGCCGCTGGGCGAGGGGGCCGAGGACGTCTCCTGGCCCTGCAACGAGGCCAACAAGTACATCGTCCACTACCCCGAGAGCCGCGAAATCTGGTCCTTCGGCTCCGGCTACGGCGGCAACGCCCTGCTGGGCAAGAAGTGCTTTGCGCTGCGGATCGCCTCGGCGATGGCCCGCGACGAGGGCTGGATGGCCGAGCACATGCTGATCCTCAAACTGACCTCGCCGGAGGGCAAGGTCAAGTACATCACCGGCGCCTTCCCCTCGGCCTGCGGCAAGACCAACCTCTCGATGATGGTCCCGACGCTTCCCGGCTGGAGGCTGGAGACGGTCGGCGACGACATCGCCTGGATGAAGTTCAAGGAGGACGGCCGGCTCTACGCGGTCAACCCCGAGGCGGGGTTCTTCGGCGTCGCCCCCAACACCAGCCACAAGACCAATCCCAACGCGATGGACACGGTCGAGCGCAACACGATCTTCACCAACTGCGCCAAGACCGACGACGGCGACATCTGGTGGGAGGGGATGACCGGCGAGCCGCCGGCCCACGCAATCGACTGGCATGGCAACGACTGGACGCCGGAGTCCGAGACTCCGGCCGCCCATCCCAACGCCCGCTTCACGACGCCGGCGTCGCAGTGCCCGTCGATCGCACCGGAGTGGGAGGACCCGGCCGGCGTGCCGATCGATGCCTTCCTCTTCGGCGGCCGCCGGGCCACCGTCGTGCCGCTGGTCCACGAGGCCTTCGACTGGGAGCACGCGGTCTTCATGGGGGCGACGATGTCCTCGGAGACCACCGCCGCCGCGGCGGGTGAGGTCGGCAAGCTGCGCTTCGACCCGATGGCGATGCTGCCGTTCTGCGGCTACAACATGGCCGACTACTTCGCCCACTGGCTGAAGATCGGCGAACGCGAGGGCGCCCAGCTGCCGCGGGTCTTCTACGTCAACTGGTTCCGCAAAGACGCCGACGGCAAGTTCCTCTGGCCCGGCTTCGGCGAGAACAGCCGGGTGCTGGAGTGGATCTTCCGCCGCTGCGAGGGTGAGGCCGAGGCGGTCGAGACGCCGATCGGCCTGCTGCCGGCCGAGGGCGACTTCGACGTCGACGGGCTGGAGATCTCCGCCGAGGCGATGCGCGAGCTGCTCAGCGTCGACACCGAGCTGCTGCGGCAGCAGCTGCCGCAGGTCCGCGAGCACCTCGGCCGGTTCGGCGACAAGCTGCCGGCCGGGATCTCCGAGCAGCTGCGGGCGCTGGAGCGGCGACTCGGCTGAATCCCCGGCGGGGGCTGCGAGGCGCCGCCCCCGGTCGTAACATCGCCAAGGTGCCGGCCTCCCGAACCGAGGATCCGAAGCGCGCAGCGGGGCGGCTGAGGAGGCCCGCGCTCGATCTCGGGCATCTCCCGGCGATCGCGCTCTGCGCCGCCCTCGGGCTGCTGCTCTGCTCGCTCGACAACGGGCTAGGCCGGGCCGCGCTGCAGCCGACCACGCTGACCTACTGGGCGGGCCTGCTGCTGATCGCGCTGCCGATCTTCTACCGGCTCGGCTCGAAGGAGCCCTCTCCCGGCGAGCGGTTGCTGCTCGTGGTGCTCTTGGGGCTGGCGCTCTACGGCGTCAAGGTCGTCCGCGACTCCCTCCTCTTCAACTTCCCCGACGAGCTCGTCCACGCCTTCAACGCCCAGCAGATCGTCGAACACCACCACCTGTACCGGTTCAACCCGGCGCTGCCGGTGACCCCGCACTACCCTGGCCTCGGCAGCGCGACCTCGGCGCTGATGACCCTGACCGGGATGTCCAGCTTCGGCGCTGGGACCCTGGTGATCGCCGCCGGCCGCCTGACCTTCGTCACCGCCCTCTTCCTGCTCTTCAACCGAATCGGCGGCTCCGCCCGGGCGGCCGGCCTCGGCGTCGCCATCTACACCGGCAGCTCCAACTTCCTCTTCTGGGGGGCGCAGTTCTCCTACGAGTCGCTGGCCCTGCCGCTGCTCGTCGTCGTCCTGATGTGCTTCGTGGAACGCGAGGCGGCGGCGCCGTCCTGGCGGGCGGCCTGGCTCGTCCCGATCGTGCTGGGGATCCTGGCGATCGCCGTCACCCACCACATCACCTCCTACGCGGCGGCGGCGATCCTGATCGCGCTGGCGATCCTCTACCGGGTCTTCGAGCTGAGGGCGCCGAACCCCTGGCCCCTGGCGCTCTTTGCCACGGTCGTCGCCGCCGGCTGGCTGCTGATCGCCGCGCGCCAGACCGTCGGTTACCTCTCGCCGGTGCTCGGCGACGCGATCAGGGCGATCTTCAAGACCGCCTCCGGCGAGACGGCGCCGCGGACCCTCTTCCACGCCAGCGCCAACACGGTCGGGGTGACGCCGTTCCCGGCCCGGGCGGTCGCGTTGCTGGCGATCGCGCTGCTCGGGATCGGCTTCGTGTTTGGCATCCGGGTGGTGTGGCGGCGCTTCCGGCGCGAGCCCCTGGTGCTGCTCTTCTGCCTCGCCTCGCTCGGCTTCTTCGCCGCGCTCGTGCTGCGCTTCGCGCCGGCCGCCTGGGAGACCGGCAACCGGGCCGGCGAGTTCCTCTTCCTCGGGCTCGCATTCGTCGTCACCTACGGCGCCGCGGAGCTGCTGCGGGCCGGTCCAAACCTGCGACGCCGCCGGCTCCTGCTCGTCGCCGGGCTGGGGATCGTCCTCGTCGGCGGCGCGATCTCCGGCTGGCCCTGGGACGTGCAGCTCGCCCGGCCCCTGAAGGTCACGGCCGAAGAGCGGCGGATCGTCTCGGAGCCCCTGGCACTCGCCGAGTGGGCGAAGCGGCGCTTCAGCGGCCACCGCTTCGCCGCCCCGGAAGCCGACGCACGGATGCTGATGGCGCCCGGCGGCCAGATCGCCTTCGGCGGCCAGGGCCCCGACGTCGAAGACATCGTCTCGACCCCCCAACTGGCCCCCTGGCAGCTGCCGGTTCTGCGCCGCCACCACCTGCCCTACGTGGTCGCCGACCGGCGCCAGATCAGCTCCGACACGCTGCGCGGCTACTACTTCGAAATCCCCGGCCAGGAAGGCGAAGAGCTGTACCCGCCGGACGTCGTGCACAAGTTCTCGAAGATCCCCGCGGGACGGCTCTGGGACAGCGGCCGGATCGTCCTCTACGACCTGGAGAGCCGGCCGTGAGGGGCCACCGTGACCTCACCCTCGCCTGCCTGGCCGCGATCCTCTGCGCGGCGATGGCCGTCGCCGTGCCGGTCGAGATCGTCCGCATCCTCGCCGCCGTCCCGCTGGCCCTCTTCCTGCCCGGGTACGCGACCCTCGCCGTCGCGTTCGGCGCCAGGCGCCCGCCGACCCCGACGCTGCTCGTCGCCAGCGTCGGTACCAGCCTCTCGGTCCTCGCCCTCTCCGGCCTGCTCCTCGATCTGCTGCCGGGCGGGATCGAGACGCTCACCTGGGCGATCCTGCTGCTGGCCCTCGTGCTCGCCTGCTGCCGCGGGGCGGCGCTCCGCCGCGGGCCGGGTAGGCGGGCCGGCCCGCGCTTGCGGGTCCCGCGGCTGGCGCGCCGGGACCTGGGTCTCCTGGTCGCTGCCGCGGCGATCGCGACCGCCGCCTTCGTGCTCGCTCAGACCCCGCTCCCGGCCGGCAAGGCGACCGGCTTCACGGCGCTGTGGATGCTGCCCGGGGCGGGGGAACGAAGCGTCGAAGTAGGGGTGGTGAGCAGCGAGCACGACCGGCGTGACTACCTGCTGCGGCTGGAAGGGGTGAGGGGGCAAGCGCCCCGCAGCAGCCGCTTCGGCCTCGAGCCGGGAGAGGAAAAGACCTTCCGGCTGCCGGTCTCCCGGGGCACCGCGGCCCATCCCACCCGGGTCACCGCCTCGCTCTACCAGGTCTCCGAACCCGGACACCTCTACCGTCGCGTGGTCAGCTGGATGCCGCGGAAGAAGGGTCTTCCCTGAGCGGCGACGAAGCTGCCGAGATGGTCGTCGACGTCGTCATCACGAACCACAACTACGGTCGCTTCCTGCTCGACGCGGTGAAGAGCGCCCGCGCTCAGACCCATTCGCGGGTCAACGTGATCGTCGTCGACGACGGCTCGACGGACGGCTCGCGGGAGCTGTTGGCCGGGTTGGGGGACGGGGTCGAGGTCGTGCTCAAGGAACGTGGCGGACAGGCTTCGGCGTTGAACGCGGGGATCGCCCGCTGCGCTGGCGACGTGCTGCTGCTGCTCGACGCCGACGACGTGCTGCGGCCCGAGGCGGCGGCACGAGTGGCGGAGACCTTCGCCGCCGACCCCGACCTGGTCAAGGTCCAGTTCCGGATGGCCGTGGTGGACGCGGCCGGCCGGCCGACCGGGGCCACGAAGCCCTCCGGCCACCTGCAGCCGCCGATCGGCGACGTCCGGCGCGCCGAGCTCGCCTTCCCCTTCGACCTCGCCTGGCTGCCGGGGGGCGGCACGGCGTTCCGCACCTCCTCGCTGCGCGAGCTGCTGCCGATCCCGGAGGCCGACTATCCCCATTTCGGCGCCGACTGGTACCTGGTCCACCTCGGCGCGCTGGCCGGCAGCTCGGCGGCGCTCGACGAGATCTGCGCGGAGTACCGGATCCACGGTGGCAACGGGTACGAGCTCGACCGGCCGAGCCTCGACCTCGACCACATCCGCGACGCGATCGTCTACGCCTCGGCGACCTGTCGCTCGCTGGAGCGGCGCGCCGACGCGATCGGGCTGCGGCGGCCGGACCCGATCCTCTCGCTCTCGGACCTCGCCAACCGGCTGATCTCCCTGCGGTTGGCGCCCGGGCTGCACCCGGTGAGCGCGGACACCAGGGCCGGGCTGGTGGTCTCCTCGATGCGGGCCGCTCGGCGTCGCTTCGACGTCTCCTGGCCGATGAAGGGGATGTTCGTCGCCTGGTTCGCCGCCGAGGCGGCGGCGCCGCGGCCGCTGGCCCGCAAGCTCGCCGAGCTCTTCCTCTTCCCGGAACGGCGTCGCGCTTTCAACCGCCTGCTCGGCCGCCTGCAGCGCTCCGAGGGCGGCGCCCGGATCGCGAGGTTGGGCTGAAATGGGCGCCCGCGACCGCCGGCGATGAGGGTGCTCCTCGTCACCCCGGTTCCCCCGCAGGCGGATGGCGCCGGGGCGATCCCGGTGCTGCTGCACGCCGAGCTGCTCGGACTGCGCGAGCTGCACGATGTGACGCTGGTCACCGCGGTCGGCGACGAGGCCGGCGAAGCGGCGGCGCTGGGCCCCCTGCGCGCGGCGGGCGAGGTCCACGCCGCCGACCGCCGCCGACCGCCGCCGGGCTGGCGACGACGGCGGCGCCAGCTGCGCATGGCGACGCGCTGGGCACGCGGCGGCTGGCCCTGGCGAACCGTCTGGTACGCCGACCCCGCCATCCAGCGGATCCTCGACCGGCTCGCCGCGGAGCGCGAGTTCGACCTCGTCGCGGTCGAGGACAGCTCGATGTCTGTGTTCCGGTACCCGGCCGGGGTGCCGACCGTCTACACCCACCACGAGGTGCTGCGCCCGCGCCCCCTCGACCGGCACCCCGGGGCGCCCGCCCGCTGGCCGGGCTGGGCATTCGGCGAACTCGACTGGCGGCGCTGGCGCGGCTTTCAGCGCCGCGCCTGGTCCGCCTTCGACCGGGTTCAGGTCTTCAGCCATCGCGACGCCGAGACGATCGGGGAACTGGCGCCCGAGGTGGCACCCCGGGTGCGGGTGGACCCGTTCGGGCTGGTCCTGCCGCCGCGCCACGACCCGGCGCGGGAGATCGCCGGAACCGTGCTCTTCGTCGGCAACTTCGCCCACCCGCCGAACCGCGACGCGGCGCTCTGGCTGGCCGGGGAGATCATGCCGGCGATCGGCCGGCGGTGTCCGGAGGCGCGGCTGCGGATCGTCGGCACGGCGCCGCCGCCCGAGGTGCGGGCGCTGGCCGGGCCGGCGGTGGAGCTGATCGCCGACGCGCCCAGCGTGCTGCCCCACCTCGACGCCGCCGCGGTCGTCCTGGCGCCGGTGCGGACCGGCGGCGGGATGCGGATGAAGGTTTTGCAGGCGATGGCGGCCGGCAAGGCGGTGGTGACCACGAGCCGCGGCGCCGAGGGCTACACCGGCTTCGGCGAGGAGCCGCCGCTGCGGGTCGCCGACGATGGGGCGGGAATCGCGGCGGCGACCGCGGAGCTGCTCGGCGACGCCGTGGGGCGGCGGCGACTCGGCGAGCGAGCGCGGGAGTTCAGCGAGCGCCACCACAGCCCGGCCGCCTGGGCCCGTCGCCTCACCGCGGTCTACGAGGAGGCGCGTGGCGCGCGGAAGGCGTCCGGTGGCTGAGGTGTCGCTGACCAGCGTGGTGATCCCCACCCACCAGCGGCGGGAGCCGCTGCGCCGGGCGCTCGACTCGCTGCGCAGGCAGACCGCCGGGCCCGGCTCCTACGAGGTGGTCGTCTCGGTCGATGCCTCCAGCGACGGCACGGCGGAGATGGTCGACGGCTTCGCGGCGGATTACGAGCTGCGCCGGGTGGACCCGCGAAGCCGCGGCCGCGCCGCCGCCTGCAACGCGGCGATCGCCGCGGCGCGGGGCGAGGTGCTGATCGTCCTCGACGACGATATGCGCGTGGTCCCGGAGTTCGTCGAGCGCCACCGCCGCCACCACCCGGCCGGCTCGCGCCGCTGCGTGCTCGGCGCGGTCCCGGTCGAGCTCGGTTCCGGCAGCAGCCACGCCGCCCGCTACGTGAAGGCGAGGTTCGACCTTCATCTCTCGCGCCTCGGCGATCCCGAGCACCTGGCCAGGCCGCGCTCCTTCTACAGCGGCAACGCCTCGCTGCGGGCCGAGGTGATGGCGGCGGCCGGCGGCTTCGACGAGGCCTTCGGCGCCTACGGCAACGAGGACGTCGAGCTGGCGCTGCGACTGCGGCAGATGGGAGTGGGGCTCGTCTACGACCCCGAGGCGCTGGCCCGCCAGGAATACGGCAAGGACCTCGGAGGGCTGCAGCGCGACACGCTGGAGAAAGGCCGCACGACGGTGCTGCTCGCCCGCGGCCATCCGGAGGTCTTCGGCGATCTGCGGCTGGCCCAGCCCGACGACGCCTCGCGGCCCTGGCTGGCGCTGCGCTCGGTCCTGCTCTGGGCGACCCGCCGCGCGCCGGCGAGCGCGCGGCCCCTCTTCGCCGCCGCCTCGCTGCTGGAGCGGCTGGGGCTCTGGCGGGCGCCGCTCTTCTACCGGGCCGTCCTCGACTACGCCTTCTGGGCAGGGGTCGAGCAGGTCATCGACGAACCAAACGAGAGAGGCGAGCTGGCGAGGCTCGCCGGCGAGTTGCGCCGTGGCCCGATCGACCTTCTTCTACACGGATAGCCGCGTCCTCGGCGGTGCCGAGGGGGCGATGTTCATGCTGCTCGGGGCGCTCGACCGCGGGCGCTGGGAGCCGACCCTGCTGCTCGACGACTCCGACGCCGTCGCCCCGCTGCGCGAACGTGCCGCCGCCCTGGACGTTCCGGTGCTGCCGGTCGAGCCGCTGCCGCTGGGCCTCGAGGGAGCGCGGCGCGTGCCGGCGCTGGCCCGCACCCTGCGGGCCCGCCGCCCGGCCGTCTTCCACGCCCACATGAGCTCTCCGCTGGCCGCCAAGTGGGCGCTCAGCGCGGCGGTGGCGGCCCGCGTGCCGGCGATCCTCGGCACCGTGCAGGTGATCTCCGACCATCCGCCGGGGCGGGCGGCGCTGCTGCAGCTGCGCCTGCTGGCGCGGGGCGTCGACCGCTACCTGGCCGTCTCGCGGGCGATCGCGGCCGAGCTGGCCGGCGCCTACCGCTGGCCGGCGGCGAAGATCGAGGTCGTCCACAACGCGGTCGAGCTCGAGCGCTTCGAGGGGGTCGACGCGGGCGGGCTGCGGGCCGAGCTCGGCGCCGAGCGCCGCCCGCTGTTCCTCACCGCCGCCCGGCTCAGCGACCAGAAGGGGCACCCGACGCTGCTGGAGGCCGCCGCCGCGGTTCCCGACGCCGTCTTCGCCCTGGCCGGCGAGGGTCCCGAGCAAGCGCCGCTGGAAGCCCTGGCCGGCCGGCTCGGCGTCGCCGCCCGGGTGCGCTTCCTCGGCCGCCGCGAGGACGTCCCGCGGCTGCTCGCCGCCGCCGACGCGTTCGTCCTTCCCTCGCTGTACGAGGGGTCGTCGCTGGCGGTGCTCGAGGCGATGGCGGCGCGGCGCGCCGTGGTCGCCTCGGCGATTCCCGGCACCGACGAGCTGATCGAGGACGGACGCAGCGGCCTGCTGGTCCCCCCGGGCGACGCGGGGGCGCTGGGGGCGGCGCTGCAACGTCTGCTGGGCGATCCGGCGCTGCGGGAGTCGCTGGCGGCGGCGGCGCGGGAGCGGGTCGAGCGTGATTTCAGCCGGGAGACGATGGCGAGGCGGGTCGAAGCCGCCTACGCGGGGGTGCTCGGCGATGGCGCCTGAGCGCCTGCTCGGCACCCGGCCGCGGGACTCCGAACTGCCCGAGCCGCGGCGCAACCGGCTGCTGCGGCTGGTCGACTGGCGTTTCCTGCTGGACGGCCCGGAGCGGCCCCGGGTGATCGACCTGACGCCGGGCTGGGACTCCGAGGCGCTGCGGCTGGTCAGCGGCCCCGCCGGCCCGGGGGAGGCCGACCTGGCCCTGGTCGGCTTCCCGACCGCCGCCGTGCTGCGCTCGGCCCGTGACGCCCTCGCCCCAGGCGGGGCGGTGGTCTGCCGCTGGCGGCTGCCCAGGCTGGCCGGGGCGCAGCGAGCGCGCCGGCGGCTGCGCCGGGCCGGCTTCGAGGCGCCGCGGCTCTACTGGGCCGGGCCGGTGCCGCACCGCCCGCCCCAGTTCTGGTTGCCGCTCGACTCGGCGCCCGCCGCCGGCCACGTCCTCGACTCGCGCCCGGCCCGCTCCAGCGCCGGCGTCGGGCTGCGCCGCCTCTGGCGCACGGCCGAGCGGCTCGGCCTGCTGGCGCCGCTCTACGCGGTGGCGCGCGCGCCGGGTGGCGAGGGGGCGGGCGCGGCGGAGCCGCTGTTGCTGCTCACCGGCGGGCACCGCAGCATCAACAAGGTCGTCGCCCTCGACTTCGACCCCGAGACCGGCAGGCCGCGCGGGGCGCGGAAGATCGCCCGCGTCGAGGAGGCGGAGCCGGGACTGCGGCGCGAGGCGGACGTCCTCGAGTGGCTGGCCGGCGAGGCGCTCGCCGGGGAGGGGTTCCCGGCGCCGCGCGGCCGGGGCCGGCGCGGCGGCCGGCTCGCCGTCGCCGAGAGCGTGATCGAGGGCGACCCGATGCTCGACCGTCTCACCCCGCTCAGCTTCGAGGAGATGGCCCGCCGCGTCACCGACCTGCTGGTCGAGCTCGCCGCCCGGCGCCGCGAGCCCGAGTCCGGCTGGCGGCAGCGCTCGATCGAGCTGCCGCTGGCCGACTTCCAGGCCGCCTTCGGCGCCGTCGTCTCGGCGGCCGACCGGGCCAGGCTGCGGGCGGCGCTGGGGGAGATCGCCGAGCTGCCCCGGGTCTGCGAGCACCGCGACTGTTCGCCCTGGAACCTCGTCCTCGCCGCCCGCGACCGCCCGGCCCTGCTCGACTGGGAGTCGGCCGAGCCCGACGGCCTGCCGCTGCTCGACCTCGTCTACTTCCTCGCCAACGCCGCCTTCGTCCTCGACGGCGCTCTGGAGGCCGGCACCACCCGCCAGTCCTACGCCCGCCTCCTCGACCCCGCCACCGCCCACGGCCGCGTCGCCGCCGAGGCGATCGAGCGCTACCGCCAGGCTCTGCGCCTCGACCCCGCCGACGTCCCGCGCCTCCGCCTCCTCTGCTGGCTGGTCCACTGCCGCTCCGATTACCGCCATCTGCGGCTGGAGGTGGCCGGTGAGCCGAGCGAGCGGGCGTTGCGCGGGGCGCCGTTCCTCGGCCTGGTGGAAGAGGAGTTGGGTCGGCTGCCCTGAGCCCCTCAGCGGCGCAGGCGCAGCCAGATCCCCGGCAGGGCCTCCCCGGTCAGCGCCTTCCAGAGGATCGCCAGGGCGCCATCGGCGCCGTGGACGCTGACCCGGCGCAGCCGGAAGGGATCGGTGCCAGCCCCGTTGCGGCCCTTCTCGGTGGTGAAGGCGGCGCGGTAACCCGCTTTGCGGGCGGCCTCGCAAACCACCGGATCGTGGTCGCCGTTCGGGTATGCGAGCACCTCCAGGGCGTCGGGGATCCGCTCCCGCAGCTCAGCCAGGGAGCCGGTGAGCTCGCGCTCGCGGTCCTCGGCGCCCAGCTCGGTGAGGCGGCGGTGGTGGCGGGTGTGGGAGCCGATCGCGACCCCGGCGGCCGCCAGCCCCTCCACCTCAGCCCACTCGGCGACGCGCTCGCCGTCGATCCAGTGGGCCGTGCCGCCGAGCTCGGCGGTGGGGACGAAGAGCTGCGGGTGCAGGGAGGCCGCCCGGCGCAGCGGCTCCACCGCGTCGGCCATCGCGTCATCCACCGTGATCGCGTAGGCGCGTCGCGGCAGCGCGTTCTCGACGCCCGCCTGAAAGGCGAGCATCCGCTCGGCCGGCAGGGCTCTGAAACCCGCCAGGCGGAGTGCCCGCTGTTGACGCGAGAAACGGCGCGGGTCGAGGTCGATCCGCTCCTGGCCCGGCTTCAGCTCGCCGGCGAAGCGGTGGTAGACGAGGACCGAGTAGGAGGAGGTCAGCCGCCGCCACTCCGCTGCCGTCGCCTCTCCCCGGACTCCCTCCCAGAAGGCGAGGTCCTCGACCAGCCTCGCGCCGCGCGGGCCGCCGAACGGGACCGCGGCGACAGCCGCGGCCGGAACCCTTGCCCGGCGCAGCAGCCGGGTCCGCCAAGGTGCGTCCGGCCACCGCCCCAGTTCGCTCGCGCCGAGGGTCGCGGGTTCGCGCCGCCATTTCGCCAGCAGAAGGCGTCCCCGCCCCCGCTGCTCCCGCAACCTCTCCCTCATGGCCTTCCATCCCGGGCGCGGAGCACCGCCGTGCGATCGGGAATGATCCCGGGATGGGGCCGGCCAGGAGACTGCGAGCGATCCTCGAGGAGCGCCTGGCGCTGATGGCGCCGTCGCGGCGCCTGCGGCTGGCCGAAGCCGACCGGCTCCTGACCGCTTGGGCCGCGGGGCGGACGATCCGACTGCTCGACGCCGGCTGCGGCGACGGCATCCTTTCGCTGTCCCTCGCCAAGCGGCATCCGGAGTGGACGATTACGGGCGTCGACCTCCGCGACGACCTGCTGGCGGGGGCGCGGGAGCGGGCGAGTGCTCGCGGCCTGAGGAACGTCAGGTTCCAGGCCGCCGACCTCCTGAAGCCGCTCCAGGTGGGGGGATTCGACGCCGTCGCGGCCCTCGAGTGCCTCAGCGAGATACCCGACGACGAGGCGGCGCTGCGAACGATGCGCAGCGCCCTCCGACCGGGCGGCGCGCTCGTCGCCCAGGTCCCAGACCGAGACTGGAAGCCGGTGCTGCCGGGCAGCGCGACCGAGTGGCGCGAGCAGGTTCGCCAGGGGTACGGCTCCGACGGCCTGGCGCGGCTTCTCGCCGCCGCGGGCTTCGAGTCCGCGCGGCTGTCGCCGACCTACCGGAGTCTCGCGGCGGCGGCCCAGGAGCTTCGCGACAGGATCAAGGACCGCGGCTTGGCCCTGCGGCTCCTCGTCTTTCCGTTCCTCGCCGCCGCCGTGTGGCTTGAGCGGCGTGGCCTCACCTGGGGCCGGTCGAACGCGATCCTCTTCGTCTGCCGGCGGCCTGACCATTAGGTGTAGCGCCGCACCGCCTCGTGCCAGGCACGCGCCGGGTCGTCGGCGGCGACGACCCCATCGAGCGTGCGCTGCTCGGTCGCGTTGAACCGAGTCGCGTAGAAGTTGTGGTAGACGAGATCGCCGAAGACCGTGCCGACGTCGCCCGGCCCCCGCTGGCTCGTCACCTCGAGGAAGTGGAGGTTCGGTGCCTCCGCCGTGGAGATCGCTTCCCCGACGTCCCCCGAGGCGTCGCGGTCGCCTTCGCGCGGTCGGTAGCGGGAGCGGAAGGAGTGGCCCCGTTCGACGAACCTCGCAGTCCGCATGGCCCAGCAGCAAGGGTGCACGTACTCGCGGTTGAGGCGAGCCCCGGAGACCGTCGCCCCTTCGGACAGCGGCGCCAGCAGCCGCTTGAGCCAGTCGTCGCGGAGCGGAAACGCGTCGACGTCGAGCGCCACCACGAACTCCGTCTCGCAGAGCAGGACGCCGACGTCGAGCGCCAGCTCGTGGCCGACGTTGACCGGCAGCAGGATCGCCCGGGCCGCGTCGCTCTCTTTCAGCCGCTCGCGCGACCCGTCCCCCGATCCGTTGTCGACCACCGTGATCCGGGTACCGGTGGGGCTGCGCCGTCGCACCACGTCGATCAGCACCTCGCACTGCGGCCAGGAGTCCCAGTTCACCGTGACCACGGTGACCCCGCCGGGCTGCAGTCGCTCGAGGCGGCGGCGAGCCCTCGCTCGCAGGATCGGCACTCCCACCCGCCAGCCGAGCGCTTGCGAAGCTCCACGGATCATGCGCGTTCCGCGAGGCGCGCCTGCGCCGCCTTGAGCTTGGCGCGAATCGGGTGACCCTGCTCGGCGTGACGGTGCGCCACCGACCGGTGCACGCGGGCCACCAGCGCTCGCGAGCCCGACTCCGACCGCGCTCGGTCGTAGGCCGAGGCGATGAGCTGGGCTTCGGCCCCCGCGTAGCCGGCACGCCCGGAGGTTCGTGCCAGCCAGGTCGCGGAGTCGATCACGGCGGCGGTGATCTCCCGCCTGTCGACGCCATGCGCCACGAGGAACTCCTCGTCGACCAGCTCGGCTCCCTCGAGCGGGTCCGGCTGACCGGCCCGCCGCGCGCGCGCCGACACCCTGGTCGCCTCGGCGTACACCGCCTGATCGGCCTGCTTTTCGAGCGAGAGCTGTCCGCCGTGGATCCGGTACCTCACCACGGCGTCGGGGAGATTCGCCAGTTTGCCGCGCTCGGCGAGGCGCAGCCACAGGTCCAGGTCCTCGGCGTGGGGCAGGTTCGCCCGGTAGCCGCCCGCTGCCTCGAAGGCCGACCTCCTCATCATCACGGCCGAGTGCACGAACGGATTCGTCATCCGCATCGCCTCGCGCAGCGCCGCGTCGTCGAGCGGGTAACGGGCGGTGCCGAACTCGCGGCCCTCCTCGTCGACCAGCACCGGTTGGCCACCCAGCAGCACCACCTCCGGATGGTCGACCAGGAAGTCGCGCTGGGCCCGCAGGCGGCCGGGAAGGTCTGCGTCGTCAGCGTCGAGGCGGGCGAGGAACGATGCATTGGCAATCCCGCAGCCGCGGTTGAGCGCGGTTGCGATGGTCGGGCCTCTGTCACGGTCCACGATGACCCGAGGATCGTGCGCGCTGTACTCGCTGAGGATCTCGGGCGTCGAGTCAGTGGAGCCATCGTCGATGACCACCAGCTCCACTGCAAGCTCCTCCGCTTCCCGCAGGACGCTCTCGATCGCCTCCCGGATATACCTCTCGCCGTTGTAGACGGGGACGACGACCGAGACCTCTGGATCGGCGTTCGACATCGGCGCTAACCGTACCTTCGGCCGCCGCCGCTTCCCGCGTCGGGCAGCAAGCGGGAGAGCTGGGACGTGGAAGTCGCCAGGCGACGAGCGAGCGCCGATCGCAGGCGCTTCGGCGTCGCTGCGAGGAGGATCGCCCACAATCTCAGGGAGGGCGGGATTCCCGGGGTGCGCGCCAGATCGAGGCAGAGCTGCCGTGCGTCCGGCCTGCCGGCCTCGATCGCGGCCTGCGCCGCCGCGATCCTGGCTCGGCGGCGCTGGACGCCCAAAGACCTCCGCAGCGCCGGTAGCTCGGCGGCCCGAAGATTGGGATCGCGCAGCGCCCGTTCCATGATCCGGACTCGGTCGGAGAGGGTGCTCGGGCGCGCGTCGGTCAGGCTTCCGGCGCGGATCCGGTACACCGCCAGCGGCTCGTCGTAGAGGCCGGCGCTCGATCCGCTGACGATCATCCGCAGCACGCAGTCCCAGTCCTCGCCGGTCGCAAGCGACTCGTCGAAGCCGCCGACGGCCTCCAGGCGCGAACGTCTGAACGCGGGCTGGACGAGGAAGCTGCGCTCGAGGATCGTGCGACGCTGATCCTCGGAGGCGAACTCGTTCACCTCGCCGAATCTGCCGGCGGGCTTCCCGTCCCGCTCGAAGCGCATGTCCGTGGCGAGCAGGTCGAGCTCGGGACGGAGCTGCCCGAGCCGGGCGAGGGCCGCCAGCTTCCCCGGAAGGAGGAGATCGTCCGCGTCCGCGAACAGGACGAAGTCGCCCGAGCAACGGCGCAAGCCCGCGTTGCGCGCCGCGGCCACGCCGCCGTGGGGACTGTGGAGGAGGGCGATCCGCTGCAGGTACGGCTGGAGCGCACCGTCGAGGTCGTCGCCTGACCCGTCGTCGGAGACGACCACCTCGTGGGGCGGCGGGTCCTGAGCGAGGATCGACTCGAGAGCTTCGCCGATCGTCGCTGCCGCTTCGTAAGCGGGCACGACCACCGAGATCGTCGGCGGCCGATCGAGCGGCCGCAGGCCGGGGGGCGGAAGCGGGGCCAGGATCGGCTCCGCCTCGGCGTTGCCCTCGCCGCTCATGGAAGCCGCCACGAGTGGGGCAGGACGACGCTGCCCGCGGCGCCGGCGGGCGGCATCGGCCTACCCCCGATCAACCCCGGCTCGACATCGAAGAACGCGGCGGCCTGAAGGCCGTCCTGGATCTGGTTGCGAGCTTTCAGCACCACGTCGATCCGGTAGCGCCCTGGGGCCAGGGGCAGCGAGGGCAGCTCACATTCGACCAGCGAGCCGGTGCCGGCGCCGCGCGTGTCGGCTGGAGCGGAGACCTCACTGTCGAACGAGGTGACCGGCTGGCCGAGACTGTTGGCGATCGTGATCCGGCACTCGAGGGCGGGCAGCACCTCGGTCACTTCCACCTCGATGGTCACCGGCCGCCCGCCCATCACGATGTCGGGGTGGGCGCCGCTCTCGTCGCGAATCGCCACCCGGCTGATCATCGAGTTGAGCCAGCTGCGTCCGTCGCGGTCCTCGCGCTCGAGGAGATCGGCGGTGGCGGAGCGCTCGAGACCGGCGAGGTACCGGTTGACCGTCGCCTCGACGGGACCGTCGTTGACGATCCGGCCGCGCTCGAGCAGGATGCCGCGCTCGCAGAGCGCCTGGATGATCGCCAGGTTGTGCGAGACGAAGACGATCGTGCGCCCCTTGGTCGCCACCTCGCTCATCTTCCCCAGGGACTTGCGCTGAAAGGCCGCGTCGCCGACCGCCAGCACCTCGTCGACGAGCAGGATCTCGGGATCGAGGTGGGCCGCGACCGCGAAGGCGAGGCGGACTGACATTCCGCTCGAGTAGCGCTTCACCGGCGTGTCGAGAAAGCGCTCGATCTCGGCAAACTCGACGATTTCATCGAACCGCTTGCGGATCTCGGATTTGCGCATCCCGAGGATCGATCCGTTGAGGAAGACGTTCTCGCGCCCGGTCAGCTCGGGGTGGAATCCGGTGCCGACCTCGAGCAGCGAGCCGACCCTGCCGGTCACGTCGGCGTGGCCGGTCGAGGGCTCCGTGATGCGCGAGAGGATCTTCAGCAGCGTGCTCTTGCCGGCGCCGTTGTGGCCGATCAGGCCAACGACCTCGCCCTTCTCGATCGTCGCCGAGACATCCTTCAGGGCCCACAGCTGGTCAGCCTCGGACCGCTTCCTGGGTTGACGGCGCAGCGGCCGCCGCGCCGCCTCGACGATCGCCTCGCGCAGAGTGCCGTAGCCGCGGCGGCTCAAACCAAGGGCGTAGCGCTTGCCCAGGCCCTGGATTTCGATTGCGGTCGGGTCGGCCATCGCTCAGACGAAGTCGGCGAAGGCTCGCTCTACTCGGTCGAAGTAGGCGAGGCCGGCGACGAAGAGAATCGCGGCGGCGAGGGCCGAGATGCCAATCAGGTCCCACGGTGCGTCGCCGGTTCCGAGCGTCGCCCAGCGGAAGCCTTCGACGACCCCGACCATCGGATTGAGCGCCGAGAGCGTGCGCCACGGCTCTTCGATGCTGCTGCTGGGGTAGACGACCGGGCTGACGAAGAGCCACAACTGGACGCCGAAGGGCACGATGTAGCGGACGTCGCGGTAGCGGACATTGATGGCCGAGAGCGCCGCGCTCACTCCGAGCGTAGCTGCGGCTGCGATCAGCACGAGCAGGGGTAGGGCGAGGATCGCCACCGAGGGGGCGTATCCCCAGGCGAAGACGACGATCAGCAGGATGACGATCGCGATCGCCAGGTCGACGAAGCCGGCGACGACCACGCCCGCTGGCATGAAGATGCGCGGAAAATAGATTTTCGAGACCAGCGCCGAGTTGCTGACCAGGCTGTCAGAGCCCAGGAGAAGCGCGCTCGAGAAGAAGGTCCAGGGGACCAGCGCCGCGAGGCTGAAGAGCGGATAGGGAAGGCCATTGGACGAGATGCCGGCGACGTTGCCGAAGATCACCGAGAAGACCACCATGAAGCCCACTGGCTGCAGGACTGCCCAGGCGCCGCCCAGGAAGGTCTGCCGATAGCGCACGGTGATGTCACGCAGAGCGATCTGGGCGGCGAGGTCGCGGTAGCGCCACAGCTCGCGCGGCGCCAGGACCCGGCTGAAGCCCTTCGTGGGTTGAAGGCGGATCGTCTCCAGGGGCGGAGCGGGGTCGGCCGCCGCGGAAGGCTGCGCGGTCTGGGTCTCCATCGGTTTGAGCATAGATAGGGATCGGCCGGCCTCTCGGGCCTGATGAGCCCGGCACGCCAGATTGCTCGCCGCGCCGTGCGTCGCGCATCCGACTCTTACCCCGCTGGGTGGGGCAAATGCCGGCCGGGCTGCTGCTACTTTTGCTCCGCCCGGCCCCCGGCCGGTGCCCGGTCCAACCCATGCCGCCCCCCTTCTTCTCCATCGTGGTGCCCACCTACAACCGGGAGCGGATCATCGGCCGCTGCGTCGAGAGCTGCCTCGGCCAGAGCTGCGGGGACTTCGAGCTGATCGTCGTCGACGACCACTCCTCCGACGGCACGGTGGCCAAGCTCGAGACCTACGAGGATCCCCGCCTGCGGATCCTCGTCCACGACCACAATCGGGGCATTACGCCCTCGCGCAACACCGGGGTCCTCGAGGCCGCCGGAGAGTGGGTGGTGATCGTCGACAGCGACTGGGAGCTCCTGCCCGGCGCGCTCGAGCGGTTGCGCGAGATCGTCGCCGGGCTGCCGCCGGGGGTGCGGGTCGTGCGCAGCCGCCTGCGCTGGGACGATGGCGGGGTCACGCCCCGCTTCACCCCCGCCGAGCCGGTTGGCTATGAGGGCAGGATCCGCTGGGCGGAGGCCGAGGGCGGTCACGACGCCGCCCACTGCATGCACCGCTCGGTCTTCGAGCGCACGCCGCTATTCGCCGATCGCCGCGGCGCGATGGAGACGCTGTACGAGCTGGAGTTGGCCAACCACGAGACAACGCTCTACGTCGACGACGTGATCGGGGTCGAGCACACCGACGCGCCCAACAGCTGGCTGCGCAGCGTCGCCGCCAGCGAACTGGTTCCCCGCCTGTTCAGCGAGGCGCCCGACATGCTGTGGATGGCGGAGACGACGCTGCGGCGCCACGGTGCGGCGCTGCGCGATGCCGGCCCGCGTCAGTACGCGACGATGTTGCGGGTCGCCGCGGTCCACGCTTTCCTGCTCGGCAAACGGGGCAAGGGCACCCGCTACGCGCTGGCGGCGCTGCGCCGCCGGCCGTTTGAACCGATGGCCTGGGTGACGCTGGTGCTCGGCCTCCTCGGGCCGCGGCCGGTTGCCCGTGGCACCCTCGCCTTCCGTCGCCTCGCCGCCTGGCGCAAGCGCCCGCGCTCAGCCGGGGCCGGTGGCGCCGAGGCCGTCCCCGTTGCCTGAGAGCAGCACCGGGCGCAGGATCGTCGCCAGCACCGCCGCAGCGAGGAGGAACTGGCAGCCGGTCCACGCCACCCCGACCGCGGTGATCCCCATCCCCGGCAGCAGGACCGCGCTGAGGGCGACGACGAAGACGAATTGGAAGCCCTGGAGGGCGACGACGACCCAGCCGCGGTGCTCGATCCGGGCGACGCCGGCGGCGAGGGCGACGAGCACGTTGGGAATGGCGCCGAGGGCGAGCAGCCGCAGCAGATCGGTGCCTTCGGCGGCGTAGTCGGCACCGAAGACGCGCAGGCCCAGCGGGGCGAAGGCGGCGGTCGCGGCGGCGATCGGCAGGACCAGTCGCATCGACTGACGCAGGGCGCGCCTGGAAAGGACGCGGAGCCGCGGCATGTCCAGCGCCGCCTCGACGGTGAGGGAGATCATCATGTTCAGGGCCACCAGCTCGACCGCCAGCGAGACCATCCAGGGGACGAAGAAGTAGGCGGCCTCGGCGGCGCCGACCCGGTTGGCCACGAGGATCGGCAGGTACATGTTGCCGAGCAGCCCGAAGAGGTTGCCGCCGTAATTTCCGGCCGCCATCGAGAGGACCTTGCGGCGCTCCAGCGAGCCGACCGTCGGCATCGCCGGGATCAGGCGGCGGAAGATCAGGTGGTTGACGAGGACGATCGCGACCAGCAGCGGCGCGTTCCAGGCGACGAACGGGCCAGCGAACGGCAGCACCGCCGCGAGGGCGAGCAGGAGGAGGAGCTTGGCGCCCGCGTAGAGGCCGTTCTCGATCGGGACCCAACCGGCCGCCCGCAGGCCGGTGAGGACGCTGTCCTGGAGGGTGAAGACGGTGGTCGCCGCGGTCGCCAGGGCGAAGGCGAGCGGCCAGGCGCCCTCGTCGAGGAAGCCGAGGCTGGGCGACCAGACGCCGACCGTGAGGGCGACGCCGGCGCCGGCGAGCAGCGAGAGCACCACGGTGACCAGGTAGCTGCGGACGACCAGCGGCCGCGTCGCCGTCCCCGCCACCGGCAGGTAGCGGACGAGCACCGCCGAGAGTCCGAGCGAGCAGACGCCGGAGACCAGCGTCATCGCCGAGATCGCGGTCGCGTTGAGGCCGACGTTATGGGCGCTGTAGGTGCGAGCGGCGAGCGCCCAGAAGGCGACGCCGAGCACGCTCGTCGCCCCGGTCCCGAGGATCAGGAAGTAGCCGGTCCTGTACATCCGGTTGTCCAGATGCGCCTTCAACCGGCCCGGGGCGCGCCCGGTGGATGCGGCGGGTGAGCTCATCGTGGCTAACGAGGATGATGCTCGGAGAGGCGCCAAAGCACCTGGTCGCGCCCGACGTCCGTCCAGAGCGCCCTGGCTTCGGCGCCGGGATGTTCGCGACGCCACGAGGAGCCGCTGATCAAGTACGGCGCCGGCGGCGCTTCGCGGCCGCCGTGGAAGAGGACGAGGTGACTGTCGGGGAGGAACCACTGGGTGGCGTAGAGGCCGATCGTGTCGTAGTGGTCGAGGTCGTAGGCGATCCTCGGCGCGCCTGCGGCGGCCGACCTCGGGCTGGTCCAGCCGCTCGGGTAGACGGCGCGCTGGGAGCTGCGCACCGGGTTCCAGGCGCCGTAGGCCATCACCGCGAGGAAGAGCGCGATCGCGACCGAGCCGAGCGCGCGGGGCCCGCTCCCGGCGGCGCGGAGCAGCAGCCAGGCGCCGGCGGCGGCGACCAGCGCCGCGCCGATCAGGATCGCCGGCCCGAGCTGCACGGTGACGAACGGAAGCGCCGAGACGTTCCAGCGGTTGGCGGCGTCAGGGTCCGAGGCGGTGGCCCGGATCAGGGCGACCGCCCCGGTGAGCACGACGAAGCCGGCCAGCGGCCAAAGCGGCGGCCGGGAGGGCCGGGCACGGGCCAGAGCGGCCACCCCGAAGGCGATCAGGGCGGGCGCGGCGACCTCGGCGTAGCGGCCGTAGATCAGCATGTCCGGCCGCGTGCGTTCCGGGAACGCGGCGGCGGAGATCGGCAGCAGCAGCGCCGTCAGGGCCAGGAGGCCGGCGAGCACCGGCGGCGCGCCCCCCGCGCCGCCGCCGTCCCGCCGGCGGCGCAGAAAATCGGCGGCGGCTGCGGCGGCGAGGCCGAAGGTTGCGACAAGCAGGTACCAGCTCTGGCCGATCAGGTTGGCGAGCGCCGTCCGCAGGCCGGCGAAGCGGAAGAGCTGGTCGCCGCGTTCGCTCAGTTCGTTGACCGCCGAGCCGCCGTAGTTGTGGTCGACGATGAAGTTGTCGAGGAAGTGGGTCCCGACCAGAAAGGCGGCGATCGCCGCCATCGCCAGCCCCACCGCCGCCGGGGCCAACCGGCGCCTGAGGGCCAACCAGACGAGGATCGCGAGGGCGAGGACGACGGCGACGACCATCCGGTTGTGGACCGCCCAGAGCGCCCCGGTCGCGGCGCCGAAGCCCGCCGCCCAGGGCAGCTGAAGCCGACCGGCGCCGGCGGCGAGCAGACCGCCGAGGGCGAGCAGCCAGAGGCAGACCAACGGGTAGAGCGCGTTCTCGGACATCGTCACCTGCGAGAGCGCGGTGAGGGCCGGGTAGAGCGCCCCGGCGAGCGCCGCCCAGATCGCGACCTCGGCGCGGACGCCGGCGAAGCGGGTGAGCAGGAGATAGAGGAGCGGGAGGACCGCGGCGGCGAGGGCGGCGTTGAGGGCGAGGATCAGGTGGTAGGCGAGGGTGGGGTGGGAGTCGAGCGCCGCCAGGGGCGCGATCAGCAGCGAGTAGCCGCCTCGGTAGAAGGGGGCGATTTCGAGCTGGCCGGCGACCCCGCCGACGATCGAGCGGGCGTTGGCCAGGTAGCCGGTCTCATCGGCGACGAGGACCGGGCCGGTGCGGATCAGCGAGAGGGCCAGGCGCCCGGCGAAGAGGAGGAGCGCGCCGAGCAGCAGAGGATTGCGCATCGACCCGGCCGAGCGCGGCTGGCGTGCCGGCGCGGCTCGCTCTCGCAGGGGGGACGACGCCAAGGTAACCGCACAACGTCGCTCGACGCCATTTGTCAGGCGCTTCCTTCCAAGAACCCTGCTCAGCAAGGGAGGCTCGTAGCGAGGGGCTCAGCGCCGCGCCGCCCGGGCCGCGATCGCCAGCTCGTAGGAGCGCTCCACCTCGGGCACCAGGGCCTCAGGGCTGAAGCGCGCGCTCGCCCGGGTCGCGGCGGCGGCGCCGAGCCGCTGCCGCAGCTCCGCCGAGCCCAGCATCCGCTCCAGCGCCTCGCGCAGCGGTGCCGCCGCTCCCGGCTGGACGAGCAAGCCGGTCTCCCCGTCGATGACGATGTCCCGCAGCCCGCCGATCTCCGAGGCGACGATCGGCTTGCCCGCCTTGGCCGCCTCGAGCGCCACCATCCCGAAGGGCTCCGCCCAGATCGACGGCGCGACGGTGAAGAGCGAGCGCCGCAGCGCCTCGATCGCGTAGGGATGGGGAAGCGGGCCCAGGGCGTGGATGCCCGGCCGTCCGGTCGCCGCGCCGAGGTGATCGCGGCCGATCAGGACCAGCGGCGGGGCCGCGCTCACGGTCGCGTAGACGCCGATCAGGTGCCGCACGCCCTTGTCCTCGGTGAGGTCGCCGAAATAGAGGACGAAGGGGCCGTCCGGGAGGGCGGCGAGCCGCTCGTCGGCGTCGGCGGGGGGCGGCGGCAGCTCGCCGATGAAGTTCGGGGTCAGCCGGCTGCGGTCCTCGGGCCCCAGCCGGCAGAGCTCGGCGACGGTTGAGCTGATCGGCAGGAACATGTCGACGTGGCGGCGAACGGCGCCGCCGCGCAGCAGCGTTCCCGCCTCGATCGCGGCGCCGCGCGCCAGGCCGTACTGGCGGCGGGCGTTGACCAGGCACTTGACCGGCCCCGGCCCGCTGCAGACCGCGCCGTCGCGCAGCAGCCGCTTGGTCGGGCAGATCAGGCCGTAGTCGTGCAGCGAGAGGACCAGCGCCGGCGCCCTGCCGCGGTCGAGCGGCAGGTAGGAGTGGACGATCCAGTTGTGGGCGTGGACGACGTCGAACCGCTCCGCCCGGAGCACTCGCCGCAGGTCGAGGACCGTCTCGGGATCGGGCAGGGGCGGCGCGTGGAGGCGCTCCGCGCCGGCGCCCGCGGCCCGCGAGACGCTGCTGCGCAGCGGCAGCACCCGGACGCCGCCACCCGGCTCCCGCGGATCGGCCCCGGGCTGGCGCAGGGTCGCGATCGCCACCTCGTGACCCCGGCCGGCCAGCTCGAGGCTGAGGTTCTCGACCACCCGCTCCTCGCCGCCGATCACCGGCGCGAAGGATTGGGCGAGCATGAGGATCCGCATGCTCCGCAGCGTGCCAGAATCCGCCCGGTGCCGGGCGACCTCGACGCCGACCGCAACGCCGCGCCGACGATCGCGGTCGTCGTCTGCGCCTACACGACCGACCGCCTCGAGGTGCTCGGCGAGGCCCTCGAATCGCTGCGGGCCCAGACCCGGCCGGCGCAGGAGATCGTCCTCGTCGTCGACCACTCGCCCGAGCTGCTCGCCGAGGCACGGCGCCGCTGGCCGGACCTGAGGATCGTCGAGAACCGCGAGAAGCAGGGCCTCTCGGGCGCCCGCAACAGCGGCGTCGCGGCGACCGAGGCCGACGTCGTCGCCTTCCTGGACGACGACGCGATCGCCGGCCCGCGATGGCTGGAGCGGCTCGCCGCCGCCTATGCCGATCCCCGCGTGCTCGGCGCCGGCGGCGCCGTGCGCCCGCGCTGGGTCGAGGGCGAGCCAGGCTGGTTCCCGCCCGAGTTCGACTGGGTCGTCGGCTGCACGCACTCGGGGATGCCGGATCGGGTGGAGCCGGTCCGCAACCTGGTCGGGGCCAACATGTCCTTCCGGCGCCAGCCGCTGCTCGAGGTGGGCGGCTTCAGCCACGAGCTGGGCCGGGTCGGCACCCTGCCGGTCGGCTGCGAGGAGACCGACCTCAGCATCCGCATCCACCAGCGCTGGCCCGCGGCCGAGATCCTCTACGACCCCGCCGCCGCGGTCGACCACGTGGTCCCGCCGGCCCGCGGGCGCGTTCCCTATTTCCTTGAGCGCTGCGGCGCCGAGGGGCGCTCCAAGGCGGTGCTGACGCGGCTGGTCGGCAGCGACGAAGGGCTCTCGGCCGAGCGCTCCTACGTGCGTCGCACGCTGCCGCTCGGCTTCCTGCGAGGCTTTCGCGACGCCCTGCGCGGGAGGCCGTCGGGTCTCGGCCGGGCGGCGATGATCGTCGTCGGCCTGCTCGCCACCACGCTCGGCTACCTGCGGGTCCGGGTGCGCCCGGAGGACGTCACGGCGACGGGATCCGAGAGCGCGGCGGCGCCGCGCGAGGGGCCGCCGCGGGTGCTGATGGTGACCCCCCGCAGCCCCCTCCTGCAGGGGGGGGTGGAGCGTCACGTGATGGAGGTGAGCCGGCGGATCGCGGCCGCCGGGGTCGACGTCGAGGTGCTCTGCGCCGACAACGCCGCGCGCGGCGCGGAGACGGAGGTGCGCGACGGCGTCCCGATCCACACCGTGCCGGCGCTGCCGCGTCGCCGCGACTACTACCTGGCGCCGCGGATCTGGGGACGGATCGAAGCGGGTAGGTGGGACGTGATCCACGTCCAGAGCTACCACACCCTGGTCGCACCGCTGGCGATGGCACGGGCGCTGCGGCTCGGCGTCCCCTACGTCGTCACCTTCCACGGCGGCGGTCATTCCTCCGCGGCGCGGAACCGCCTGCGGGGGCTGCAGATGCGGGCGCTGCGGCCGTTGCTCGCCCGCGCCGCACGGCTGGTCGCGGTAGCCCGCTTCGAGATCGAGGAGTACGGGGAGGCGCTGGGAATCCCGCCCGAGCGTTTCGCGCTGATCCCGAACGGGACCGATCTCCACTTCGCCGCCGGCGGTGTCGCCGCCGGCGAGCCGGCGACGCCGGTGATCGCGACGATCGGCCGGCTCGAGCGCTACAAGGGCCACCACCGCGTGCTCGCCGCCTTCCCGCGGGTGCTCGAACGGCGCCCCGAGGCGCGGCTGCTGATCGTCGGCAAGGGACCCTACGAGGAGGAGCTGCGCCGCCAGGCGGAGAGGCTGGGAGTGGCGGCGGCGGTCGAGATCGCCAGCGTCCCCGCGGGCGATCCCGGCGGCATGGCGAGGCTGCTCGCCGGCGTCTCGCTGGTCGTGCTGATGAGCGAGTTCGAGACCCACCCCTTGGTCGCCCTGGAGGCGGCGGCGGCGCGGCGGCGGCTGCTGGTCGCCGATCAGGGCGGCCTCGGCGAGCTCGTAGCCGACGGCTTCGCCCGCGGCATCTCTCCGGGGGCGAGCGCCGGGCAGCTCGCCGCGGCGATCCTCGAGGGGCTGGAGAAGCCGCCTCCCGCGCGCTCCCCGCGCCTCACCTCATGGGACGACTGCGCCGAGGCGCTGCTCGACCTGTACCGGTCCGTGGCCTGAATAGACATACGTCCACAAAGATCCCACCGCTATTTGAGTAAGGAGTCGGCGGCGCCGATCAGTGCGGGACATGACCCGCACCCGCCTCGCAATCTCCCTGCTCCTCGCCTCCCTCGCGGTCGCCGCCGCGGCGGCGCCGCTGGCCGCCGCGGCGGAAGGGATCGCCAGCGCCGTCGCGCTCGACCGCCGCGGCGCCACCGACTCGCGGACCACGACCGCGGGCAACGGGACCGGTGCCGTCGCCAAGCAGCAGCTGGTCGTCACCACCCAGTCGCCGGCTGACGGCCAGACCGTCAGCGGCTCGATCGTCTGGCAGGTCGCGGTCAGCGGCGGCACCCCGAGCCGGGTCGACTTCGCGGTGGACGGCACGGTCCGGTCCTCGCAGACCGTCGCGCCATACGCCTACGGCGGCACCGGCGGCGCCCTCGACACGACCGCGCTCGCCAACGGCTCCCATACGCTGACCGCGACGGCGTACGGCTCGCGCGGGGTGAGGGCCTCGAGCACGGTCAGCGTCGATGTCGCCAACACGGTCTCGCAGCCGGAACCCGAATCGACGTCCGAACTCGAACCGCTTCCGACCGGCGGCGGCGGCCCGATCTACTGGGGCGCGACGATCGGCTCCCAGCTGACCGGCAACCAGGCGCCCTGGGACATGAGCGCGGTCACCAAGTTCGAGGAACTGACCCGCAAGCCGGTCTCGCTGGTCCAGTTCTTCCAGCCCTTCGCGAGCTGCGGCAACGGCTCCTGTTCCTTCTACAGCTTCCCGACCACGCCGCTGGAAAACGTCCGCCAGCACGGCTCGATCCCCGTCCTCAGCTGGAGCTCGCAGTCGATCCCCTCCAGTCTCAACGAGCCCGACTTCCAGCTCTCGGACGTCATCGCCGGCCGCTACGACAGCTACATCCGCAGCTTCGCCAGCGCCGCCAAGGCTTGGGGGCACCCCTTCTTCCTCCGCTTCGACTGGGAGATGAACGGCACCTGGTTCCCCTGGTCGGAAGGGGTGAACGGCAACAACAGCGGTGAATTCGTCACCGCCTGGCGCCACGTCCACGACGTCTTCAGCTCGGTCGGGGCCAGCAACGTCACCTGGGTCTGGTGCCCGAACGTCGACTGGAACAACAGCCTCAGCAAGCTTGCCTCGATGTACCCCGGCGACGCCTACGTCGACTGGACCGGCCTCGACGGCTACCACTGGGGGACCAACCCGGTGAGGCCCGGCGGCTGGAAGAGCTTCGACCAGGTCTACCGCGCTACCTACCGGCACCTGGTCGAAACGGTCGCCCCGGCGAAGCCGCTGATGATTGGCGAGGTCGCCTCCAGCGAGTACGGCGGCTCGAAGGCGAGCTGGGTCAGGGAAATGCTGACCAAGGTCCCCGCCGAATACACCAGGATCCGCGCCCTGCTCTGGTTCGACAAGTACGACGACGGCATGGACTGGCCGATCGAGACGTCCAGCACGGCCAGCGGCGCCTTTGCCGAAGCGATCCAGAATCCGGTCTACACCGGCGACGCGTTCTCGACCCTCAGCGCGACCGCGGTCCAGCCCGCGAGCTGACCCTCAAACTCGCTGGACATCCGTCCATTTGGCTTGACGAAGCTGGAACCGCGCGGGGAGGCGCCGATGGGCCAATATGGCCCAAGCAGTCACCAGCCGTCGCCTCGCCCAGCTGCTGGGCATCGCCGCGGCGGTCCTGCTGCTCTGCGCGGGGGTGGCGCTGGCGAAGTCCGGCGCGAGCGCCAAGCGTTCCTCGACCGGGGGCGCGCGGATCTCCGAGGCGCGCGCGCTCGGCGGCAGGTGCGCCGCCCGCGCCTCACGCCGCGGCCGCCCGGCGCGCCGGGCCCGCTGCAACCGCCAGGCTCCTCGCCGCGGCACCCCGCAGCCGCTCTACTGGGGGGCGACGATCGGCTCGCAGCTGACCGGGACCCAGGCTCCCTGGGACATGGGCGCCGTCACCCGCTTCGAAGAACTGGCCGGCAAGTCGGCCTCGCTGGTCCAGTTCTTCCAGCCCTTCGCCGAATGCGGCGACGCGGGCTGCTCGTTCTACGACTTCCCCACCACCCCGATGGAAAGCATCCGCCAGCACGGCTCGATCCCCGTCCTCAGCTGGAGCTCGCAGGCCATCCCCTCCAGCCTCAGCGAGCCCGAATTCGAACTCTCGGACCTGATCGAAGGCCGCTACGACACCTACATCCGCGAATTCGCCGCCGAGGCCGCCGCCTGGGGCCGCCCCTTCTTCCTCCGCTTCGACTGGGAGATGAACGGCGACTGGTTCCCCTGGGCCGAGGGCGTCAACGGCAACGCCCCCGGGCAGTACGTCGCCGCCTGGCGTCACGTCCACGACCTCTTCGCCGCCGCCGGCGCCAGCAACGTCTCCTGGGTCTGGTGCCCCTTCGTCGACCCGGGCGGCAGCCTCACCGACGTCGCCTCGCTCTACCCCGGCGACGCCTACGTCGACTGGACCGGCCTCGACGGCTACAACTGGGGGACCAACCCGGCCTCGCCGCGCGGCTGGAAGAGCTTCGACCAGCTCTTCGCCGCGACCTACGACCGCATCGCCCAGGGCATCGCACCCGGCAAGCCGATGATGATCGCCGAGATGGGCTCGAGCGAGCAGGGGGGCTCGAAGAGCGAATGGATCCGCGACGCGCTCGACGCGATCCCCGCCGAATACCCGCAGGTCCGCGCCGCCCTCTGGTTCGACAAATTCGACGACGGGATGGACTGGCCGATCGAGACCTCGACGGCGGCCGCTGGCGCCTTCGCGGAAGCCGTCCAGGAATCGAGCTACGTGGGGGCCGCCTACGCCGGCCTCGTCGGCGGCTCGATCCAGCCGCCGAGCTGAGCGCAGACGGCCCGGCGGCCGGGTTTCCTACACTGGGTCGCTCTGACCCCGAGCTTGCACCCCACGTGGCCCGGGAGGGCGTATCGCGCCCTCGTGCTGTTGACGCTTGCCGCCACCTGTCTGTTCTGGGCCGCGGGCGGAGCGGTCGCCAAGCCCAAGCATCACGCGAAGCCGCGTCCCGTCTACTGGGGTGCCTGGGTGGGCGAACAGCTGACCGGAACCTCGGCGCCCTGGGACATGAGCGCGGTCGATAGTTTCGAGCAGATCGTCGGCAAGGGGATGTCGCTGGTCGAGTTCTCCTCACCGTTCGCCGAATGCAGGGGGGGAAGCTGCCACGGCTTCCGCTTCCCGGCGCCCCAAATGGAAGCGATTCGGCTCCACGGCTCGATCCCGGTCCTCAGCTGGGGCTCGGAAATCGTCCCCCGCGAAAGCGTCGAGCAGCCCGACGCCCAGCTCGCGGACATCCTCGAAGGCCGCTACGACTCCTACATCCGCGAATTCGCCGCCGAGGCCGCCGCCTGGGGCCGCCCCTTCTTCCTCCGCTTCGACTGGGAGATGAACGGCGACTGGCTGCCCTGGTCGGAGGCGGCCAACGGCAACGCGCCCGGTGAGTTCGTCGCCGCCTGGCGCCACGTCCACGACATCTTCGTTGCCGCTGGGGCCAGCAACGCCACCTGGGTCTGGTGCCCCTACGCCGACGAGAAGCACAAATACCCGAGCATCAAGCGGTTCTATCCCGGCTCCAGCTATGTCGACTGGACCTGCATGGACGGCTACAACTGGGGGATGAACGCGGTCAATCCGCAGCGCTGGAAAAGCTTCGGGGAACTGTTCGACAGCACCTACGCGCAGCTGACCGAGAAGGTGGCGCCGAAGAAGCCGATCATGATCGCTGAGTTCGCCTCGACCCCCAACGGCGGTCACAAGGGCCTGTGGATCCGCAACATGTTCGCCAAGCTGCCGCGCAAGTACCCCCGCATCCGGGCGCTGATCTGGTTCGACACGGTCGATCGGGGCGTCGATTGGCCGATCGAGACGTCGGCGTCGGCGACGAGCGCCTTTGCGGCGGGAATCCGCAGGGGGATCTACACCAACAACCGCTTCGCCGAGCTGCCCCCGGGACCGGTGCTGCCGCTGCGCTGATCTCCCTCCCGCCACTCCGTATTGACGCGCCTACTTCCGTCCGCTTCTCCACGGGCCGCAGCATTTGGCCCAGAATGGGTCTAGCTCCTTTGCCGATGTGTTTTCCCCGCAAGCTCAAACTTTCTGGCTCGCGTTGGGCCGCCGCCCTGCTGGCCGCGGCCGGCGCGGCCCTGTTGCTGGCCGCCGCCCCGGCCGCGGCGAAGAAGCCGCAGACCCTCTATTGGGGGGCTCAGATCGGCGACCAGATGACCGGGGAACAGGCGCCCTGGGACATGCGGCCGGTGCACCGCTTCGAGCGGATCGCCGGCAAGGGGCTCTCACTGGTCGAGTTCGCGGCGCCGTTCGCCGAATGCGAGCCGGTTTGCGTCTTCGGGAAATTCCCGACGACGCCGCTGAACAACGTCCGTGACTACGGGGCGATCCCGATCTTCAGCTGGAACTCGACGGTCAGCCCCCCCGACCAGGACCAGTCCGCTTTCCGGCTCTCGGACCTGATCGAAGGCCGCTACGACGCCTTCGTCCGCGGATTCGCCGCCGAAGCCGCCGCCTGGGGACACCCCTTCTTCCTCCGCTTCGACTGGGAGATGAACGGGTTCTGGTTCCCCTGGTCAGAGGGGGTCAACGGCAACCGGCCGGGGGAATACGTCCAGGCGTGGCGCCACGTCCATGACCTGTTCGCGGCGGCGGGCGCGAGCAACGCGACCTGGGTCTGGTGCCCCAACGTCGACATCTTCGGTGGTCTCGCCAAGCTCGGCCCGCTCTACCCGGGCGGCCGCTACGTGGACTGGACCTGCCTCGACGGCTTCAACTGGGGCAAGCGGCGGGGATCTCCGGGGTGGCTCGGCTTCGGTCGCATCTTCGGCGACACCTACCGCCGCATCGTCAAGCACATCGCCCCGGGCAAGCCGATGTTGCTGGCCGAGACCGCCTCCAGCGACCGGGGCGGCAACAAGCCGGCCTGGATCCGGGACATGCTCCACACCGTGCGCACCAAGTTCCTCCGGGTGCGCGGCGTGGTCTGGTACGACGTGGACGACCGCGGCACCAACTGGCCGATCGAGACTTCCAAGAAGGCCAGCGCCGCCTTCAGGCACGGTGTTCGCGGCCGGGCCTACCGGCCCAACGAATTCGGCGGCATCGCCACGGCTCCGATCAAGCCGCCGCCGCGGCCCTGAGCGACGGTCAGGCGGCGCGGGCGGGCGGCGCCTGGACGATCCCCGGGTGCTCCACGGCGCGCTGGCGGTGGATGCTGCGACGCCGGCGCGCCTCCCTGAGGATCGTGCAGAGGACCCGGAACCCGTCGCGATAGGTCTTCAGGTTGCTCTGGCCGGAGATCCGCTCCTCCTCGTAGCTCGGCACCTCGGTGATCTTCATCCCGGCCGCGGCGATGCGCAGGTTGATCAACGTCTCGACCTCGAAGCCGGGGACGTCGAGCGAGATGAACGGCAGGCAGCGTGCCCAGAAGGCGTTGTAGCCGTAGCAGAGGTCGGTGAAGTGGGTGCCGTGGAGGAGGTTGGCGGCGCCGCTGAGGACGCCGTTGCCGAGCTTGCGCTGCGCCGTGATGTCGGCGCTGCCGCCGCCCTCGAGAAACCGCGAGCCCTTGGCGAAGTCGGCGCCGGCCTCCAGGGCGGCCACGAACCTCGGGATCTCGGCCGGGTCGGCGGAGCCGTCGGCGTCGAGCATCACCACGAGGTTGCCGGTGACGGCGGCGAAGCCGGTGCGGAAGGCGTCGCCCTTGCCGCGGCCGCTCTGGCTGGTCACGCGGATCTCCGGGTAGGCACGCTGCGCCTGCTCGATGGTGTCGTCGCTCGAGTTGCCATCGACCAGGATCACCTCGTGCAGGCCCTGCGGCAGCCGCTCGAGCACGTGCCCGATGTTCTTGCCCTCGTTCATCGCGGGGACGACGACGCTGACCTTGGTGCGGCGCTGGCGCCGGTCGGGGCCGGTGTAGGGCACGGCGCCACGGGCCGCCAGCGCCTCGACCTCGATCAGGGGAACGCCGCCGACCTGGCTCGCGGTCACCGCCGGTGCCTCGAGCAGATCGAGGGGGCGGGGGAGGAGACTGACCGGGACGCCGATCGACTTGAAGGCGCGGACGAGTTCGAGCAGGCCCTCGTCGTCGGCGTGCTGGCTGGAGATCACGACCCGGTCGGCCTGATGGCGCTCGACCACCCCCAGCGCCGCCACCCGCCCGGAGGATCCGTCGCTCTCGGCCGGGGCCAGGGTGGCGACCACCGTCGCGAAGTCCTTGAGCGGAGCGTAGGCTCGCAACCGTGTCGCGGTCGCCTCCTCGCCGACGAGCACCCAGCGCTCGATCGGGTTGAGTCGGTTCAGGTAGGGGACGCTGATCGCCCGGCAGGCGCTGTCGATGGCCACGAAACCGGCCCAGAGGACGAGCTGCTCGCCGCCGCCGAGCGTGGTCAGGAGCGATGCCGCCCAGGCGAAGAGGGCGGCCACGAGGATCCGGATCACCGGCCAGCCGATGCCCCCTTCGCCGCTCAGGGCGCCGCGTGAGGGGCGTGGCCCGTAAACGCCGAGCAGGCCGTAGGCGCCGACCAGGATCGTCGGCGCCACCGGCAGCGCTGGGAACAGGCTCACCTGGGTGAAGGCGACGACCAGCGCCAGCGCCAGCGAGGAGGAGAGGAAGTCGATCGCCGGAAGCAGCCACCAGCCGGCGCCGCGACGGGCCAGCGGCATCGTCCCCAGGGTCGGCCGGTCCTGAACGAGAGCTTCGCGCGGCGCGGGAGCGGGGTGGAAGCCTGCGTCTAGGGGGAGTTCCGATGGAGGCTGCATGGAGAGGTGTGGCCGATCTCGATCTTTACGCTAGAAGGCGGCTACGGCGCTGGGGTTGCGGTAACCGCTCCCAGTATCGGCAGCCGGTCTTACTCACGTTAGTAATTGCAACTGCGTCCCTGGGTGCAATTGAGGTTACGGCATGGTGCTCTGCACGAACGTGTCTGCCGACCGGATGAAAAAGGCTGTCCTTAATACCGGGGTCGGCTGCTTCCACAAAAGCGGCTGGCGACCGCTCGAACGCAGCTAGAACCCGTAGGACTCGGCCAGCTCCGGGTCCTTGGCGGCCAGCATTTCCGCCAGCTCGACCATCACCTTGCACTGCTTCCAGGTGGCGTCGTCCTGCATCTTGCCGTCGATCATGTGGACGCCGCGGCCGTCGGGGATCGCCTCCAGGACCTTCTTCGCGAACCGGACCTCCTCGGGCGGCGGGCTGAAGACCTTCTTGGCGATCTCGATCTGCACCGGGTGCAGCGACCAGGCGCCGACGCAGCCGAGCAGGAAGGCGGCGCGGAACTGGGTCTCGCAGCCGGCGGTGTCCTTGATGTCGCCGAAGGGGCCGTAGAAGGGCAGGATCCCGACCGAGGTGCAGGCGTCGACCATGCGGGCGATCGAGTAGTGCCAGGGGTCCTGCTGGGCGCTGACGCGGTCGGCCTCCGGGTTCTCCGGGTCCGCCGGGTCCTCCATCACCCGGTAGCCGGGGTGGCCGCCGCCGACCCGGGTCGTCTTCATCCGCCGTGAGGCGGCGAGGTCCGCCGGGCCGAAGCTCATCCCCTGCATGCGCGGGCTCGCGGCGGCGATCTCCTCCAGGTTGACCACGCCCTGCGAGGTCTCGAGGATCGCGTGGATCAGGATCGGGCGCTCCAATTCGGCCTTTGCCTCGAGCTGGGCGAGCAGGCGGTCGACGTAATGGATGTCCCAGGCCCCCTCGACCTTGGGGACCATCACCACCTCGAGCTTCTCGCCGATCTCGGTCACCAGCGTCGTCAGGTCGTCGAGGACCCACGGGCTCTCCAGCGAGTTGACCCGGGTCCACAGCGCCGTGGTGCCGAAGTCGGATTCCTTCGCCGCCTTGATCAGTCCCTGCCGCGCCGCCTCCTTGCGGTCGAAGGGGATCGCGTCCTCGAGGTTGCCGAGCAGGATGTCGGTCTTGGTCGCGATGTCGGCGGCCTTGGCGACCATCTTCTCGTTCGAGAAGTCGAGGAAGTGGATCATCCGCGAGGGCTTGACGGGGATCTCGCGCAGGGGCTCCGGCGCGCCCATCGCCAGCGGGTGGAAGAAGTCTCTGGGGTTTCTCAAGCTGCTCCTCGGTCGGGTTGGGACTTTGGCGGGTGGAAATCTATTGATCGCCCGGCCCGCCCGCCTTTGCCGCCGTGCTGAGCCATAGATTGAGGCCCGATGGAGGCCGCGAGCCGTGACGACACCCAGGACTGGCTGCTGCCGGCAGGCTCCGCGCCTCCCCTGATGGTCGAGCTGGAGCACCGGGTCGACGAGGCGCTGGCGATCGCCAAGGCCTCCGAAGCGGCGGTGATGTCGGTCGGCGCGGCGGCGATCGACGCCGCCGAGCAGGCGCGGCGGGCGGCCGAGCTGGCCGAGCGGGCAGCGCGAAGCGCCGAGGCGGCCTCCTCCGCGGCGGGTCCTGTCGCCGCAGGGGCCCCACCATCCCCTGCGGTAGCTGACGCTTCCTCGGGGGTGGCCCCCC
>DATAEW010000079.1:0-12688 GCA_036257815.1 Solirubrobacterales bacterium
GCCCCAGCGGTTCGATGTCACCGCCGCCACCAGGCGCCACCCGAGGCCGCCGATCCGGCTTCACTACGCCGAGCTCACCGCGGCAGACCGCGCGGTCCGCGACGGCATCCCTGTCACCTCTCTCGGCCGGACCCTGCTCGACCTGGCGGCCTCGATCTCCCCCGACCGCCTCGAAAAGACCATCGAGGAGGCCGACAAGCGGAGTCTGCTCGACGTCCGGCCAATCGACGCCCTACTTGCTCGCTGTTCGCATCACCCGGGCGCTGTCGTCTTGCGACAGGCTCTCGCTGTCTACCGCCCCGACCCGGCGGTCAGGCGCTCGGACCTCGAGACTGCGTTCCGCGACGCGGTCGTCCAGTTCGCGCTGCCGGCTCCCTCGATGAACTTCAACGTCGCCGGCTACGAGCTCGACGCCTACTGGCCGGCGGAGCGGTTCGGGGTCGAACTGGAGGTCTACGAGACCCACGGAACGCGCGCCGCCTTCGAGCGCGACGGAGCCCGACAGGAGGACCTGATGCTGCTGGGTGTCGAGACGATCCGGATCAGCGGCCCGCGACTCGAACGCGAGCCGCGGGCCGTGATCGAGCGCGTCGCCGCCCACCTGGAGCGCCGCCGCCGCGACCTCCGCTCCCGAGGCTGATGCACTTTGTCACCCAGAGGGTGACAAAGTGCATGGCTAGGCGTACTCGGGTGAGGGCTATCTCCTCGCTTTGCGCCTCCTGGCGGCGGCGGCGCTTGCCTCCACCCGGCGAATCGTCCAGAAGTCGCTGGCGAGGCTCTGCTGCAGCAGGTACGGGTAGGGCAGCGTGAAGTACCCCCGCATGCCCCAGCCGGTGCCCCAGGAGTTGCGGACGATGAACCACTGTTTTGCCTCGTCGTAGCCGACCGCGAGCACGGCGTGGCCGCCGAGCATCGCCTCGTGGGCCCTGGGCATCGGCGCGTGGCCGCTTTTCGCCACTTCGCGGCTCTCGAAGCTTTCGTAGACGGCGAAGCCGAAGACGAACGGATACCCCTCGGCGAGGCAGCCCTTGAGCTGGCCCAGGTTCTGGTTCAGCCGCAGGTATCGGATCGCCTGGTTTTTGCGCCCCTCGGCGTAGCATTCGCGCGGCGGTTTTTTCCTGAATTCGTCGATCTCGTAGGGCCAGTTGGCCTCGTCGCAGACACCCTGTTTGGCGACGCTTTTGACCCCGTCGCGGATCTGGGCGCCGCTGTCGGAGTCGACGGTCCCCTCGATCGCCCGCTCGTTGTAGTAGATGAAGAGACGCGAGGGGGTGAACGCTTTGCGCCGCTGCTTCGTCTGGTCGAACTCGAAGGCGCCGCCGATCGCGTTGGCGGTGCAGCTGCCCAGTTCGCCCTGGTCGTAGACCGGCGGGCATTTCGACCGCAGATCCACTCTGTTGGGCAGTTTCGCCAGCGCTTTCGGTGGCGCCGCGTACAGCAGATCGCGGCCGTCTGGCAGGTCTGGCACCCACCCGTAGCCCTGGATCTTGCGAGGCATCGAATCCTCCCGTGCTCGGTGACTGGATAGAAGCAATGATCCTTGAACAGTCGGGAACCACTGTCAATCCGCACTATTGGGAACCGACAGTGGTTCGACCCGCTTGAACTAGGCTTGTGAACATGGCAAGGAAGACCGCGAGCGGAGACGAGGCGGCGGCGGTTGCGGCGGCGCTCGCCCGCTTCGAGGCGGAGGTCGGCGGGGCGCCGGCCGAGGTCGAGGCGGCCGCCAGCCCGTGGCAACGGGCGGCGCTGGTCGAAGGGGTGGTCGCGAAGCAGGCCGTGCAAGACCCACAAGGAGGAGCGAGATGGCTGTCGTGAAGATCATCGAGCTGGTCGGCAGCTCCAAGACGTCCACCGACGACGCCGCCAAACAGGCGCTGGCCCAGGCGCAGGGCTCGCTGCGCAACATCCGCGCCGTCGACATCGTCTCGACCGGCATCCGCGGCGAGAACCTGGACGAGTACCGCGCCCACGTGCGGGTCGCCTTCCTGATCGAGGGAACGGAGATCGACTGATGGCGGAAACGGGGGAGAGGGAAGCGCCGCCCGGGGCCGCGAACCCCGGTGAGCGCGAGATCTCCCGCGAGCAGGCCCGCAGGCTGATCGAGGAAGGCGCCCAGCTCGTCGACGTGCGCGCCGACCACGAGTGGCAGGCAGGGCGGATCGCCGGCGCCAAGCACCTGCCGCTGGCCGAGCTGTCGCAGCGCGCCGCCGAGATCGACAAGGAGCACCCGGTTGTCCTCTACTGCCGCGGCGGCACCCGCTCGACGATGGCGACGGCGGCGCTGGCCGAGGCGGGCTATGACGCCGCCAAGCTCAGCGAGGGGATCGTCGGCTGGGCCGGGGATGGCCTGCCGCTGGAGCCGGAGGGCGGCTACGTCGCCGAATCGGGCGAAGCCGCGGCGATCCTCCAGGCACAAAAAAAACCGTCCCAAAGCTAGATCGATCAAAGAAATCCGAGTTTTCTCGGGGTTAAATACCTGAATCCCAATCGGGTTTTGCTATTTTCCTCCCATGGAGGTAGCGGTAGCGGAGAACAAGGATCAGCGGGGCAAGGGCCGAGTCGGGACCCTGGAGAACCCGGAGACCTACGAGAACGTCCCCGGCCACATCATCCCGATCATCGAGCGCGAGTTCGACGACTTCGACAACGAAGCCGAGCAGTTCCTGAGCGGCCAGCTGGAGGAGAACCAGTTCATCGGCTTCCGCCTCAAACAGGGCGTCTACGGGCAGCGCCAGCCCGACGTCCAGATGATCCGGATCAAGCTTCCCTTCGGCGGCGTCACGCCGGAGCAGATGGACGTCTTCGCGAGCGTGGTCGAGAAGTACGCGCCGCTCGACAAGGGCCACATCACGACCCGCCAGAACATCCAGATCCACCACGTGCCGCTGCGCGACGTCGAGCTGCTGCTGCGGGAGATCGCCGACGCCGGCCTCTCCTCGCGCGAGGGCTGCGGCAACACCGTGCGCAACGTCACCGGCGATCCCTGGGCCGGCGTCGCCCCCGACGAGATCTTCGACCCGACGCCCTACGCCGGCGCCTTCGTCCGTTACTTCGTCCGCCACCCGACCACCCAGCTGATGCCGCGGAAGATCAAGACCGCGTTCAGCGGCTCCGAGGAGGACCGGGCGATCACCGGCATGCACGACATCGCCTTCCTCGCTCGCGAAAGGGACGGGGTCAGGGGCTTCGAGCTGCGGGTCGGCGGCGGCACCTCGATCATGGCCCGGGTCGCGCCGACGATCTTCGAGTTCGTCGAGGCCGACAACGGCGACTACCTGAAGGCCGCCGAGGCGGTCTTCCGCATCTTCGACCGCCAGGAGTGGCTGCGCGTCAACCGCGCCCGCGCCCGGATCAAGGTCCTGATCGACAAGATCGGCGCCGACGCCTTCCGCGACCTGCTCGACGAGGAGCTGGAGGGCGAGTGGGTGCGGGAGCGCGAATTCGGCCCCGAGCTGGTCGAGCGCCTGAGCTTCGTCGACGACGAGGAGGCGCGGGCGCCGGAGCGCCCGGTCGCCACCGGCTCGCCGAACGGCGACCGCACCGAGTTCGACCGCTTCGTGGAAGCGAACGTGCAGGCGCAGCGCCAGGCCGGCTTCTCGGCCATCGAGGTCAAGGTGACCCGCGGCGACCTGACGCCGGAGCAGTTCCGCGGGCTGGCGGCGATCATGCGCGAGCACACCGGCGGCAACGCCCGCAGCACCGTGCAGCAGAACCTGGTCCTGCGCTGGGTTCGCGACGAGGCGCTCTACGACGTCTGGCAGCGGCTGACCGAGCTGGGGCTCGGCGAGGCCGGCGCCCGCGAGATCACCGACGTCGTCAGCTGCCCCGGCACCGATAGCTGCAAACTCGGGATCACCAGCTCGATGGGTCTCAACCGGGCGATCCAGGAGCGCGTCGAGGCGATGGACATCAGCGACGAGCTGACCCGGCGGATCCACATCAAAATGAGCGGCTGCCCGAACGGCTGC
The DNA here is from genome assembly GCA_036257815.1 of Solirubrobacterales bacterium. Classification (GTDB taxonomy): domain Bacteria; phylum Actinomycetota; class Thermoleophilia; order Solirubrobacterales; family 70-9; genus VAYN01. The sequence continues at coordinate 3,972 of DATAEW010000079.1, forward strand.
AGCCAGCACCACATCGCCAACATCGGCTTCTACGGCGCCTCGCTGAAGATCGGCGAGCGGCAGATGCCGGCTTACATCCCGCACATCGGTGGCACCTTCGAGAACGGCGAAGTGATCTTCGGCAAGCGGCTGAAATCGCGCCTGCCCGCGAAACGCGTCCCGGAGGCGGTGGAGCGCTGGGTGCGCCTGTACGAGTCCGAGCGCAACGAGGGCGAGGAGTTCAACGCCTTCGCCGAGCGGGCCGGGGCGGAGAGCTTCGAAACCGCTGTCAAGGACCTCACGATGCCGGCCGAGTTCAGCCTCGAGACGATGCAGCAGTTCATCGACTGGAACCGCTCCAGCCCCTACAAGGTCGAGCGGGGAGAGGGCGAGTGCGCAATTTAGTGCGTACTCTCTTGAGCAAATGAAGCCCCCGCCCGTCACTCTCTCCGGCACCGTCCCGACAATCGAGGACATCGACCACGAGGCGGTCGCCGCCGAGCTCGAGGAGCGCAGCGCGCAGGAAATCTTCGAGTGGCTGTTCGAGAACTTCGGCGAGCGCCACTACATCGCCTGCTCGTTTCAGAAAACCAGCTCGGTGACGGCGCACCTGGCGAGCAGCGTCAACCCCGAGGCGCGCTTCTTCTACCTCGACACCGACGTCCTCTTCCCGGAGACCTACGAGACCCGCGACCGGCTCGCCGAGGCGCTCGGGATCGAGTTCGATCGCTACCACAACCTGACCCTGGAGGAGCAGGCGGCGGAGCACGGCGAGGAGCTGTGGAAGCGCGACCCCGACTCCTGCTGCGGGATCCGCAAGGTCGAGCCGATGCGCCGCGCGCTCGGTTCCGTAGACTGCTGGGTCGCCGGCGTCCGGCGCGCGGATTCCAGCTCCCGTTCCAAAACGCCGAAGTTCGGCTGGGACAAGCGATTCGACCTCTGGAAGGTCAACCCGATCGCCGACTGGACCGAGCGCGACGTCTGGAACTACATTCGTGAGCACCACCTCCCGTACAACCCCCTTCACGATCACGGCTACCCGTCGATCGGCTGCACCCATTGCACGCAGCCGGTGCAGCCGGGCGGCGATCTGCGCGACGGCCGCTGGTCCGGCCTCGCCAAGACCGAGTGCGGGATCAACTAGCGACCTCGCGGCTGGTCGCCCCTAAGTCCCTTTCCCCCCGAACCCGAATCCGATTGGTGAGATTTTTCGATGAGCGAGACGATGGCTGAGCTGTCCCTGACCCTTTCCGAGCGCCACACGGCGGACTTCGAGATGATCGGCAACGGCGGCTTCGCGCCGCTGGCCGGCTTCCAGGGATCCGCCGACTGGGAGAGCGTGTGCGAGAGCATGCGCACCGCCGACGGCGCCTACTGGCCGATCCCGATCACCCTGGCGACCGACCTCGACTGCGCGGTCGGCGACGTGGTCGAGCTGTCCAGCGACGAAGGCAAGCCGCTGGGGCGGATCACCGTCGAGGAGGTCTTCGAGCGCGACGTCAGGCGCGAGGCCGAGCGGGTCTACGGCACGACCGACGAGGCGCACCCCGGCGTCGCCGCGATCTACGAGGAGGGCAACCGCTGCATCGCCGGCCCGATCGAGGTCGACGCGCTGCCCGACCACGAGGACGCCTTCATGCGTCGCTACCTGACCGCGCCGGAGACCAAGCAGGCCTTCGCCGACCGCGGCTGGAAGCGGATCGTCGCCTTCCAGACCCGCAATCCGATCCACCGCGCCCACGAGTACCTGACCAAGGCCGCGCTGGAGACCTGCGACGGCCTCTTCATCCAGCCGCTGATCGGCAAGACCAAGGCCGGCGACATCCCCGCCGACGTGCGGATGCGCTGCTACGAGGTCCTGATGGAGAACTACTACCCGCAGGATCGGGTGATGCTGGGCGTCAAGCCGGCGAAGATGCACTACGCCGGCCCCCGCGAGGCGGTCCTGCACGCGATCGTCCGCCGCAACTACGGCGCCACCCACTTCATCGTCGGCCGCGACCACGCGGGGGTCGGCGACTACTACGGCACCTACGACGCGCAGAAGATCTTCGACGACATCGACGTCGAGGAGCTGGGCATCGAACCGCTCTTCTTCGAGCACAGTTTCTGGTGCAACGAGTGCGAGGGCATGGCGTCGGGCAAGACCTGCCCGCACGACGCCTCCGCGCACGTGTTCCTCAGCGGCACGAAAGTCCGCGAGATGCTCGGCAACGGCGAAAGGCCGCCGCAGGAGTTCTCGCGCAACGAGGTCGCCGACATCCTGATCGACGCTTACAAGGAGGACTGAACGAGCATGGCTGGCGAGAAGGGCTTCACCCTCTGGTTCACCGGGCTTTCCGGGGCCGGCAAGACGACGATTTCCCGACTGCTGGAGGGTCACCTGCGCGAGCGCGGCTCGAAGCTGGAGATCCTCGACGGCGACATCGTGCGGGAAAACCTCTCCAAGGGTCTTGGCTTCTCGAAAGAGGACCGCGACACCAACATCCGCCGAATCGCCTTCGTCGCCGACCTGCTGAGCCGCAACGGCGTGCCCGTGATCACCGCGGCGATCTCGCCCTACGCGGAGATCCGCAACGAGGCGCGGCAGGCGATGGGCGAGCGCTTCATCGAGGTCTACGTGAAGGCCTCGGTCGACACCTGCGCCGAGCGCGACGTCAAGGGGCTGTACGCGAAAGCGTTCGCCGGAGAGATCAAGGAATTCACCGGCGTCTCCGATCCCTACGAGGCTCCGGACAATGCCGAGATCACCTGCGACACCGAAAGCGAAACCGCCGAGGAGTCGGCGCAGAAGCTGATCGACTACCTGGAGCAGCGCGACCTGATCCCCGCCAAGGCCACCGCCGCGGCGTAGCTCTTCAAATCGGCCTGAACCTCGGACCGGTGAGGCTCGTAGGCAGGCCCGTGAGACCCACGGGACATCGCGATGCAGCCCCCGGGCTGAAGCAGATCGTCTCGGCGCTGCTGGCGCTGGCCGCCGCTTGCTTTCCGCTCGCGGCGGCGGCGCCAGCCGGCGCGCTCGCGGCATGTTCCGCAGCGGGTTCGTGACGCTGGTGGCCAAGGTCACCTTCGCCCCAAACGGCGTGAGCGTACAGACGCAGACGAAGCAGCGGACGCTGAAGGCGGAGCTGGGCAGGTAGGTCCACCGACCCGGTGTGGTCCGGTCCTTTTGCGCCACGAGGGGATTCGATGAAGCGACGGATTCAGGACTGGGCGAAGCGGAACCCACTCAGGGCGATGATCCTCTTCGACCTGATGATGGTCGCCACCACCGCCCTGTTCACGGTCATCGCCCTCGGGCCCGACAGCCTGCTCGATGAATGCTCGAACCGGAGTTACAGCCGTTGCGTCGGGTCGCACGGGCAGGCAGGCGCTTTCGCCATTGCCTCCGGCGTGATCACGCTGATCTTCCTGGGCATGACCTGGCAGGGCATCCGCTCCGGGCGGCTGACGAAGCGACCGCCCAGCGGCACGGAGCCTTCCTCTGAGGACACCGACGGGACCTGAGCCGCTACGGCCGCGGCGGGACCCGCGGCTCGCCGAGCCCGTAGGTCTCGTAGGCGCCGAACCTCGAGAAGGTCTTGTGGGTCGGGCCGTGGTAGTCGGAGGAGCCGGTTGGCACGAGGTCGAGCTCGGCGCAGAGCTCGAGCAGGTGGCTGGTCTGCTGCTCGCTGTGGGTGGGGTAGAAGGTCTCGACGCCGTCGGCGTTCAGCGAGCGGATCAGGTCGTCGACCTCTCCCGGTGCCGAGATGTCCCAGTAGGGGTGGGCGATCACCGCGACGCCGCCGGCGGCGTGGATCAGCTCGATCGCCTGCTCGGCGTTCGGCCAGCGGCGCGGCACGAAGGCCTTGGCGCCGGGGACCAGGTACTCCTCGAAGAAGGGGCCGAGGTCGCCGCTCGCGCCGGCGGCGCGGGCGATGTGGGGGCGGCCGATCGAGAGCGCGTCGCCGGCCTCGCGGACGGCGTCCTCGAGGTGGAGGTCGAAGCCCTCGGCGCGCAGCTTCCCGATGATCTCGCCTGCCCGCGAGACGCGTTCGTGCTGGGCCCGCTCGCAGGCCGGGGCGATCTTCCCCAGGTCGATCCAGTAGCCGCAGACGTGGAGGTCTTCGGCGTACTCGTGCACGCACGACATCTCGATCGCCGGTACCAGCTCGATCCCCAGGCGCGCCGCCGCCTCCGCCGCCTCGGCGACGCCCGCGATCGCGTCGTGGTCGCTGAGCGCCAGCGTCGTCACCCCCGCCTTCGCGGCTTCCTCAACGACCCCGGCCGGCGTCAGCTGGCCGTCGGAAACGGTCGAATGGCTCTGCAGCTCGATCAGCATGAGCGCGCAGACTATTGGCCGCGGCCAGGTAGGGCCCTTCGCGAAAGTGTTCGGAACTACCTGGAGGTGCGCGGCTATGCCGACGCCGCGAACTGGGTCTACGGGCGGGGGCTGCAGCCTGGCGACTGGGCCGCGGGCAAGCTGATCACGCTGGCTGAGGTCCGAGAGGTCCACATCTTGGCGATGACCCTGTCTGGGACGTCGCCCCGCATCCGCAGGCCACTCCCAAAGAGGGCCCCGGCTCCTTCCGGGAACACGACATACGGCCGTTGCCAGGCGGAATGCAGCCCCCCGAGTGGACGCAGGTTCCGGTTCTGGTCCGCGACTGGATCGCGGACACGCAGGCATTGCGCAGGCAGGAGGGCGGGGAGTTCGCCGAGGCCCTGGCGGGCCTGCACGCTCGGTTCGGGCAGGTCCACCCGTTCCTCGATGGCAACGGGCGCGCCGGCCGGCTGATCCTCAACCTCCTCCTCGTCCGACTCGGATACCCGCCGGCGATCATCTACAGGGCGCGCGCTCCCGTTACGGCCGGCGCGGCTCGTTCCCTTGCCGGCATTGGCGACCGAGCGGCTGTCGGCCAACGCGCTGCGGGTCGCCGCCGTGCGGGGAGGCTGAAGGCGGCGAAGGCGGCCGACGGGACCTGGCGCAGCTCGACCGCCTGGGTGAGGGAGTACGAGGGCAGTCGCTACAAGCGCTCCTGACGGTGCCCCGGCTTTCCTCGGCTGACATAAATAGACTGCGCCGCCGTGTTCCAGAAGGTCCTGATTGCCAACCGCGGCGAGATCGCGATCCGGGTTGCCCGCACCCTGAAGGAGATGGGCATTGGCTCGGTTGCCGTCTACTCAGAGATCGACCGGGATGCCCCCCATGTGGGCGAGGCCGACGAGGCCTTCCTGATCGGCCCGGCGGTGCCGGCGGAGAGCTACCTGGACGTTCAGAAGATCATCGACACGGCCCGTGAGGCGGGAGCGGAAGCGATCCACCCCGGCTACGGGTTCCTGGCTGAGAACGCCGACTTCGCGCGGGCCTGCGCGGAGGCGGGCATCGTCTTCATCGGTCCGCCGCCGGAGGCGATCGAGGCGATGGGCTCGAAGACGCGGGCGCGCGAGATCATGCGGGAGGCCGGCGTGCCAATCGTCCCCGGCGCCACCGCGGCGGCCAAGGACCTGGACGAGGCCCGCCAGCAGGCCGAGGAGGCCGGCTACCCGGTCGCCTGCAAGGCCGCGGGCGGCGGCGGCGGCAAGGGTTTCCGTGTCGCGATGACGGCTGACGATCTGCAGGAGGCCTACGAGGGCGCCGCCCGCGAAGGCGAGAAGTTCTTCTCCGACGCCCGGGTCTACGTCGAGCGCTACCTCGAGGACCCGCGCCACGTCGAGGTCCAGGTGCTCGCCGACTCGCACGGCAACACCATCCACCTCGGCGAGCGCGACTGCTCGATCCAGCGGCGGCACCAGAAGGTGATCGAGGAGTCCCCCGGCCCCCACGTCGACGCCGAGATGCGCGAGCGGATCGGCAGGATCGCCACCGAGGCCGCGGCCGCGGTCGGCTACTGCGGCGCCGGCACGATCGAGGGGATGCAGGTCGGCGAGGAGTACTTCTTCCTCGAGATGAACACGCGGGTCCAGGTCGAGCACTGCGTGACCGAGATGGTCACCGGCGTCGACATCGTCCGCGAGCAGATCCTGGTCGCCGCCGGCGAGCCGCTCTCGATCTCACAGGATGACCTGGACATGCGCGGCTGGGCGATCGAGTGCCGGATCAACGCCGAGGCGGCGCACAGGAAATTCGCCCCGGCGCCGGGCGCGATCACCAGCTACCGCGAGCCTGCCGGGCCCGGCGTGCGGGTCGACTCCGGCGTCGTCGCGGGCTCGGAGGTGACCCCGATGTACGACCCGATGGTCGCCAAGCTGATCGTCTGGGATGTCGACCGCGAGCACGCGACGCGGCGGATGCTGCGGGCACTCGACGAGTACGAGGTCGGCGGGCTGACCACGCTGATCCCCTTCCACAAGGCGATCCTGGCGACCGAGCAGTGGGCCAAGGGGGAGACCTGCCGCGACCTGATGGAGGACGCGGAGTGGCTGAAGTCGACCGCTCCGGCCGAGGTCGAGGCGCCGGCGCCCTCCGAGGACGGGGCGGGAGTGCTGACCCGCGACTACAAGGTCGAGGTCTCCGGCAAGCTGTTCGACGTGCGGGTGATCGGCGAGGCCCCAGCGGGGGTTGCGGCGCCGGCCGCCGGCGGCGGGCGCAAACCGCCGAAGCGGGAGCGCAAGGGCGGCGGCGGGCCCAGCGCCTCCAGCGAGTCGCTGCCCTCGCCGCTGCAGGGCACGGTGCTCAAGGTCGCCGTCGAGCAGGGAGCCGAGGTCTCCGAGGGCGACCTGATCTGCGTGATCGAGGCGATGAAGATGGAGAACGAGATCGCCGCCCACCGCTCCGGCAAGGTCACCTCACTCAGCGTCTCGGAAGGGTCGGCGATCTCCTCCGGCGACGTGATTGCGGTAATCGAGTAGCGCCCGCCTGCGACTGGCGAGGGGAGGGGGGATGACCCCTGAACGGCTTGTGCTTCTCGGCCAAGGCATCCCAGGCGGGCTGACCGCGTTCCACCCGAGAAGTTGAGTGAAGGGGTCACCCCCCCTCCCCTCGCTTGCCTAACCGTGCCGTTTGTGGTGCCGCTTTTCTTCCCGTTCTTTCTGTTTGCGCCGTTCTTCTTCGCGCCGTTCCTTGCTCACCTTCTGCTGTTCCTTGCGGGTCAGCGGGAATTTCGGCGTGACTTCGCCGCAGGTGCGGCCGACGCAGGTCTCGAGCCGGATCAGCTGGGCGTGGAGGAAGGCGCGGATCGGGAAGTAGTTGGGATCGCGGACGATGTTGTGGAGCTCGTAGGGGTCTTTGGTGATGTCGTAGAGCTCCTTCTCGCCGTCGGGCCACTCGATGTACTTGTAGGGGCCGAGGCGGATTCCCTCGTAGTCCTTCGGCGGCGCCACGATGGAGGCTTCGGCCGCGGCGGGGCGCCTGTTGACACCTGGGCCGCCACCGGCCTTCCCGGCCGCCACGCTGGCGGGAGCCGCCGCCGGGCCACCGCCGTTCTCTTCGACGTCGCTGGTCTCGACGAAGGACTCGAAGAGGATCGGCCGCCGGGTGCGCAGCGTGGGGTCTTCCATGTACGGGACCAGCGAGCGCCCGTCGATGCTGCGGTCGGCTTCGACGCCGGCCAGTTCGAGGATCGTCGGCGTGAGGTCGACGTTGGCCGCCAGCTCGCCGGTCGAGCTCCCCGGTCTGATCCCCGGGCCGCGGATCAGCAGCGGCAGGTGGGTGGAGGGCTCATAGGCGAGGAACTTGCCGCCGGTCAGCCTGTGCTCTCCGTAGAAGAAGCCGTTGTCGGAGGTGAAGACGATGTAGGTGTTGCGCAGGCGGTGCTCGGCCCCCAGCGTGTCGTAGATCATTTTCACCCCTTCGTCGACCGAGCGCAGCGACTCCAGGGCCTTCTGGTAGTAGACGCGGAAGGTGTGGGTTTCTTCGGGGGAGAGATAGGGGGCTTCGCGGATGAAGCGCGGCTTGTCGTTGACGTTGCCCTCGTTGAACCCCTGCTGGGCGTCGTGCGGCAGCGGCGCCCCGACGAAGGTGTCGTAGTGGCGTGGCGCCGGCTCGGGCCCGGCCGGACGGCGGAAGTCACCGTGCGGCGCCGTGTAGTCGACCTGTAGATAGAAGGGCTGTTCGGGTGGCGTGCCGGCCAGCTCTTCGGTCGCGATGCGGTTGAAGGTGTCGGTCTCGTACAGGCACGGTTTGCCGTTCAGCGGCGCGGCCGGGCAGCCGTAGTCGTCGCGTTCGCCGTATTCGCGGGTTTCCCAACTGCCGGGGTCGCCGAACGGGCCGTCGATCGAGCCGTTGTCGTTCAGCGTATAGCCGTAGAAGTAATGGTTGGTGTCGGCGTTCAGCACCGTGTGCCAGGCGCTCCATCCCGGCGGCACGGTCCTGCCGTCGTCGAACGGTTCGTCGCCATAACCGTTGAGGAACTTGCCGATGTGGATCGTGCGGTAGCCGGCGCCCTGCAGCCAGGTGGCGACGTTGTGGTTGAAGGACTGGCGGATCGAGAAGCCGGTGTAGCCGCCTTCGGGCGGGACGTTGCCGCGGTCGTGGTGGTTGTGGGCGTAACGGCCGGTCAGCAGGCTGACCCGCGAGGGGCAGCAGAGCGGGTAGGAGACGTAGTAACGGTTGAAGGCGATGCCCCTTTCGCCGATCAGGCTGAGCGTGTAGGGCATCGCCTGCAGCGGGATCCCGCCCGGCGCGATCGCCGCGTAGAGCTCGTCGAGCGTCTGGTCGTCGGTCTGGATGACGACGAAGCTCGGAGGCTGGGCACTCGCCGCCGCGCTCTGCCCGACCGCGGTCGCCAGGCTGGCCAGCAGCGCCAGCAGGCTGGCGG
>DATAEW010000082.1:0-9856 GCA_036257815.1 Solirubrobacterales bacterium
GGGGGCTCAGCTACCGCTCCAGCGCCGATCGGCGGGCGGCCCTGCCACACTGGCTCTCCCACTACAACGAGAGCCGTCGCCACTCAGCTCTCGGCAACCGCCCGCCTATGGCTCGCGTTCGGGACGTCTTGGGGCACGACAACTAGCCGCGTCTCGAGCCGGCCCAGCGTCGGCGACTCGATCGCGACCTCGTCGCCGTCCTGCAGCCAGACCCGCGGCTCGCGGACGCTGCCGACGCCCTCCGGCGTGCCGGTGGAGACGATGTCCCCCGGCTCCAGGGTCATCAGGCCCGAGAGATGCGAGAGCAACCGCGGCACGCTGAAGATCAGGTCCTCCGTGGTCGCGCTCTGCATCTCCGCGCCGTTGAGGGTGAGGCGGATGCCGATCGCATCCGCCGGCCCCGCCTCCTCGGGCGTCACCAGCGCCGGACCGCAGGGCGCCGAGCCGTCGAAGACCTTGCCCGACATCCACTGCGGGGTCGAGAACTGGAGGTCGCGGGCCGAGAGGTCGTTGAGCAGCGTGTAGCCGGCGACGTGGTCGAGCGCCTCGTCCTCGGGCACGTCCCTGGCGCGGCGGCCGACGACGAAGGCGACCTCGGCCTCGTAGTCGACCTTGCGGCTGTTGGCCGGCAGCGTCACCGCGGCGCCGGGCGGCGCCAGCGCGTTGCGGTACTTGGCGAAGATCGTCGGCGCCGCGGGAGGCTCGAACCCGCCCTCGGCCGCGTGCTTGCCGTAGTTGAGGCCGATGCAGACGATCTTCTCCGGATCGGGGATTGGCGGCAGCAGCTCCACCGCCGAGAGCGGATGGGACGGGGCGCCGCGATCGCCCCGCGCCGCCCGCAGCTCCTCGACCCGCCCGGCGGCGATCAGCTCCCGCAGGCTGCCCCGGTGCGGCTCGCCGACCGCGGCCCAGGCGTCGAGAACCCGTTCGTCCCCGAGCAGGCCCGCCCGCGGCCCGTCGCCCGCGTCGAAGGTCACCAGCCTCATCGGCCGCAGCCTATGCGAGCGCCGCTGGTGGACGACCGGGAGCTTCGCGAACCGTGGGCTCGCCGATGTCCGGCACCCGCTAGATTTCGCCTCCCGGGCCGGAGCCTCAAGTCCTGCCCGTCCCTACCCGGGGGCGTAGCTCAGCTGGTTAGAGCGCCGGCCTGTCACGCCGGAGGTCGCGGGTTCGAGTCCCGTCGCTCCCGCTTTTCCCTCTGCCAAGAAAAGGGCCTGTCCACTCCGACAGATTCCTGCATTTCAGCGGTGAACCGCGCCAGCTCCTCAGGCGTACAAGGCCGGGCAAGCAGCTCGACAGCCTCAGGGCGACCAAAAGGGAGGACAGCGCATGAGTGGTGGAACGGCTAGGCGCGGAGACTGGAGACGCGGCGTCGCCGCGACGGCATTGCTCACGGTTGCCCTGCTTGCCCCGGCGAGTGCCCGGGCAGCGTCTTTGATCACGCCGCATGCCGCCACCAAGACCGTCGTCCCGGTTCCTGCGGCCGCTTCGAAGGCCACCACACCCTCGGCGCCAACACCCTCGGCGCCCGCTGCGCCTCCGGCGGCCGGTGGGCAGCCGGCTGCGGCCCCTTCGGCCCCGGGCCAGGCGCCCTCAATTGCGTCGTCGAGGGAGGGTGCAGGTGGGTCGGAGGATGGGATTTCAGGCGACCCGGGGCCGACCGGTTATGCCGAGTTTTACGTCGTCGACTTCCAGCGCCCCTTCCAGAGCCCCTTTGTCACAGCCAATTCCAGCGTTGGGATGGAGCTGATCGGCGCGATCAACAACGCCGCCAACTATCCCTACGCCTACGACGACCCCACGCCGATCGATCCCGGCATCTTCGATTGGACATTGCCGGGACTCGACGAGAATGAGCCCGATCTGATCGATCCCTACGCGGGCATGGACGAGCACGACCTGAGGCCGCGCATGTCGGTCCCCTTCCTGCCCGGCACCGAGGACCCCGGCCCCAGCGATTCCGCCTCGATCGGTCCTGGGGCGTCCACGAGCGACGGCACGACCGCTTGTCCCAAAGAGACGCCAGGGGGCGACGTTCCACTTTGTGAGAGCTGAGCCACCCGTCGCTACCGCGATCAGCGTCAGCTGCCGGCCCGAAGGAACTGGCGGTCGGCGGCACCGCGACCCGCGGGGCCAGCGTGTCGGGCGATATCAGGAACCGCCTTCCTCACGGCGCCGTTTCGAAAAAGCCCTGAATCCATGCCCGCGTGAACCCGGGCAGGCCTCCGTTCGTAGAACGCAGGACCACGCGCCGGCCGCTCCGAGCTAGGACCCCGGGCCCTCTGCCAGGCGCTCTCGATCCCATGCGCACCGCTCGCAGCTCACTCATCCTCACCGTCATCGGCCTGGTTGCCGCGCTGTTCGCTGCTTCCGCCGAGGCGCGTCTCGCCTACGTTGGCAATGTCAGCGGCGGGGTTTCGGCCATCGACACCGCCACCAACCAGGCGATCGAAGTCCCGGATGGCAACAGGCTGATCCAGGCCGGCGTCGCCCCACGCGGGATCGCCCTCACCCCCGACGGCAAGTTCGCCTACGTCGCCAACGGGGCCGGCGTCTCGGTCATCGACACCGCCACCAACCGGGCGATCGATTTCCCCGACGGCGGCAAGCTGATCAAAACCGGTGGCGGGACCCTGGGCATCGCGATCACCCCCGACGGCAGGTTCGCTTACGTCACGCACGAAATTGGCGGCGTCTCGGTGATCGACACCGCCACCAACCGGGCGATCGAAGTCCCCGACGGCAACAAGCTGATCAAGACCGGCAACGGGTTCGACGTCGCGATCACCCCCGACGGCAAGTTCGCCTACGTCGCCAACGGCAGCGGCGGCGTCTCGGTGATCGACACGGCGACCAACCAGACGGTCGAAGTCCCCGAAGGCAACAAGCTGATCCAGGCTGCCAGCTCGGCCACGGGGGTCGCGATCACCCCCGACGGCAGGTTCGCCTACGTCACCTCCTTCGGGGCCTCCGGGGTCTTCGTGATCGATATCGCAACCAACCGGCCGGTCAGATTTTCGCAAGGGGAAACGCTGATCCCCGTTGGCCCCGAACCTCGGGAGATCGCCGTCACCCCCAACGGCCGGTTCGCCTACGTCACCCACCTGAAAAGCGGCGTCTCGGTGATCGACACCGCCACCAATCGGGCGATCGAAGTCCCGGACGGCAACATGCAGATCAACGCCGGGACCGGCTCCGCCGGCCTCGCCGTCACCCCCGACGGCAGGTTCGTCTACGTCACCAACCTCGCGGGCGGTGTCTTCGTGATCGACACCGCGACCAACCGGAAGATCGCGGTCCCCGACGGCAATTCGATCAGCGCCGGGACCAATCCGGTCACTGTCGCGATCGCCCCGAACCAGCCCCCCTTGGCCTTCTTCAGGTCGGACCGCGCGCGGCCGGGCGTGCCGGTGACCTTCGACGCCACCCTCTCGCGGGATCCCGACAGCCCGATCGCCAGCTACGCCTGGTCGTTCGGCGACGGTGGGAGCCAGACCCTCACCTCACCGACGGTCTCCCACGTGTTCGCCCCCGGGGTCTACCAGGTCACGCTGCGGGAGAGCGACGCCGAAGGCTGCTCGACCCCCGAGACCTTCTCCTATCTCAGCTCCTCCGTCCTCTGCAATGGCAAGCCCTCGGCACAGATCACGCGGACGATCGAGGTCGCTTACCCAGGCGTCAACCTGCGCTGTCCGAAGCGCGTGAGGCGCGGAGGATGCTCGATCAAGCTGTTCGCGATCTCCCGCAAGCCGAGGAAGGACCACCGCGCGAAGCCCGAGAGCGGGGTCGTCAAGGTGAGGCTCGGCGCGAGGAAGTCGGTGGGTGTCATCCTGCGTCCGAAGCCCGCCTTCGCGGCCAAGTTGGCTGCCGCGAGCCGGATCCTGGTCAAGGAGACGGTGCGGGCCAGGGGCACGACCACGGTCCGCTACCCGCGGCTGCGGGTCGTGCAGTAGGCAATCGAACCAACCGCGGCCCGGGTTCGTAGGCTTCCGCGTGCATCGCAACCTGCTCTGGCTGATCGCACTTGTCGCCGTCGTCCCGGGCTCGGGGCTATTCGGCGGCGCCGAGGCGGCAAGCGCCGCCGGCACCTGCCCGAACGAAGCGCTTCGCTCAGGGCCGTCGGCGGGGCTGCCGGAATGCCGCGGTTACGAGATGGTCTCGCCGGTGGAGAAGAACGGCTACGACGCCCTCCCGCAGGCGGTGGCGGCGAGCGCTGGGCCCAAGATCGCGATTCGCTCCTTCGGCTCGTTCGCGGGAAGCGCCTCGGCGAACCTCCAAAGCACCTACCTGGCCACGCTCGGCCCGGGCGGCGCGTGGTCCGCGCGCCCCGTCTCACCGGCGCTCGAACCCTACGCGTTCGTCGGCCAGGCTCCCTTCCTCGAATGGAGTCCGGACCTCTCGCAGGCGATCGTGCAGGGGTCGCCAAATCCAGGCTTGACGCCCGACGCCCGCCCCGACGTGCCCAACCTCTATCTCCGCGACAACCGCACCGACTCCTACCTGCTGGAGACCCCGGGCCTGCGTCCGATCGAGGGCCTTTTCGAAACCGCCCTCGAACCGACTTTCGGTGGCTCCTCCTCCGACTTCAGCCACCTGGTCTTCGGGCTCGGGTACCCCTTGACCGGCGACAGTCCCCCTGCCTCCAGGGACAATATCTATGACTTCGTAGATGGCAGATACCACGTGGTCGGCGTGCTGCCGGACGGAGCGCCGGACCCGCTGGGCGTCGCCCTCGGCTCGGCCAGAATTCTCGGCCCATCGCTCGTCTTGGGCAGCGCCAGCAACGCGGTCTCCGACGACGGCTCGACGATCTTCTTCACCTCGCTCTCCTCGGGAGGCCTGTTCGCGCGGGTCGACGGGACGACCACCGTGCCGGTGTCGGCATCGCAGAAGACGCCGCCACCGAGCCCGAACCCGCCGCTCCCCGCCACCTACTGGACCGCCTCGACCGACGGCTCCGTCGCCTTCTTCACCAGCAAGCTTCCCCTGACGGACGCGTCCAACACGGGACCCCGGAACACCGGCAACGACCTCTACCGCTTCGACCTGGGAACCGGCCAGCTCGTCGACCTCTCGGTGGACGCAACCGACCCCAACGGCGCCGAAGTGCTCGGCGTCGTCGGCACCGGCGCCGACGGGAGCTACGTCTACTTCGTCGCCAAGGGCCAGCTGGACGGGGTCAAGGGGACGCTCGGCGGCGCCAATCTCTACGTCTCGCATGGGGGGTCGGTGGAATACATCGCGACCCTCTCCTCGTCGCTCCCGGACTCGCTGAACTGGTTTCTAGAGGCCGAACCCTCGCAGCAGCCCTCGCGTGTCTCGCCCGACGGCAAGGAACTGCTGATCACGACCCAGGCCCCGCAGCCCGGGTACGACAACACCGACCCGGCCAGCGGCGTTCAGCACACGGAGGTCTACCGCTTCGACGCCGAGCTTCCGGCTTCGGCCCCGGGCGCCTGGACCTGCGTTTCATGCGACCCGTCCGGCGCGGCCGCGACCGGGGACGCCGCGATCGTCCCGCCGCACGTTCCCTTCGCGGCATCGCACGGCCCGTACCTGACCCGGGCGATCGGTCCGGGGCACCGTCCGCTCTTCTTCAACACCGCCGACGCGCTGGTTCCCCAGGACGTGAACCAGGTGACGGACGTGTACGAGTGGCAGGGGGGCCAGGTCCACCTGATCTCGACCGGCACGAGCGGCTCGCCGTCCTACTTCTCCGATGCCGACGAAAGCGGGGAAAACGTCTTCATCGCCACCCGCTCGCGGCTCGTGCCGGCCGACCACGACGATCTGGTCGATATCTACGACGCGCGGGTCGGTGGCGGGACGGCCCCTGCCGCGCCCGCTCCGCCGCCGTGCAGCGGCGAATCCTGTCGCGGCGCGAAAGCGGGCGACCCCTTCGGCGGGCAGCCGCAGAGCTCGACCTTCAGCGGGCCCGGCAACCCCAAGCCCCACAAGCCCAAACCCCACAAACACCGCAAAAAACGGCACCACCGGCGAGGCACGAAGTGATCCCCGCGGCTTCGATCAGGCGGGTCGTCCTCGTGCTGAGCGCGGTCGCGCTCGCGCTCGCGATCGCCGCGAGCGGCGCCAGCGCCTTCGAAGTGACCGATTTCGACGGGCTGTTGACGAACAAGGACGGTTCGGCGGCGACCAGGGCCGGTTCGCACCCGTTTCAGATCACCGCTGGGTTCCACGTCAACACCGTGGAACGGCCGAACGGCGAAATCGTTCCCGAGGAGAGCACCAAGGGCATCGAGGTGGAATTGCCCCCCGGCCTGATCGGCGATCCGACGGCGCTGCCGAAATGCTCGCTCGAAGACCTCGAGGGCGCCGGTTCGCTCTCCGAATGCCCGGCTGACACCCAGGTCGGGGTGGCCACGGTGCGCTTCGGCCTGCTCGGCTTGGTCAACGACTCCAACTTCAATCTCTTCAACCTGCAGCCACGACCCGGCGTTCCGGCCGAATTCGGTTTCAACTTCCTCAGCGTTCCGATCCTGCTCAAGGCCAGGTTGAGGACCGGAGCCGACTACGGTCTGAACCTGGAGCTCTCGAACGCGCCCCAGGGCCTGGCGCTGGTCGGATCCAAGCTGACCTTCTGGGGCGTGCCCGGAGACCCCGCGCACACCCGGGAACGGGGGTTTGACAAGGGCGGGTTCGACTGTTCCTCGCCGCACAGCGACGCGGCGAGCTGCAACCACGAGGTCGACCCGCCGATCAGGCCGTTCCTGACCATGCCGGCCACCTGCCCCGAAGCGCCGCTGGAAACGACGCTCCACCTGGACACCTGGCAGCACCCCGGCCTCGACCACAGCCTGACCTTCCTCAGTCACGACGGCGGGGCGCCGCCCAGTCCCGTGGTGGTCGACGGTTGCGCGGACCCGCGATCGACGCTGCGACCCACCCTGACGATCAAGCCGACGACCAGCGAGGCGAGGTCGGCAAGCGGTCTGGAAGTCGATCTCCAGCTGCCCCAGAAGGCGGTCCCGCCGGCTGTGTCGGACCTCTACCCCGACAGCGACAGCGACGCGGCGATTGCCGCTCCGCCGCTGCATACCGCGGTGGTCAGGTTGCCGACCGGCCTGACCCTCAACCCCGCGGTCGCCAGCGGTCTCTCAGCCTGCGCGAACGCCGAGATCGAACTGGAAGGCCCGGGCCCCGGGCGTTGCCCCGAGGGAGCGAAGATCGGGGCGGCGGAAGTCCACACGCCGCTGCTCGACCACCCGCTCGAGGGCGGCATCTACATCGCCCGGCAGCGCGAAAACAAGTTCGGCTCCCTGCTCGCCGTCTACATCGCTCTCACCGACCCGACCGGCGTCGTCGTGAAGCTGGCGGGACGGGTCGACGTGAACGCCGCCACCGGTCAGCTCACCGCCCGGTTCGACGACACTCCGCAGCTGCCCTTCTCGGAGCTGCGGCTCGACTTCTTCGGCGGCAACGGCGGCGCCTTCATCACGCCGGAAGCCTGCGGGACCTTCGAGGGTAAGGGCGAATTCTCCTCCTGGTCGGCGGTCGACCCGGCCCACCCCACCGCCGAGGAGACCACCACCGCGACCGCCTCCTTCGCGATCGACCGGGGCTGTGGAGCGGCAGGCTTCACCCCGGCGCTCAGCGCCGGCACGGCCAGCGCCGCGGCGGGCCAGTACAGCCCGCTGCTCGTTCGCGTCTCGCGAGCCGATGGGACGCAGCAGCTCTCCTCGGTCGCGGCCAGGTTCCCCAAGGGCCTGCTGGCCAAGCTGGCCGGCATCCCCTATTGCCCGGATGCCACGCTGGCCTCCGTCTCGACCGCGGAAGGCGCGGGCGCGGCCGAGCTGGCGGCGCCGTCCTGTCCCCAGCAGAGCCAGGTGGGCACGGTGTCGGTCGGCGCCGGCGCGGGCAGCCCCCTGTTCGTGAACTCGGGCAAGGTGTACCTGGCGGGTCCCTACAAAGGCGCGCCGCTCAGCCTCGGGGTGATCGTCCCCGCCCTCGCGGGTCCGTTCGACCTCGGCAACGTCGCCGTCAGAGTGGCGCTCCGCGTCGATCCCGAAGGAGCGCAGATCACCGCGGTCTCCGACCCGCTGCCGACGATCCTGCACGGCATCCCGCTCGACATCCGATCGCTCTCGCTCGACGTCAACCGCTCGCAGTTCATCGTCACCCCGACCAACTGCACGCCCTCCAGCGTCGACGCCACCGTGGCCTCGGTCGGCGGGGCGACCGCGTCGCTCTCGCAGCGTTTCCAGATGGGTGGCTGCGACCGCCTGGCCTTCAAACCGAAGCTGTCGCTCAGGCTCCACGGCGGCGTCAAACGCGCCGCGCTGCCGGCGCTGCGCGCCGTCCTCACCGATCCGGCCGGGCCGGGCTTCGCCAACCCGGCGAGCGCCGCCGTCACCCTCCCGGTCGGCCAGATCCTCGAACAGGCGCACCTGAAGAGCGTCTGCACCCAGGTCCAGTTCGCCGCCGGCCAATGTCCGCCGACCTCCGTCTACGGCTTCGCCAAAGCGGTCAGCCCGCTCCTCGACCAGCCGCTGGAAGGACCCGTCTACCTTCGCGCGAACGGCGGGGCGCGTCCCCTGCCGGACCTCGTCGCCGACCTGAACGGCCAGATCCGCGTCGACGTGGTCGGCGTCATCGACTCTCCCCACCAGCGCCTGCGCACCAGGTTCCTGAACATCCCAGACGCGCCGGTCTCGCAATTCAGCCTCTCGTTCAAGGGCGCGGCGAAGGGCCTGCTGGTCAACTCGACGCCGCTCTGCGGCAGGACGAACAAGGCGACGGCGAAGCTCGCCGCCCAAAACGGCGCGGCTGAAAGCTCCCTCCCGGTCGTCGCCAACGATTGCAAGAAGAAGAAACGGCACCGAGCCCGCTAGGCGGGCCGCAGGTCCTCGACCGCGAAGCCGAACTCCCGCCGCAGCCGCGCCGCGATCAGCGAGCGGTGGCAGGCCTCGGGGTCGCGCTCGACGCACATCAACGCCGCCCGGCCGGTCCCGATCCAGTTGACGATCGGCTCCAGGTCGACCGGGTCGAGGATCTCGGTCGTGTAGCGCTCGGCGTACTCGCGGGCGAGGTGACTGCGGGAGCGTTTGCCCTCGCCGAGGCGGGCGTCCTCGCGATACTGCGCTTCCCGCAGCTCGGCGGTCGGCGCCAGCTCGGGCAGGTGCGAGTAGGCGATGCCCGCCTCCTCCAGCGCCGCCTGCAGCCGCCTGGCGTTGGCCCAGGCGTACTCGCGGCCGCGCACGCCGCGCCGCTGGCGGACGTCCAGCAGCAGGTCGACCTTGGCCCTGCCCAGCGTGGCCAGGAAGGTCTCCCGGTCGAACCCGTAGACGCCGATCGTCGCGATCGTCGGCACGCCGACAGTTTGCCTGCTCAGGCAGCTGAGCCGCGGACGATCACCGCCGCGGTGGTCTCGGCCTCCCCAGGGTCGGGGCCTCGCGCGCCGAGAGGATCCCTGCCTCTACTAGTACCGCGGCGGCTGGCGCAGTTCGCGCCGTTCTTCGGCCACCGGCCCGCTTTCGACGCCCGCGGTTTCCTCGCGCCGCCGCCTCGACCAGATCGCTTCCTGGAAGAAGGAGAGGACGAGCCCCACGGCTCCGGCGATCATCAGGATCAAGCCGACGGTGTCGATGCTGACGCCCTCCACATGGATGTTGGTGGCGTAGCGCAGGATCGCGCCGACGGCGATCAGGAATATTGCTGCGGCAATCGTCATGCCGCCCAAATACCCCTCGGCTCGGCCGCAAAACAACGCCAAACCGGCGCTTGCAACATTGACCCCCCTCAGGTGGGGTCAATGTCGCGAGCGCCGCCACGGACGGTGAGACGCCGCCGGGGTGGTGCGGAACCTACGACTCAGGACACTAGAAGACCGGCGACTCGG
>DATAEW010000090.1:0-4987 GCA_036257815.1 Solirubrobacterales bacterium
GACCACCTCGGGATCATCGACCACGGCAAGATCGTCGCCGCCGGTACGCCCGAGAAGCTCAAGGCCGAGGTCGGTCGCCCGACGGTTGAGGTCGTCCCGACCGACCACGCCGAGCGCGACCGCGCCGTTGAGCTGCTCCGCCCCTTCGGCGAGCTGGTGCCGGGGACCCCACAGGGCGCCGCGGTCAGGCTCGACGCGGACGGCGGCGAGCAGCTCGCCGACATCATCCGCGCCTTCGACCAGGCCGGCGTCAAGGTCGCGAACCTCGAGCTTCACGAGGCGAGCCTCAACGACGTCTTCCTTACCAAGACCGGCCGCTCGCTGGAGGGCGCTCAACGCGAGGCCGCCGAGGAGGGCGAGACCGGTGAGCAGCCCGCCCTCGAGGGGGCAGCGGCCTGATGGAGGCTGCCGCAGTTCCCATCGGAGCGCCGCCGGTCCGGCGGCGGCCGTCGATCTGGACGCAGGCGCCGGAGCTGGCGCGGCGCTCGATCATGCGGACGATCCGCCAGCCGGCGGCGATCATCCCCGCCACCCTCTTCCCGCTCATCCTGCTGGCGATCAACTCGGTCGGGCTCAAGTCCGCGACCTCACTGCCCGGGTTCCCGACGGACTCCTACGTCACCTTCGCGCTGGCCTTCGCCTTCATCCAGGCGGGCGTCTTCGCCGTGATCGGCACCGGCCAGAACCTGGCCGAGGACAACCAGGGCGGCTTCTTCAACCGCCTGCAGCTGACGCCCATCCACCCGGCCGCGCTGGTCGCCGGCCAGCTCGCCGGCACCCTTGCGCTCGGCCTTCTCCAGGCCGCAACCTACATCTCGGTCGGCCTGCTCGCCGGCGCCCACATCGAGGCCGGCTTCGGGGGCGCCCTGGTGATGATCGCGCTCGCGGTCTGCATCTGCCTCGCCTTCGGCTCGGTCGGCCTCGCGGTCGGCATGCGCGTGGACGCGCCGGAGAAGGTCCAGAGCCTCTTCCCGCTGATCTTTGTCTTCCTCTTCCTCAGCTCGATGAGCCTGCCCCGGAACCTGATCCAGACCGACTGGTTCCGCGAGGTCGCCACCTACAACCCGGTCAGCTACATGGTCGAGGGACTGCGCAGCCTGCTGATCACGGGCTGGGACGGCGAGGCGCTGGCGCTCGGCTTCGGCTGCGCGCTCGGCATCCTGGCGATCGGGCTGACCTTCGCCTCGCTCGGTTTGAAGGAGAGGATGGCCCGCACATGAGGCGCTATCTCTCCGTCTCCCGCGGACTCGCCTGGCGACTGCTGCACAGCCTGGTGACGAACCCGCTGCTCTTCCTGCCGCCGATGCTGATGCCGCTCTTCTTCTTCACCGCGTTCGCCGGCGGCCTCTCGGCGGTCAGCAACGTGCCGGGGTTCGACTACGGCCCGGGCTACACCTCCTTCATCTTCGCCTTCGTCCTCTGCCAGAGCGCTGCCTTCGGAGGCGTCTTCAGCGGCTTCTCGATCGCCGCCGACTTCCAGTTCGGCTTCGGCCGCAGGCTGCTGCTGGCGACCCCACACCGGAGCGCGCTCATCCTCGGCTACGGGATCGTCGCCCTGATCCGGGCCACCGTCACGATCGGAGTGGTCACGCTCGTCGGCCTGGCGGTCGGCATGAACATCGACGGCGGCGGGCTCGACGTCTTCGGCATGTACGCGCTGGCGGCGATCATCAACGTCACCGGCCTGCTCTTCGCCGCCGGGGTCGCGCTGCGCTTCCGCAGCCTGCAGGCGACCCCGCTGATGCAGGTGCCCGTCTTCCTCTTCCTCTTCCTGGCGCCGGTCTACGTGCCGCGCGAGCTGCTCGGCGGCTGGGTCCACGCTGTCGCGCCGTTCAACCCGGCGACCCACGTGATGGAGACCGCCCGCGAGCTGATCGCGGGCCAGGGGGCCCCCTACCTGGCGACCCTGGGCATCGTCGTGGGCCTGCTCGCGTTGGTCACTATCTTCATGTTCCGCGGCCTCCGCCAGGCCGAGGCCGCGGGCTAGCTTCGCTCGGTGATCCGCCTGTCGGCGCGGCGCTTGGCGCCATCTGTGACGAAGCGGCCCCAGCGGCTGCGGTTGCCGGCGACCCAGCGATAGGCGCGATCGGTCGCATCCGGCACGCGGGCGGTCAGAGCTGCCAGCGGGGAGCCGCCCGGCAGCAGCCTGAACAGCGGAGGAAAGGCGGCGCCGGCGGAGCGAACGCCGCCGCCCTGTTCCACCAGGTGCCACGAGGACATCCGCTCGCCGACCGGGACCTCCGCGAGCAGCCGGTCGGCCTCGTCGCCGCCCAGCGGGACGGGCCGCAGCGCCCGGCGCCGGTCCCAGGCGAGGACCTTGCCAAGGCACCAGCGGCAGAAGCCGCAGTCGGGGTCGTAGAGAAGAATCGCTCGAGACACGCAATCAAATTGTCCAGCGCCGTACCCCCGCACGACTGCTCGACGCTTAACGCAGCAGAGGCGCATGCACCACCGGGGACAGAGTGCAGTTTTCGCGGCGGAGGGCTCGGCTCGCCACCATCTCGGGCGAGCCGCGATCGTCACAGCCGTTGCGCTGCTCGCGGCCTGGTTGATCGCACTGGCACTCGGCGTCCTGGGTGGGTTCGGGTCGCTACCGGGACTTCCCAGCTCTCATTCGAGCCACGACAATGAGGCGAGCTCGAGCACGACGCATCCGCGAAAGACGGCGCCGGAAGCGCCGCTACGCATCAAGCGGACGGCGCCCGACACCCGAACGGCAGCGCCACCGCCCTCGCACACGGCGGCGACCTCGAATCCGACGCGGTCTCCTTCGACCCCTAAGCCGACGATCACATCGGTCGTGCAAGCGTCGAGCCCCCCGTCGACGAGCACCCCGACCGGTCACGGACAGAGCGCCACGCGGACAGTCACGACCGGCAAGCCTGTCGGATCGCCCGGCAACGGCCGCGGGGGGACCGGTCCCCCTGGGCAACTGCGCTAGGGGAGTCCGAGGTGACACTCGAGCGCGCCCGACTCCGCAGGCCGCGAAGCGAACGCGGGCGAATGCTGGCGCGCAAGATCGAGCGGCCTCCCGCGCACTGGTTCATGCTTGCCCTCTTCCTCGGCACCCTTATGCTCCTGCTGGTGGTCCAAGGACTCACGGTCCACACAACCGGGGCGAGCGGCACGCCCCCCGCGAGGACCCCGGGCGAGCGGAGCGCCCTGAGCTCGAACGCGGCACTCTGGGTCGCGGGGCACAACGACACGCTCGTTCCCCGTGAGGAGCCGGTCGGGCGGCGTGTCGCCCTGACCTTCGACGACGGCCCGGACCCGCGCTGGACACCCGAGATCGCCGCCACCCTCGAGCGGCTTCACGTCCCCGCCACGTTTTTCGAGGTCGGCGAGCACGTCGTCCAGAACCCGGGCGTCGTCAAGGACCTGCGGGACGACGGCTTCGGGCTCGGTAACCACACCTTCAGCCACGCCGACCTCGTGAGCGCCGGCAATCTGCGCAGCCTCCAGATCTCGCTCACCGAGAGCGCGATCTCGGGCGCTGCGGGCGTCCGCCCGCGTTTCCTCCGTCCCCCCTACTCCGCCACCCCGGACGCGGTCGATTCCCAGCAGGACCGGGTCTACGCGGGGATCGCCCGGGACGGCTACGTGATCGCCCTGGCGAACTACGACGCCGAGGACTGGCGGCGCCCCGGCGTCGACGAGATTGTCCGAAACGCCACGCCGCCGGACCACCACGGCGGGGTCATCCTGATGCACGACGGCGGCGGCGACCGGTCGGAGACGGTGGCGGCGCTTCAACGACTCGTTCCCGAGCTACGCACGCGTGGATTCGAGTTCGTGAGGCTCGACACCCTGCTCGGCATTGGCCCCCTCCCCGCCGATCCGCCGGCCTCGAGCGGCCAGCACCTTCGCGGCGAGATGCTGATTGCCTCCTTGACCGCGGCCCGCCTGCTGACGGACATCGTCGCGGCGCTGCTCATCCCGTTCGCGGCGCTAGCGATCCTGCGGGCGGCGGTGGCGGTCGCGTTCGCGCGCTCGCATTCCCGGCGCGTGCGGAAGCCGCCCGAGCCGGTCGACTTCCGGCCGCCGGTCTCGATCGTGGTCCCGGCCTACAACGAGGCAGCGGGGATCGAACAGGCCGTCGGCTCACTAGCCGCCTCGGAGTATCCCGAGTTCGAGGTCGTCGTCGTGGACGACGGCTCGACAGACGGGACCGGCGAGCTAGTCGAGGCGATGGGCCTGCACCGGGTCCACGTCATCCGCGAGCCGAACCGCGGCAAGGCCGAGGCGCTCAACACTGCGGTCGCGGCCGCGAGCAACGAGGTGATCGTGGCGGTGGATGCCGACACGGTCTTCGAGCCCGGGACGCTCACCGAGCTGGTGCGGCCGCTGGCAGACGAGAGGGTCGGTGCTGTCGCGGGCAACACGAAGGTCGGCAACCGGCGCAGCCTGCTCGGCCGCTGGCAGCACATCGACTACGTCACCGGATTCAACCTCGATCGTCGCCTGCTCGATGTGTTCGGCAGCATGCCGACCGTGCCGGGCGCGATCGGCGCCTTTCGCAGAAGGGCGCTGGTCGAGGTCGGTGGATTCTCCAGCGACACGCTCGCTGAAGACACCGACGTAACGATCGCGCTCAGCCGCCGCGGCTGGAAGGTGGTCTACGCGGAGAAGGCAAGGGGGTTCACCGAGACCCCAGGGACGCTCAGCGGGCTTTGGCGCCAGCGCTACCGCTGGTCGTTCGGGACGATGCAGTCAGTCTGGAAGCACAGGGGCGCGGTCCTCCGTCGCAGCAATGGCCCCATCGGAATGATCGGACTGCCCTATCTGATCCTCTTCCAGATCGCACTGCCCGTGCTGGCGCCGCTGATCGACATCTTCGCCCTCTATGGAATCCTCTTCCTCGATCCGCTCGTGGTTGTCGCCTTCTGGCTGGCCTTCAACGTGCTGATGCTGGCCCAGGGTGCGTACGCGTTCCACCTGGACGGCGAGACGCCATGGGTGCTCTGGGCGCTGCCGCTGCAAACCTTCG
>DATAEW010000099.1:0-34708 GCA_036257815.1 Solirubrobacterales bacterium
CGTGCCCCGCCCTCCACAGATAGATGGTCCTGACGCTGCCCCGGTTGGGGTAGGGCAGCTTGCGGTTCGCGATCAGGGCGATGCGGCGCCCATTCCTGGACGCCGAGAGGTCCAGCGTGCCGCGGGGAACGGTCCCGATCCGGTGCGGGCGTCCGCCGCTGGGCGAGATCGCGAGGAGACGGCCGTCGTGGGCGTAGACGATCCGGCTGGTGGCGGCTGCGCCTGCCGGCGCGAGGGCCGCGGCACCCACGGCGATCGCCGCTGCCGCGAACGCGGTTGCTGTCATCCGCCTCCAGCTCATGCACCGAATGTAGGGGGCCGATGAGATCGCCTCGGGGACGCGCGCGACGCCGAGCGGGACGGATCTGGCCCGCAGTGGGACAGGCGGATCTGATCAGCCGCCGAGTGAGGAGCGGAGGTCCTCGAGCTCGCTGCGCAGCTCGCTCACTTCGGCCTCCAGGCGGGCGAGGCGGTCTTCGTCCCCCAGGGCGGCGGGCGATGCCGTCCGCGGTGGCATGCCCGCAGCCGGCTCCGCAGAGCTCCCATCCCCCGCGCCCTCGCCGGCTGCCTCGGCGCCCTCGGCGCCCATCAGCTGCCGGTAGCGCTCCTCCTTCTGCCCCGGGCGCCGCTGCAGTCGTTCGACCCGTCCCGTCTCGGTCAGGCGCTCCAGCGTCTCGTGGACCTCGGCGAGGCTCTGGAAATGGTGAAGCCGGTCTGCCCGCTGCTTCAGCTCGCCCGGCGTCTGCGTCCCGCGCAGCATCAGCACCGCGAGCAGCGAGATCTCGGCGTCGTCAAAGCCGAAGACGTCGCTCAGTAGGTGGCGGTACTTGCGGGCCCGGCTGCCGGCGCCGCTCGCCAGGCGGGTCCAGCCGCGCAGGGCCAGGCGTCGCAGCGCCTCGCTGACCGTCTGCTCGTCGTAGTCGACGACCGGGTCGCGGTTCGTCGACTGATTGCAGGCGAGCCGCAGCGCGTTGAGGGAGAGCGGATAGATGTCCGGGGTGGTGCGCTGCTTCTCGATCAGGCAGCCCAGAACCCGGATCTCGACAGAATCTGGCTCCATCGCGTCGAGAGCCTAATCCGTGCGGTCGGGCCGCTCCGGGTAGATCT
Organism: Solirubrobacterales bacterium; assembly: GCA_036257815.1. Lineage (GTDB taxonomy): Bacteria > Actinomycetota > Thermoleophilia > Solirubrobacterales > 70-9 > VAYN01. Next base: position 1,108 of record DATAEW010000099.1, read on the forward strand.
CGTCGATGGTCACCAGCGCCCGGTAGGGCGCCTCGGCACCCGCCTCGATTCTCTCCCCGCCGCCCGCCAGGCGGTCGACGACAGCCCGCACCCCGACGATCTTCAAGCCCTCCTCGCGGATCCGCTCGATCGCGGCGACCGTGGAGCCGCCGGTGGTGACGGTGTCCTCGACCACGAGGCAGCGGGCGCCCGCCTCAACCGGGCCCTCGACCCAGCGTTGCAGACCGTGCTCCTTGCGCTGGGAGCGAACGAAGAAGGCTCGCAGGTCGCGGCCGGCCGGGACGGCGATCGCCGCGCAGGCGGGTGGTATCGCCGCGGTGGCGGGCCCCCCGACGGCGCTCGCCTCCAGCTCGGTGGCGGCGGCGGCCAGCAGCTCGCCCGCAGCGAGGAAACCCTCGGGGCGCAGCAGCGCGCGCCGAGCGTCGACGTAGTACTGGGCGACCGCGCCGCTCGCCAGCGTCACCTCGCCGATCACCAGCGAATGCTCCCGCAACTCGGCGAGCAGGGTCCGCTTGGCGGCGTCGAGGTCGGCCACGAGCGGCAATCCTAAGGCGGCGTCGAGGGGGCGGCTAGCCCAGCGCCTCGCGGAACCCCTGACGCCAACTGGCGAAACGCGGCGACCAGCCGAGCTCGCGTTTCGCCTTCTCGTTCGAGGCGCCGCGCATGGCGACGGCATTGCCGGCCACCGCCTTGCCGGCGACGAGGTTGGCCAGCCAGACCGGCACCTTGAACGGCGGCTTGGCGCCCAGCGCCTCGGCGTACACCGGCAGCCATTCATGCAGCGGCGCCGGCTCGTCGTCGGTGACGTTGTAGACGCCGGGCGATCCGCTCTCCAGAGACGCCACCGTGGCGCCCGCCGCATCCTCGACATGGATGAAGGAGAAGACCCCCGTGCCCGGCCCGACGATCGGAAAACGCCGGCGGCGGGTTTCGCGTCCCAGGTGCCCGTCGGAGGCGAAGTAGGTCCGGGGGCCGTAGAACTGACCGTAGCGGAGGACCAGGCCCTCGAAATCCTCGGAATCGACCACCTCGCGCTCGTGGTCGATCAGCACGCGCACCGAGGGGCCGAAATGACCCGGGGCGTCGACCCAGGGGCGGGCCTCCTCGTCCTTGACCCAATCCCCTTCGGGCGCACAGAGGAAGGAAATGCTCTGAGACACCAGGCGGCGAGCGCCGGCGGCCCGCACCGCCTCGAGCAGGTTGCGACCGCCCTCGCTGCGCACACGGTTCGTCTCCTCGTAGAAGGAGGGCTTCCGCGGGTCGTAGCGGTCGGGCAGGCTGGTCAGCTCGTTGAGGACGACCTCGGGGCGGGCCTCGGCGACCGCCGTCCGCAGCGCCTCGGCGTCGTAGACGTCACAGACGACTGCCTTCGCCCCCGCGGCGCGGATCTCCTCCGCGCGCTCGGGCCTGCGTGTCGTCCCGGTCACCTCATGGCCCGCCTCGACCAGCTGCCGCACCAGCGGCCTGCCGATCGCACCGCTCGCGCCTGCTACGAAAATCCTCATCTGCGCCTCCCTCCGGGCCTATCCGGTTCGATTCAAGCGTTCCGAGACGCGCGCCAGCCACGCCGCCGCCAGAGCGCCGAAGGCGATTGCCAGCGTGTCCCCCCAGCCCCGTCCCTCGCTGCGCGCTTCGCCGGTGTCGAAGGCGTGGTTGATCGCGTGAAAGCCGTACCAGGCGGCGCCGAGCCATAGCACCGGCGGGCGCCAGGCCGGCCTCGCCACCGCTAGGGCCACGGCGACACCGTAGGCAAGGATGAACGCGCCCACGTCGCCGACGTAGTGCGAGTTCTCGACCCCGTAGCGGCCGATCTCCTCGAAGAAGGTGTCAGGCGCGACCAGGGCGAGCGCCCCGGTGACAAGGTGGTAGGCGGCGATGAGGACGAGGATCGCTCGCAGCGCTCTCTCGCCGATCATCCCCAGACCCCGGTCAGTAGACGAAGATGCTCTCGCCGTAGTGGATCCGGTTGAAGATCTCCGGCTGGTCGGCGATGAAGGTCCGGATGCAGCCGTGGCTGGCCGGATAGTCCGGCACCGAGTTGTAGCCGTGCACCGCATAGCCGCCGTAGAAGTAGAACGAGTAGTACATGCCGTGCGAGTTGTAGCCCGGTTCGGTGCGGATGAAGGTGAAGTGGCCCGTCACGGTCGGCGTCGAGGACTTGCCCGATGAGACCGGATAGACCGCGAACGGGCGGTCGCCCTTGGCGAAGACGAGGACCTGCTTGGAGAGCGGCGCCTCCAGGTGTTCACCGGCGTTCGGATGGCGCACCCTGTAGCCGCCGCGCCCAGCGAAGACGCGCTTGACAAGCCCGGCTCCGGCGCGCTCGCTGCGCGCCATCCCGTTGACTTTGCGGAAGGCGAGCACTCCACGCCCCGTCTTGCCCTTGAAGCAGCGGCCGCTGTTGACGATGTAGCCAAGCTTCCGCATCGCCTTCTTGAAGCCGACCACGACGTCGCCGCACTGGCCGCGGTGCAGGGCGGGGAAGCTGACTCGCCAGCTCTTGCGCACGGTGCTGTCGGCGCCGAGCACGGCGGACGCGACGTGCTTGGCGCTGACCGCGTACTTGCCTGCCTGCTCGATCCGGATCCTCGCCCGGAAGACGCCGACGCGGCGCTTGCCCTTGCGCAGCCTGACCCTCTTGCGCTCCACCTTCTTGCCGTTGACGTAGAAGGAGACCTGCACCCTCTGGCCGGCCACGAACGGATGCACCGTCCCGACCACCGGGACCGTGCTGTAGATCCGCGCTTTCCCCCGATGCAGATGGCCGATGTGCGTGATCTTCACCGTCGCCTCGGGCACGGCGGCCACGGCGCCGTGCTTGCCGCCCTCCCCAGTGGTGCGCTTGGCGGCTGCCGCGATCGCGGGCAGCGACAGCAGGGCGGCGAGGGCGATCAGGGGGACGAGACGACGGCGCATGGAGCGCGGATTCTGCCTGATGGGGCGGATCACTGCCCAAGCAGGGCGACCGAATTGTTGAGCATGTGGAGGATGATCCCGGGCACGATCGACCCCGTCTTCTCATAAAGAAAGGCGAGGATCAGACCGAAGACGATCAGCGGCGGCACCACCTCGATGCCGGTGAACGCGTGCAGGGCGCCGAAGATGACGGCGCTGATCAGCGCCGCGGGAACGCTCGCGAGTCGCTCCCGCAGGCCGCCGAACAGCATCCCGCGGAAGCAGATCTCCTCGCTGATCGGCGCCGCGATCACGATCAGCAGCACCTGGAACGGGACGGCGCCGAAATTTTCCGCGATGTCGGTCTGCTCGGGTTCGCCGATGATGGCGACGTACAGGGCGGAGAAGGCGAGATAGACGCCGACCGCCACGCCCATCCAGGCGACGGCCTCGCTGCCGAACGGGCGCAGGCCCAGCCGCTCGGCCGCCTCGCGCCCCCCCGCGCCTTTCATCGAGGCGAGGACGAAGGGCGCGGCAAAGAACGTCGCCGCGGTGATCAGCTGCAGGGCGATGCTGGCGGCGGCGCTCTGGTCGCCGTCCGCTCCCTCCACGAGCGCCACCGGGGTCGCCAGGAACGCCTGCGCGCTGAGGGCGACGAAGAGCGCCAGCACCGCGGCGCCGGGGCCCCAATTCGCCGGCGGGAAGCCGGCGGAGCGCCTCTCGACCCGGTCTGCGGCTAGGTTGGCCTCCATGTCGCCGGCAGTCTCACAGGTCTCGCGCTCGACCAAGACGCGGTTGCGGATCATCCGCCGCCTGATCTTCGTCGCCGTGGTCCTGGTCGTCGCGATGCTCGTGCTGAGCCAGTTCACCGAGCTGAAGCGCCTGGCGACCGGCGTCCTCGCCTCGACCGCGGTGATCGGCCTGATCGTCGGCTTCGCCGCCCAGCACACGATCGCCAACATGGTCGCCGGGGTGCAGATCGCGGTCTCCCAGCCGATCCGGATCGGCGACCGCGTCACCTTCGACGAGACGACCGGCCGGGTCACCGACATCACCCTCTCCTACACCTACGTCGACCCGGGCGACGGCAGCGCCGTGGTGATCCCCAATCAGCTACTGGTCGAAGGGGTCGTCCACAACCACTCGACCGAAGACACCCAGGCTTGAGCGCGTACCCTCTGGCTCGATGACGCAGCGCGCGCGGCGGCGCCAGCGACGCCGGGTTGGTCTCGGTAGCAAGCTGCTGATCGGCTTCGGCGGCCTCCTCGCCCTGCTCGGCATCGCGGCGATCGCGATCACCTCCTGGGTGCTCGGCGTGGCCGCCAAGGCGCCGCCGCTCGCCGCCTGCAAGCCGGTCAACGGCGGCGGCAACTCGGTGATCTACGCCGCCGACGGCAGCAAGCTCGGCGTGATCGCCTCCAGCGAAGCCCGCGTCCCGGCCGCGATCGGGCGGGTCCCGAAGAGCCTGCGGCGGGCGACGGTGGCGATCGAGGACCAGCGCTTCTACGAGCACGGCGGCGTCGACACCGAGGGCATCCTGCGGGCGGCGGTCAAGGACCTGGAAGCCGGCGAAGCGGTCGAGGGCGGTTCGACGATCACCCAGCAGCTGGTCCGCAACCTCTGCATCCGCCACCCGAAGCGCACTCTCGAACGCAAGATCGTCGAAGCGAAGCTGGCGCTCGAGTACGCCGAACGGCACTCGCGGCGGGAAATCCTCGGCTCCTACCTGAACGTCGCCACCTACGGGACGGTCGAAGGCGCGACCGCGGTCGGCGTCGGCGCCGCCTCCCGGATCTACTTCTCCAAGCCGGTAGGGAAGCTGAGCCTGGCGCAGGCCGCCCTGCTCGCCGGGCTCCCCCAGGCGCCCTCCCAGTACAACCCGATCCTCCACCCGGCCGCGGCGCGGGCCCGCCGCGACGAGGTGCTGCGCAAGATGGCGAGCCTCGGCTACGTCAGCCCGGCGCGGGCCCGCGCCGCGGCCGCCTCCGGCCTCGGCCTGCGCGCCGGCGGCGGCTACTTCGCCCACCGCCAGCCCTACTTCTTCGACTACGTCGAACACCGGCTGATCCAGCGCTACGGCGCGCGGCTGGTCCGCGACGGCGGCCTGCAGGTCCACACCACGATCGAGCCCGAGCTGCAGCGGGTGGGCCTGGAAGCGATGCGCTCGGCGCTCCCCTACTCGACCGACCCGGCCTCGGCCCTGGTCTCGATCGACCCCCGCGACGGCGACATCCGGGCGATGGTCTCCAGCACCGCCTACGGCCGCAGCCAGTTCAACCTCGCCGCCCAGGGGCACCGTCAGCCCGGCTCGACCTTCAAGGCCTTCGTGCTGACGACGGCGCTCAAGCAGGGCATCGACCCCTACACGACCTTCTACACCTCCAAACCGCTCGACCTCGACCTGCCCTACTGGGGCCACTGGGAAGTCCACACCGCCGACCTCGGCTACCAGGGCACGGTCAACCTCAAGCAGGCGACGGTCACCTCCGACAACACCGTCTTCGCCCAGCTCGACCTCGACGTCGGCCCCAAAGCCGTCGCCCAGACCGCCAGGTCGATGGGGATCACCACCCCGCTCGACGGCATCCCCGCCGAGGGAATCGGCGGCCTGCGGCTCGGCGTCTCGCCGCTGGAGCTGGCCGACGCCTACGCGACCCTCGCCGCCGGCGGCGTCCACCACGACCCGGTGGCGATCGAAAAGGTGGTCTTCCCGAGCGGGCGTGTCGAGCATCCCGAAGCGCCGCACCCGCGCCGCGTGCTCTCGCGGCCGGTCGCCTGGCAGGTGACGCGGCTGCTGCACGACAACATCACCGAAGGGACCGGCACCGCCGCCTACACCGGCTGCGCCGGCCAGGCCGGCAAGACCGGCACGACCGACGAATACACCGACGCCTGGTTCTCGGGCTACCAGCCCAACCTGGCGACCGCGGTCTGGGTCGGCTACCCGGAATCGAACGAGATCTCGATGTCGAGCGTGCACGGGATCATCGTCTTCGGCGGCACCTTCCCAGCCGAAATCTGGCACTCGCTCTACGCCGGCGCCGGCGTCCCCTGCGAGGAATTCCACGAACCGGCGCGGAAGATCGTCTGGGCGCCCTACTTCGGTTCCTTCACCGCGGCGCCGCCGCGCATCGGCCCGGTCGGCAAAGGCGATCGCGGTGCGGGCGGAGCGCCGCCGCCCGGCAGCGCCGCGGTCGGCGGCTATGACCCCAACGCCTACGCGCCCGGCGCCGGCCAGGAACCGGCGCCGCTGCCGCCGCCCTACCACCCGCACTCGCAGGGCGGCGTCGGCGGCGGCGAATCGGCCGGCAGCGAATAGGCCCCGGGTGCCCGACGGACAGGGAACCTGAGCATCGATCCCGGGCTCGCCTACGGCCTGGTCTGGGCCGGCTTCCTCGCCTACCTCGGCTTCCTCGTCGCGGCGCCGGCGCTCGGGCGGACCGTCGTCTGGGCGACGATCGTCCTTCTCGTCGCCGCCTTCGCCGCGGCCCCGGTGCTGCTCTCCCACGACGTCTTCAGCTACCTCGACTACGCCCGGCTCGGCGTCCTCCACGGCCTCGACCCCTACGTGCATCCACCGCTCGCGGCACCCGCCGATCCCGCCTTCGCCGACGTCACCTGGCCGCGGACGACCAGTGCCTACGGGCCGCTGTTCACGCTGGCGAGCTACCCGCTGGCCTGGCTGCCGGTCGGCCTCGCGGTGGCGGTGCTGAAGGCGGTGGCGGCTGCCTCGGTCCTCGGGCTGGCGGCGGTGAGCAGCCGGATCGCGGCCTGGCGCGGTGTCGACCCGCTGCGGGCGGCGGTCCTCGTCGCCCTCAACCCGCTGGTCCTCGTCCACGTCGTCGGCGGCGCCCACAACGACGGCCTGACGATGCTCCTGGCGATGCTCGCCGTCGCCGCCCTGCTGGCCCGGCGCGAGGCCGCCGCCGGCGCCAGCCTGGTGGCCGCCGCCGCGATCAAGCTCTCCGCCGCCCTCCTCGCCCCCTTCGCCCTGCTCGCCGCCGCCCGAGAGCGCTCGAGTGGGCGGCTGCTCGCCGGGGCGGCCGGGGCGATGCTGGCGGTCGGAGTCGCCGCGCATCTCGCCTTCGGCTGGGAGTGGCTCGATGCCCTCGACGTGAGCAACGAAAACCAGGGCCGGACCAGCCACCTCAGCGTCCCCATCACCTTCGCCCGCCTCAGCGGTCTCGATCCCCACGCCGTGCGGCTCGCCGCGATCCTCCTCTTCGTCGCGCTCCTCCTCTACCTCCTGGTCTGGACCTGGCGCGGCGGCGACTGGGTCCGCGCCGCCGCCTGGGCCGCCTTCGCCCTCCTCCTCGCCACCTCCTGGCTCCTCCCCTGGTACCTGATCTGGGTCCTCCCCCTGGCCGCGATCTCCCGCGACCGGGCGCTGATCGTGCTCACCCTCGCCCTGACCGCCTACCAGCTCGGCGCCCGCATTCCGCTGTGAGACAGCACGCGGTGAGACCCGAGCGCGTCCGGCGCGCACCCCCAGCAGGCAGGTAGGGGTGCGCGCCGGACGCGCGAGGTCGGGAGCAGCACCGAGAACGCCACGTTCCCTGAGTTTGGGGGTCTATAGCCCCCACAACAGTCGAAACAGTGAACGGATCCGGCGTTTGGGCGGCCGGCCTGCACCCCTACCTGCCAGATGGGGGTAGGCCGGCCGCCAGCCAGCGAAGCGGAGGCTGGGGGGCCTTCGCCGAAGACCACCGGCGCCGGGCGGGGAGGGTCCGGACACCCTCCGAACGGCTTGTACTTTTTCGGCCAGTTCGATCTCGAAGGGCTTTCACGGCCCCACCCGAAAAAGTTGAGTGAGGAGGGTGTCCGGACCCTCCCCTCCCCGACCCCTAAAGAACCTCCGGCGAAGGCCCCCCAACCTCGGGCCCCGCCGCTTGCTCCTCCGGCGACGGATGCAGGATCCCCGTCGCCACGCTCCAGCCGTGCCGCCGGCCCAGCGCGGTGACGAAGGCCACGTAGATGATTTCCGCCACCGTCATCACCCCGCGGACCGCGATCGCGATCAGCGAGCCGACCGCGAACTTCCCGCTCGGCACCGCCGCCTTCACCGCCCAGGCGAAGGCGGCGTCGCGGACGCCGAGCCCGGCCGGGGCGACGAGCGTGACCAGGGCGGCGAAGTAGCCGATCGCCTGCGCCGAGCCGACCAGCAGCAGGTCGCTGAACGGGATGTAGGTGACCGAGCGGGCGACGCTGTAGATCCCGAAGGAGACGACGATCCAGTTCAGCGAGTAGTAGGCGATCAGGGCGAGGATGCCGCGCAGCGGGATCACCACCGGCAGCGGTTCCCGCCCGAACGCTCGCAGCACCCGGTTGGCCAGCGGCCCGAAGACCCGCGGGTGCAGCAGGACGATCGCGATCGCGATCGCCAGCAGCACCGCCCAGCGCTCCGGATACCCCTGCAGGTCGGGGTGCTTGATGATGAAGTAGGCGGCGACGACGATCGCCGAGGTGGCGGAGATCGCCTGTTCGTAGACGATGCTGGCGATCGAGATCCGTCGCGGCACCCCCGCCCGCTCCGAGAGCAGCACCCGCCCCAGCACGTAGAGGACGCTGCCCGGCACGTAGCGCGCCAGCAGCGGCTGCCCCCAGGCGACCTGGGCCTGGCCGAAGCCGATCCGGTAGCCGAGGAAGCGCAGCGTCAAATCCCAGCCGTAGGCGCTGAAGACGAAGTAGAGGAGCAGGACGACGATTGCGGGCACCAGCCAGGCGACGTGGAAGTGCAGCCCTTCGCTCTGGATCTCCGACCACTGGTTGATGACCGTGAGGACGAGGAAGCCGAAGATGACGACGGCGAGGCCGATCTGCAGGGCGAGCCGCACCCGGCGACTGCGGGGCGGCTTGGTGCCGAACCGGGCGCCGGCCTCGCCGATCCGGTGCAGAAGTGGTTGCTGACGCTCCACGTCCGTCAGCACCTTAGTGAGGCGGCCGGTGCGACCGAGACTCGCGCCGGTGGAGGAGAATCGAGCTGTGGGTGAGTTCGAGCTGCTGGCCAAGGTCCGCGAGCGACTGCCGTCGCCTGGGCCGCGGGTGCACCTGGGGTCCGGCGACGACGCCGCGGTCACCCTGCCCGGCGGCGCCACCGCAACCTCGGTCGACGCCCTGGTCGAGGGCGTCCATTTCCGCCGCGAGGGGGCCGACCTGGCGACGATCGGCCGCAAGGCTCTCTCCACGGCGCTCTCCGACCTGGCGGCGATGGGGGCCGAGCCGGGCGAGGCCTACGTCGTGCTCGGCGTCCCGCCCGACCTCGGGGAGGACGAGTGCCTGCGGCTGACCGACGGCCTCCTCGCCGTCGCCGCGGAGACCGGCACCGCGGTCGCCGGCGGCGACGTCACCAGGGCGCCGGTCCTGACCCTCGCGGTCACCGCCGTCGGCCATGCCGCGGCGGCGGCCGACCTGATCGGCCGCCACGGAGCCCGGCCCGGCGACACGCTCGTCCTCACCGGCGAGCTCGGCGGCGCCGCCGCCGGCCTGCTGCTGCTCGAGCGACCCGAGCTGGCGGCGACGATCGGCGAGGCCACGGCGGCGCGCCTGCGCGGCCGCCAGCTCGACCCGACCCCCCGGCTCGGCGCCGGACGCGCCCTGGCGCGGTCGGGGGCGCGGGCGATGATCGACCTCAGCGACGGGCTGGGCGCCGACGCCGGCCACCTCGCCGAGCGCAGCGGCGCCGGGCTTCGGATCGACGCCGCGACGCTGCCGCTAGCCAAAGGGCTGGCCGAGGTCGCCACCGCCGCGGGTCACGACCCGCTGCGGTTGGCCACCTCCGGTGGCGAAGATTACGAGCTGCTGGCGGCGCTGCCGCCCGAGCGCCTGGGGGACGCCTCGGTCGCGATCGGGGAGGCGGCGGAAACGACGCTGACGCCAATCGGCGAGGTGGTCGCCGACGGCGGGGTCGAGATCAGGCTGCCCGGCGGGGGACGGCTGGCGACGGGCGGCTACGACCAGTTGGCCCTCCGCTCCAGTGACCGGCGGTCAAAAGCTCCCTGACGCCGCGCCGCTGCAGCATCGCGGCCGCGATCCGCGAAGGATCGGGCTTGTATTCACCGGATTCGACCAGACTCTTGAGTTTCTCTGCCTGCACTGTTCCCACTATCGGAGCATATAACGCGGATCCTTAGTTCTTGGTACTCGCACATGCGTCCAATCCCTGCTTCCCGACTACCCTTTAGGCGTGGCCAACGGTTCAGCCCGCATCCTCCTCGTCGACGACGAGCAGTCGATCCAGACCCTGCTCAGCTACCCGCTCCGTAAGGACGGCTACCACGTCACCTCGGCCCTGGACGGGGGCGAGGCGCTGCAGCGCTTCGAGGAGGGGCGGTTCGATCTGGTCATCCTCGACCTGATGCTGCCCCGCCTCGACGGGGTGGAAGTCTGCCGGCAGCTGCGCTCCCGCAGCCAGGTGCCGATCATCATGCTGACCGCCAAAGGGAGCGAGACCGACAAGGTCGCCGGGCTGGAGGTCGGCGCCGACGACTACATCACCAAGCCGTTCTCGATGCGCGAGTTCCGCAGCCGCGTCAAAGCGGCCCTGCGGCGCTCGCGAATGGCCGGCGAGGCGCTGCCCGAGGAGCCGATCTCCTCCGGCGAGCTGACGATCGACTTCGAGCGCCGGATGGTCACCCTGGGGGAGGAGGAGATCCGGGTCACCTACGTCGAGTTCGAGATCCTCGGCGCGCTGGCGCGCTCCCCCGGCCGCGTGCTGACCCGCGAGACCCTGCTGGAGCACGTCTGGGGCGATTCCGAGTACCGCGACCCGCGGACGGTCGACGTCCACATCCGCCATCTGCGCGAGAAGCTCGAGCAGGACCCCAAGCAGCCGGAGTTCCTCTTCACCGTGCGCGGCGTCGGCTACCGCTTCCGGGACTGAGCGCGATGCGACGGCTCAGGCCCCCCTTCGGCGGCGGTCGCGTGACGATCACCTGGCTCGCGATCGGGGCCGTAGCTGCCGTGACCATTTACCTCTACACGGTCGTGATCGGGCTCGCCGCGATCCACGACCGCTCGGTCAAGGCCGAGATCTTGATCGGCGGCGCGATCGTGGGCGTGCTCGAGATCCTGGTCGCCCGCAGCTATGTCCGGACCTATGCGAGCAACATCAGGCGGCTCCAGGATGCGGCACGCAAGGTCGCTGACGGGAACTTCGAAACGACGATCCCGGAGGCCTCGGTCGGTCCCCTGAGGCCGCTCGCCCGCACCTTCAACGAGATGCAGCGGCGCCTCGCCGAGCTCGACATCGCGCGCAAACAGTTCATCGCCAACGCCTCGCACGAGCTGCGCACGCCGATCTTCAGCCTCGGCGGCTTCGTCGAGCTGCTCGAAGAGGAGGACCCGAGCCCGGAGGAGCGCGACGAATTCGTCCGCACGATGCGCCAGCAGATCGAGCGGCTGACCAAGCTGACCGCCGACCTGCTGGACCTCTCCCAGCTCGACGCCGGGGCGATGGTGATGCACGCTCGCAGCGTCGACCTCGGCGACCTGGCCCGGGAGGTCACGAAGGAGTTCGGAGCGCGCGCCGATCTGCGCGGATCGCGCCTGGAGCTGCGAACCCCCGAGCGGCCGGCGATCGCCCACGGCGACCCCGACCGGGTGCGACAGATCATCCGTATCCTGCTTGATAACGCCCTCACCCACACCCCCGAGGGCACGAAGGTGACCGTGACCACCTACTCCGCCAACCGCCGCGCCGAGCTGACCGTCTCCGACGAGGGCTCTGGGATCCCGCAGAGGGTGCAGAGCCGGATCTTCGAGCGCTTCTACACCGCCGACTCCGCCGGCGGCTCGGGTCTCGGGCTGGCGATCGCCCGCGAGCTGGCGCAGCGGATGAGCGGCCGGATCACGATCAGCTCCAGCCGCCGCTACACCGCTTTCACCCTCGACCTGCCGCCGGCGAGCCGCCAGGTGGTGCCGGCGGAGGCCGCCGAGCCGGCCCCCCTCACCGCCAGGACGGCGACGTGAGGCGCCCGGCGGCGCTTGCCGCGCTGCTGCTCGCGGTCGGGCTGCTCGCCGGCTGCGGGGGCGGCGGCGATTCGAGCGGCGGCGGCAGCGAAAAGCTCGCTACCGCGCCGAAGCCACCGCCGGTGATCGTCGAGACCGCCGTCAGCGGCTTCGACGCCGCCCAGGTCTACCGCGAAGCCTCCCCCGGCGTGGTGACGATTCGCTCGATCTTCGACGGCGGCGGCGGTGCCGCCGAGGGCTCCGGCTTCGTCCTCGACGGCGAGGGCCACATCGTCACCAACGCCCACGTGGTCACCGACGAATCGACCGGATCGCGCAAGCCGGCGAAGGAAGTCTTCGTCGAGTTCCCCGACCGCAATGTCGTCGAAGCCGAGGTCGTCGGCTTCGACCCATTCGCCGACGTCGCCCTGCTGAAGGTCAAGCCCGACGGCTTCCCGCTGCACCCGCTGCAGCTCGGCGACGACAGGGCGCTGCGGGTCGGCCAGCCGGTCGCCGCGATCGGCAGCCCCTTCGGCGAGCAGCAGTCGCTCTCGGTCGGCGTCGTCTCCGCCACCGACCGCTCGGTCAAATCGCTGACCCGGTTCCAGATCGAGGGAGCGATCCAGACCGACGCCTCGATCAACCCGGGCAACTCGGGCGGCCCGCTGCTCGACGCCGGCGCCCGGGTGATCGGGATCAACCAGCAGATCGAGACCAGCTCCGGAGCCAACGACGGCGTCGGCTTCGCCGTCCCGATCTCGGCGATCCGCCGCTCGATCGCCCAGCTGATCGAAGACGGCAGCGCCGAATACGCCTACATCGGCGTCACCAGCCAGTCGCTCTACCCGCAGCTGGCCGAAAAGCTCGGCCTCGACACGACCTTCGGCGGCCTGATCGCCGAAGTGGTCGCCGGCGGACCGGCGCAGAAGGCCGGCCTGCGCGAAGGCGACGACAAAATCGTCTTCCAGGGCCAGCCCTACCGGACCGGCGGCGACGTGATCCTCGAGGTGGACGGCCACGACATCGTCGGCCCCGACGACCTCGCCCGCTACATCTCCTTCCACGAGCCGGGCGAAAAGGTGGCGTTGACGATCATCCGCGACGGCCAGCGCAAGCAGGTCGAGGTCACCCTGGGCAAGCGCCCGGACACCGTCGGCGAAGGCTAGTGTCCTGAGTCGTGAGTTGGGTGCCACATCCGGCGAGTGGATCGGCGTCCGTGGCAAGGACGCAGGATGCAGCCTTTGCCGGTTGGCAAAGGCAAATCCGAGGACGCCGCCACGGACGGTGAGACGCCGCCGGGTGGTGCGGAACTTACGACCCAGGACACAAGGCGGCCGGCGGCGGCGGACCGGGAGCGCACCTCGCCGCCAGGCGGTGTAGAACTCCGGCCTTGCTCCAGGAAGTCGCACTTGGCCAGAAGTCCCTCGCCGACTACACCCACATCGTCGGCAAAGAGCTGACGCAGGAAATCCGCGACCTGGCGGAGTCGCTGAAGGACAGGCGGGTCCTGCACGTCAGCGCCACCGCGTTCGGCGGCGGCGTCTCGGAGATCCTCTACACGATGGTGCCGCTGATGCGCGACGCCGGCCTCGACGCGCACTGGCACGTGATCTTCGGCAAAGAGGAGTTCTTCAACGCGACCAAGCTCCTGCACAACTCGCTCCAGGGCGCCGAGGAGACGCTGAGCGAGGAGCAGTGGGAGCTGTTCGACGAGATCAACCAGCTGAACGCCGAGGGCCTGCAGGGCGAATGGGACGTGGTGATCGTCCACGACCCGCAGCCGATCGGCCTGCGCCGCGGCGCCCTGAGCAAGGGCGGAAAGTGGATCTGGCGCTGCCACATCGACCTCTCGACGCCGAACCCGGCCCCGATCGCCCGCCTCCTGCCGCTGATCGAAGAGTACGACGCCAGCGTCTGGCACATGGAGCAGTACGTGCCCAACGACATGGGCCGCCACCGCGACGCCGTCAACATCATCCCGCCGGCGATCGACCCGCTCTCGCCGAAGAACATGGCCTTCTCCCCCGAGGACGCCGCCTTCGTCTGCCGTCAGTTCGGGATCGACGTCGACCGGCCGCTGATCACCCAGGTCTCGCGCTTCGACCCCTGGAAGGACCCGGTCGGGGTGATCGACGCCTACCGCGAGGTGACCGAGTCGGTGCCGGAGGCCCAGCTGGCGATGGTCGGCTCGATGGCGACCGACGACCCCGAGGGCCTGGAGTACTTCCAGAAAACCTTCGAATACGCCGACGGCGATCCCGACATCAAAATCCTCAGCAACCTCAACAACGTCGGCGCGATCGAGGTCAACGCCTTCCAGTCGCAGTCCGACGTCTGCCTGCAGAAGTCGATCCGCGAGGGTTTCGGGCTGACCGTCACCGAGGCGCTCTGGAAGGGCCGGCCGACGGTCGCCGGCAACGTCGGCGGCATCCCGCTGCAGATCGAAGACGGGGTCGGCGGTTTCCTCGTCAACTCGCCGACCGAGTGCGCGCGGCGCAGCATCGAGATCCTCGCCGACCCCGAGCTCGGCAAGCGGCTCGGCCGCGCCGGCAAGGAGCACGCCCGGCGCCAGTTCCTCTCCCCGCGCCTGCTGCGCGACTGGCTGCGGCTGCTCGGCGACGTCGGCGCCTGAGCCGAGCCACCGCGCGGGCTTGGCGCCCTCCGACCGTGGTCTCCCCCATCGGGTGGCAGTCATTTGGGACGTACACCGTCCCAAATGACTGCCACCCCGGGATGCTCTGCGGACCGACCCCTTAACCTTCGCCGCGTGGATGCCTCGCCTCTGATCATCGTCTCGAATCGGGGGCCGGCCCAGTTCGAGCGCGACGAGAGCGGCGAGCGCACCGTGCGGCGGGGCGGCGGCGGCCTGGTGACGGCGATCTCCGGCCTGGTCTCCCACCGCGAGGCGCTGTGGATCGCCTCGGCGATGACCGACGAGGACGTCGCGGTCTCCGAAGAGCGCGGCGGGCCGGTCGAGATCGCGATCGACGGGATCGACTACCGGGTGCTGCTGGTCGGCAGCGACCCGCGGGCCTACGACCAGTTCTACAACGTGATCGCCAACCCGATCCTCTGGTTCATCCAGCACTACCTCTGGGACCTCTCCAACGCGCCGGACATCCGCCAGGAAGAGCTCGACGCCTGGGACGACGGCTACCAGGCGGTCAACCTGGACATCGCCGAGGCGGTGCTGCGCCAGATCGAGGGGCGAGAGCGACCGCTGGTGATGCTCCACGACTACCACCTCTACACGGCCCCGGGGATGATCCGCGAGGAGCGCCCCGACGCCTTCCTGCACCACTTCGTCCACATCCCCTGGTCCCAGCCCGACAGCTGGCGGGTGCTGCCGGGGCGGATCCGCGAGGCGATCTTCCAGGGGATGCTGGCCAACGACATCATCGGCTTCCACACCCACGCCTACTGCATCAACTTCCTGCGCTGCTGCGACGAGCTGCTCGAGGCGGACGTCGACTACTCGGCCGGCGAAGTGCGCCACGCGCGCGGCCGCACCCTGGCCCGCGCCTACCCGCTCTCGATCGACGCCGAGCGCCTGCGGCGGGCGGCCGCGCTGCCCGAGGTGGCCGAGGCCGAGCGCGAGGTCCTCGAGCGTCGCCGCAAGCACCTGATCCTGCGCGTCGACCGCGCCGACCTCTCGAAGAACGTGCTGCGCGGCTTCACCGCCTTCGACACCTTCCTCACCCAGCACCCCGAGTTCCGCGAAGAGGTCACCTTCATCGCCCACCTGCAGCCCTCGCGCCAGGACGTGCCCGAGTACGCCGAGTACCTGGAGCGGATCGAGGCGCTGGTCGCGGTCGTCAACCACCGCCACGGGACGACCGACTGGATGCCGATCGACCTGAAGATCTACGAGAACTTCCACGACGCGGTCGCCCGCTACAAGCACTTCGACCTGCTGATGGTCAACGCGATCTTCGACGGCATGAACCTGGTCGCCAAGGAGGCGCCGGCGGTCAACACCCGCGACGGCGTCCTGATGCTCTCCGAGAACACCGGCTCCCACCACGAGCTCGCCGACTGCGTGCTCTCGGTCAACCCCTTCGACATCCAGGAGCAGGCGGACACGATCTACCGCGCCCTGACGATGGACCCCGAGGAGCGGCGGGTGCGGGCGGAGCGGCTGAAGGAGATCATCTTCGCCCGCAACCCGGGCGACTGGGTGGACGAGCAGCTGCGCGACATCGCGGCGATGCGGGAGCGGGTGGCCTAGGGACTGGAGGTTCCGGTACCCCTCCAAGCGGGCGAATCGCTCGGCTGAGGGGAGAGACCGTCGTGAATGGGGACTTGGCGCGGTGTGGGCGGGGTGAGGATCCGGTGGCGAGGACTGGGGAAGGTCGGCGGCGGGCTGGTCGGGGTGGCGGCCGCGCTGCAGCTCCTGCCCGCGGTTCTGCGACCGCCGGATCCGCCGCCGCTGGCGCCGGACGTGGGGTTGCCGCCGCTCGAGGTGAGGGCCGGCTCGCCCACGCCATCGCCCGCTGAGCTCCAAGCGCCGCGAGAGGTCCGGCGTGATCCACTGCCGCCACGCCGTCCCGGCGAACGGGTCATCTCCTCTCGCCCGCATCGGCAACCTCACCGGCGGCCGAGGGATCGCCGGCCGGACCCCAGGCGCCATGGCCGGCAGCCGCCCCCACCCCCTCCGGCACACCGGCCACCCCACTTCGAACCCGAACCGGCTGCGGCTTCCACGCCTCCGCCCGCCCCGGCGCCAGCGGCGCCGGTTCCTCCGGACCCGGCTCCGCTGCCCCCGGCAGGTCCGCCTCCCGAGGCCGGGGACGGCTCCGAAGAGTTCGCCCCGGGAGGGACCGGATGAATTGAACCTTTTGATCAAGGGCCAGTAAGTAATGCAGAGATGGCTTGCAAACTGTCGATCCCGCGGCGCTTCAGCGTCCCCGGCCTGCATCCCTTCCACCAGGTCGAGTGGGAGATCCGCGACGCGGTGGTCGGCGATCCCGAGAGCCCGGCCTTCGAGCAGCGGGGGGTCGAGTTCCCAAAGGATTGGTCGCAGAACGCGACCAACATCGTCGCCCGGAAGTACTTCCGAGGGCGGCTCGACAGCCCCGGGCGCGAGACCTCGGTCAAACAGATGATCGCCAGGGTCGCGGGGATGATCGCTCGTTGGGGCCGCGAGGAGGGTTACTTCGCCAGCGAGGAGGACGCCGAGGCATTCGAGATGGAGCTGACCGCGATCCTGCTGCACCAGAGGGCGGCCTTCAACTCGCCGGTCTGGTTCAACCTGGGGTGCGAGGAGCGGGCACAGTGCAGTTCCTGCTTCATCCTCAGGGTCGAGGACACCATCGACTCGATCCTCGAGTGGAACACCACCGAGGGAAGGGTCTTCCACGGCGGCGCCAGCTCGGGGGTCAATCTGTCCAACATCCGCGGCTCGATGGAGCCGCTGACGAAGGGCGGCACGGCGTCCGGCCCGGTCAGCTTCATGCGCGGGCCCGACGCCTGGGCGGGGACGATCAAGCCCGGCGGCAAGACGCGGCCCGCGGCGAAGATGATGGTGCTGGACGTCGACCATCCCGACGTCGAGAACTTCATCCAGTGCAAGGCGGACGAGGAGCGCAAGGCGCAGGCCCTCCGCGATGCCGGCTTCGACATGTCGATCGACGGCGAGGGCTTCTGCTCGATCCGATACCAGAACGCCAACAACTCGGTCCGGGTCAGCGACGAGTTCATGCGGGCGGTCGAGGAAGACGCCGACTGGGACCTGATCGCTCGCACCACCGGGGAGCCTGTGAAGACCCTGCCGGCGCGGCGGCTGCTCGAGCAGATGGCGGCGGCGGCCTGGCGCTGCGCCGATCCGGGCATCCAGTACGACACGACGATCAACCGCTGGCACACCTGCCCCGAGTCGGGGCGAATCAACGCCTCCAACTCCTGCTCGGAGTACATGCACCTGGATGACTCCGCGGCCACCCTGGCCTCCCTTAACCTGATCAAGTTCCGGCGGGCGGACGGCAGCTTCGACACCGCGGAGTTCACGCACGCGGTCGACGTCGTCTTCCTCGCCCAGGAGATCCTCGTCGGCCCCTCCAGCTACCCGACGCCGGAGATCGGCGCCAACGCCCGCCGCTTCCGCCAGCTCGGTCTCGGCTACGCCAATCTGGGAGCCCTCTTGCTGTCCGACGGCCTCCCCTACGACTCCCCCGAGGGTCGCAACGTCGCCGCCGCGATCACCGCCCTGATGACCGGCCGCGCCTACCGCCAGTCGGCGCTGATCGCCGCCGCCGCCGGCCCCTATGAGGCCTACGCGGAGAACCGCGAGCCCCACAACCGGGTGATGCGGATGCACCGCGAGGCGGCCCATGAGATCGACGCGGCGGGAGTCGAGGGCGAGCTGCTCTCCGCCGCGCAAAGGAGCTGGGACGAAGCGGTGGCGCTGGGAGAGGCGCACGGCTATCGCAACGCCCAGGCCACGGCGCTGGCGCCGACCGGGACGATCGGCTTCCTGATGGACTGCGACACGACCGGGATCGAGCCCGACTTCTCGCTGGTCAAGTTCAAGGAGCTGGTCGGCGGCGGGCGGATGACGATCGTCAACCGCTCGGTGCCCCTGGCGCTGCAGACCCTTGGCTACTCCGAGGCGGAGATCGACCAGATCGATGCCCACATCGCCGAGCACGGGACGATCCTCGGCGCCCCGGGGCTGCGGGAGGAGCACCTGGCGGTCTTCGACGTCGCGGTCGGCGAGCGGGCGATCGCCCACAGCGGCCACATCGAGATGATGGCCGCGACCCAGCCCTTCCTCTCCGGGGCGATCTCAAAGACCGTCAACATGCCGCGCAGCGCCACGGTCGCCGAGATCGCCGATGCCTATGTGCGCGGCTGGAAGGGCGGCCTGAAGGCGCTGGCGATCTACCGCGACGGGTCGAAGACCGCGCAGGCGCTGGGCGGTCAGGAGGGGGCGACCAGCCTCGCCGCCCCCTCCTGGGAGTCCTAGAGGGTTGATGCGGGTTAGGCGGGTGCGCGGGGGCGTCGCAGGCCGAGCTGGGCGCCGCACGCGGACGAAGCGGGTAGCGGTTGCTACCCGCGAGGCCGTGGGTGGCGATCCAGCGACGGCATGCGACGTCATCCGCGTGCGTGGATAACCCGCATCAACCCTCTAGCCGCGGCTCACTTGTCGAGGCGCGTGTTGAAGCAGTTGTGGTCCATCTGGACCGAGAGGTTCACCATGTCGCTGTAGAAGCCAGCGGTCATCGGGTTGTTGGCGATCTCGGAGTGGTTGGCGACGCTGGGGAAGGCGAAGGTGCGCAGGATGTCCAAGGTGGCGTAACGGCCGACGAAATCGGTCACCAACCAGAGTGGGCAGCGGAGCATCCCGCTGGCGAGACCGTCCGCGATGTTCTCGATCCTGTTTTCCTCTTCCTGCCCCGGGTGCGGGAAGCAGCTCGGTTGATCCATGCACGGATGGCCGCCCCCGGTTGGCGGCGGAGGGTCTGGATCGGCCTGCGGCGTGGTCGCCCGGCCTGGCTGGCTCGAGGTGTCGGAAGGGCTGAGCGTGGGAACCGTGACCGGCGGCGAATCGGATGCCGAAGGCTGGGTCGAGGGCTGCGGCGCGCTCGGCGCCGGCAGGGGTCCGGTTGGGACCGCGTGGGGGTTGACGACGTGCGTCGCGCTGTGCGGGACGATCGGCGTCACGTCCGACGCCACGGGGTTTGCCGACGGCGCTTCCGCCGCCGCCGCGGACGGCAGCGCGAGGAAGGCGAGCAGCGCCGCCGCGATCGCGGCTCGGACAAGACTGGGTTTGCCTGCGGACTCGCTGCGCATCGAGACCTCCGTTCTGATTAGAAACCTCCGTATTCCTGGTACCTGTACGGAGGTTCGAGGCGGCGGGTTCAGCGTTTGCGGGGCCGCGCAGCCGCAGGAGCAACCCCGCCGCTATAGTCCCTCGCCGTTTTGGCAGCCCCACGCGAATACGAGCTGGTCCTGATGCTGGACCCCCAGCTGGACGCCCCGGCGCGCGACGCGCTGGCGCAGGGGGCCCGTGGCCAGATCGAGGCCGCCGGCACGCTGAAGGACGAGAACGTCTGGGGCCTGCGCAAGATGGCCTACGAGATCAACCGGCGCACCGAGGCCGACTACCGGTGGTTCCGCTTCGAGGCGCCGAGCGAGCTGCTGGACACGCTCGATCACAACCTGAAGATCGCCGACGGCGTCCTGCGCTTCCGGATCTTCAAAGTCGACCCCGGCACGCCGGCGATCGTGCCGCCGGTCGCCACCGCCTCCCCCGGCCCGCGCGAGCGCGCCGCCCACGGGCCCCGCGAGGAGCGCGGGGGGCCGGGCGACGGCAGCGACGAGTAGCGCCCTCCGGCCTCGCTGTTTGCGAGAAAGCCCGCCTCGCGGGGGATAAATCGCGCCGCCCGCCCTCTTAGACTGGAACATCAGCAAGCGATCTCAGAGGAGTGAGTGTTTTGGCAGCTTCGAACGTGAACGTGGTGGTCGTGACGGGCAACCTGACCCGTGACCCGGAGCTGCGGCATACCGGGGGTGGAACGGCGGTCTGCGAGCTGCGCATCGCCGTCAACAGCAGCCGCAAGGACCAGAGCGGCAACTGGGTCGACAAGCCCAACTACTTCGACGTCAAGGTCTGGGGCGGACAGGGCGAGAACTGCGCCACCTACCTATCCAAGGGCCGCCCGGTGGCGATCGAAGGACGCCTCGACTGGAGCGAATGGGAGGCGAAAGACGGCAGCGGCAAACGCCAGAAGGTCGAGATCATCGCCAACCGAGTCCAGTTCCTCGGCTCCCGCGACGGCTCGGGGGGCAACGGAAACGGTGGCGGTGGCAACGGCGGCGGCTTCAGCCCGCCCCAGAGCGACGTCCCGGCCGACACCTCCGACTTCGAAGGGGCGCCGGTCGGCGGCGGGGGCGGCGAAGACGACATCCCTTTCTGAGCAGATGCCCTGACGAGATTCAGGGGTCGCCAGGCAAGGACGCAAGGAGCGTGGTGTGCTCCGCACATGAGCGACTGAGGGACGCCGCCTGGCGGCTCCTGAATCCGCCAGTCGGTAGCATTGCCCGTCCGAATGGCACGAGCACGAGAGGCATCGACGAATGGCGGGCGCCGCGGGCGCCGCGGCGCCGAGCGGGCGCGTCCCCGCAAGTACACCCGGGTCAACGCCGAGGTCGTCGACTACAAGGACCTCAACCTGCTGCGTCGCTTCCTCTCCGACAAGGGGAAGACGCGGGGTCGGCGGGTCACCGGGCTTTCCCGCCGCCACCAGCGACAGCTCTCGGTGGCGGTGAAGCGGGCGCGCGAAATCGCCCTGCTTCCCTACGTCGGAGAGCGCTGATGGCAGAGGCGATCCTGCTGCAGGACGTCGAGTCGCTCGGCGAGCGCGGCGAAGCCGTCGACGTCGCTCCGGGCTACCTGCGCAACTACCTGATCCCCCGCAAGCTAGCCCAGCCGGCGACGCCGGGGGCGCTGGAGGAGGCGCAGCGGCGGCGCGAGGTCGCCGAACGGGAGGAGAAACGGCGCGCCGAGCGCGAAGCCGAGGCCGCCGGCCTGCTCGGCAAAACCGTGCTGACGATCCACCAGCGGGCCGGCGAGGACGGCAAGCTGTTCGGCTCGGTGGGCGCGAAGGAGATCGTCGACGCGCTGCGCGAGGCGCGCGACCTGCGGATCGAGAAAAAACGCGTCCGGCTCGAGCAGCCGCTGCGCGAGCTCGGCACCTTCATGGTCGAGATCGAGCTCGCCGACGGCACCGTCGCCGCGGTGAAGACGATCATCAGCGAGGAGAAGTAGTCCTCCCCCGTTAGTCTCGGCGCGTGGCCTCACCACGACTGCCGACCCGCATCAGCCGCCGCGCCCGGGCACGGACCAGGCTCGGCTGGGCGCGCTCCGAGCGGGCCACCGCCGGCCTGGCCGTGGTCGCGATCGGCGGCGCTGGCGTGGTCCTGGTCGACCAGTTCGGTCGCCTGCTGAGGCGGCGAGCCCAGGATGGAGACGATCCCGAGGTGCTGATCGAGGCGGCGCCCGCGGCCGCCGCCGACACGGTGAGCGTAGCCGTGCGCGGCTACGAGGAGGCCCCGCGCAGCGAGACCGTGCTCTTCAACCTGCTGGCGGGCTTCCTCGGCGCCTTCGCCCTCGTCCGCGTCTCGACCTGGGGCATTCGCGAGCGCCGCGGCCCCTTCCGCAACGTCAGGCTGGGCGGCCGCCACATCCACCACTTCGTGCCGGGGATCCTGCTCGCCTTCGCCGCCGGCACCGTCGCCCTGCTGACCGACGACGACCGGCTCGAGCAGCGCCTGGCGCTGCCGATGGGCGCCGGGGTGGGCCTGACCTTCGACGAGGCCGCCCTGCTGCTCGACCTGCGCGATGTCTACTGGACCCGCGAGGGTCTGCTCAGCGTCCAGCTCAGCCTCGGCGCCACCGCGATCCTCAGCATCGCCATCCTCACCCAGCGGATGCTGCGCCGCGGCGAGCGCCGCCAGGAGGAAGAGGGCCTGATCCCCCCGCCCCCCGCTCACCCAGCCGCCGGAACCGGCGCCTTGGCATAACGACTGCAACTCGCCACAGTCCCGTTGCAAAGAAATGAATCGATGCGCGCCACGCGTATGCGGATTCCTCACAGGATCGCGGCGTGGAGGGCACGCTCAATCAGAAGGAGGCGATTCGGCTCTTGGAATCCCACGGCTGGACCCGGCGCACGGGTGGAAAGCACCAGGTGAAGATGGTCAAGAGAGGCTCACGGTCCATCTCCCTCCCGCAGCATCGGGGGCGCGACTATTCGCGCGGGTTGGCCGCCGCGATCCTGCGCCAGGCGGGGCTAAGATGAGCATCGATGGGAGTCAAGCGATGGAGCTGACCGTCAACGTCCACTTCGAGGAAGATTCGTATTGGGCGGACGTGCCCAGCCTGCCCGGATGCTTCGCGGCGGGCGACACCCTGGATGAGCTCTTCGAGTCGCTGAGGGAGGGAATCGATCTCTGCCTCACCGATGAGGAAGGCCGCACGACCTCACCGGGCCACCCCCTCCAGGTCAAGTTCGCCGTCCTCTCCGACGCTGCGGCCTAAAGCCTCCAAAGTGCTGGAGCATCGCCTCGGTGCCTGGCAGGAGGCGCCGCAAAAACGGCAATGGCGCCTCTTTAACAGCACGGCCATGTGGTTTCGTTGCGACCTCGGGCCTGACGCCGCGACACCCCCGAGACTTAGCTGATGCCGCAATCGCCCACCACCCACGTGCCGCCGCAGAACATCGAGGTGGAGGAGTCGGTCCTCGGGGCGATGCTGGTCGCCGAGCCGGCGCTGACCCGGGTGATCGACGAGGTCAAGCTCAACGCCGCCGACTTCTACCTCGACCGCCACCGGGTGATCTTCGAGGCGATCCACGACCTCTACGCGGCCTCCAAGCCGGTCGACGAGCTGAGCGTCGCCGAGGCGCTGACCCAGCGCAACAAGATCGAGCAGGCGGGGGGCAAGCACTACGTCTCCGAGCTGGCGGCGAAGGTGCCGGCCGCCGGCAACGCCAAGCACTACGCCGAGATCGTGCAGGAGAACTCCCTGCTGCGGCGGCTGCTCGGCGCCGGCCAGGAGATCCAGGGCTGGGTGAACGAGCGCGCCGGCGAACCGCGCGAGCTCACCGAGCGGGCCGAGAAGCTGCTCTTCGACGTCGCCCACAAAGAGCAGGCCAGCGACTTCAAACTGCTCTCGGAGATCCTCCACGACGAGGTCGACCGGCTGGAGAAGCTCTCGACCGGCGAGACCGAGCTGACCGGCACCCCGGCCGGCTTCCGCGACATCGACGCGATCACCGGCGGCTTCCAGCCGGGCAACCTGGTGATCGTCGCGGCACGGCCGGCGATGGGAAAGTCGGCGCTGGTCGCCAACATCGCCGAAAACGTCGCCGTCAAGCGCCAGCTGCCGGTCGCCTTCTTCTCGCTCGAGATGTCGGAGGTCGAGCTCGCCCAGCGCTTCATCGCCTGCCGGGCGCGGATCTCCGGCGACAAGCTGCGCAAGGGCCAGGTCTCCCAGCGCGACTGGCCGAAGGTGGTGCGCGCCTGCAACGAGCTCGAGGAGGCGCCGCTGTGGTTCGACGACTCCTCCGACCTCGGGATCCTCGACCTGCGGGCGAAGGCTCGGCGGCTGCACGCCCAGGAACAGGAGCGCGGCGGCCTCGGCCTGATCATCCTCGACTACATCCAGCTGATGCGCTCCGACGACCACCGCGCCAACCGGGTCGAGCAGGTGGGGCAGATCAGCCGCGGGCTGAAGATCCTCGCCCGCGAGCTGGAGGTGCCGGTGGTCGCGATCTCCCAGCTCTCGCGCGCGCCGGAGCAGCGGACGCCGCCGAAGCCGCAGCTCTCGGACCTGCGCGAGAGCGGCCAGATCGAGCAGGACGCCGACGTCGTCGCCTTCCTCTACCGCGAGGACTACTACCGCGACCCCGAGGACGAGCCGGACGGCCTCGCCGACCTGATCGTCGCCAAGCACAGGAACGGCCCGATCGGGACCAGGAAGCTGGTCTTCCTCGATCGCTTTCCGAAGTTCGCCGACTACTCCGGCCAGGAAGCGCCGATCGAGCAGCCAGCTGGCGAAGAACCGCCGTTCGCCGACGCGGCCGCGGCGGGGCCTGACTTCTGATGCCGGCGATCGCCCGTTCGGAGCCCTTCCGCGAGCAAGCCTGCCCGCTCGGCGTCTGCGACGGCTCCGGCTGGATCCTCGGTCCCGAAGACGTCGCCCGTCCGTGCGAGTGCCGGGCGCAGCGGCTGCGCCGGGGCCGTGGCCGCGGGGTCGCCTCGGCGATCCCCGCCCGCTACCGGGGCGTCTCCTTCGACCGGCCCCCGGTCAGCGACATGGCGCAGGATCTCCAGACCAAGGCCGCGGTCGGCGAGGTGCGGGCCTTCGTCGACGACCTCGACCAGCGGCTGGAGGAGGGTCGCGGGCTGTGGCTGTTCGGCGACACCGGCACCGGCAAGACGACGCTCGCGATGCTGATCTCCAAGGCCGCCCTCGAAGCGGGACGCTCGGTGGCGATCTACTCGCTGCCCAAGCTCCTGGCGCGGATCCGCCGCACCTACGACTCCGAGCCCGGCGGGGACAACTACCTGTCCTTCTTCGAGCGGCTGACCTCCGTCGACCTCCTTCACATCGACGACCTGGGGGCCGAGAAACGCTCGGACTGGGTCCTGGAGCAGCTCTACGCGCTGATCAACGAGCGCTACGAGACCCGGGGCTCGGTTCTGATCACCACGAACCTGCCGCACCAGGAGCTGGAGGAGCAGATCGGCGCGCGCACGGTCTCCCGGCTGACCCAGATCTGCGACGAGGTGCCGCTGTTCGGTGGCGACCGCCGCTACGGCAAGGTCGACAAGGCCGCCTGACCGTCACAATCCACGGCGGCATGCCAGGAATCGTCATAGTCGGCGCCCAGTGGGGCGATGAGGGGAAGGGGAAGATCACCGACCTGCTGGCCGAGCGGGCGGAGGTCATCGTCCGCTTCCAGGGCGGCAACAACGCCGGCCACACGATCGTCCGCGACGGCGAGGAGTTCAAGTTCCACCTGATCCCCTCGGGGATCCTCCACGCCGACAAAGCCTGCGTGATCGGCAACGGGGTGGTGGTCGATCCGCGCGTTTTGCTGGGCGAGATCGACGGGCTGAAACGGGCGGGCATCGGGGTCAGCAACCTCCGCATCTCCGCCAACGCGCACCTGATCATGCCCTACCACGTGCTGCTCGACACGGCCGGGGAGACGAAGCTGGGGAAGCTCTCGATCGGCACCACGCGCCGGGGGATCGGGCCCTGCTACGCCGACAAGGCGCTGCGGCTCGGGATCCGGGTCCAGGACCTGCTGGACGAGAAGATCCTGCGGACCAAGATCCGGGCGGCGCTGGAGCCCAAGCAGCAGGCGCTGCGCGAACTGGCGGTGCAGCGGCGCAAACGGCGCAAGGAAGCCGGCGAGGAGGCGAAGGGCGCCGAGCCGCCCGACGACGGCGCGCCGGACCCGCGCCTCGACCTGCACACGATGGTCGAAGAACACGTCAACTTCGGCCACCGGCTCGAGCCCCACATCGCCGACACCGCGCGGCTCTGCTGGGACGCCCTGGACCGCGGGGCCACCGTGCTCTTCGAGGGCGCCCAGGCGGCGCTGCTCGATCTCGACCACGGCACCTATCCCTTCGTCACCTCCTCCAACCCGATCGCCGGCGCGGCGACGGTCGGCGCCGGGGTCGGCCCGACCGACATCAGCGAGGTCTGGGGGGTCGTCAAGGCCTACACGAGCCGGGTCGGCGCCGGACCCTTCCCCACCGAGCTGGAGGACGAGATCGGCGACCGCCTGGTCGAGCAGGGCCACGAGTTCGGCACCACGACCGGGCGGCGGCGCCGCTGCGGCTGGTTGGACCTGATCGCCCTGCGCTACGCGGTGCGGCTCAACCGCATGGACTCGCTGGCGATCACCAAGCTCGACGTCCTGCGCGGCCTCGGCTCGCTGCGGGTCGCCGTCCGCTACCGCTCCAGAGAGGGCGCGGTGCTAGACAGCTTTCCCTATCACCAGTCGATCCTCCACTCGGCGACACCCGAGTACGAGGAGCTACCGGGCTTCGACGAGGACATCGGCGCCTGCCGCGCCGCCGCCGACCTGCCGCAGGCGGCCCGCGACTACCTCGGCTTCATCGCCGAGTTCGTCGGCGTCCCGGTCCGCCTCGTCGGCGTCGGCCCGGCGCGCGACCAGGTCGTCTGGATGGACCAACCCCCCAGCCTTCCCCCCAGCCTTTTGTAACCCTCTGGGTGACAAAAGGCAGGCTGGGCTTGTCCCTTTGTAACCCTCTGGGTTACAAAAAGCAGGTTGGCGGTTGCCGCGGGCCTTGGTCAGTTCAGCGGCACCGGTTCCAGCGTCGCGACTTTCCAGATCGGGCCTTCGCGCTGCATCGAGAGCGTGTAGTCGACGCCGCCGCGGCCATGGAAGAGGGCGAAGGCGCGGTCGCCGTCGACTCGCAGGCTGCCGATCGGCCCGGTGAGCGGGTTTTCGGGAGCGGGACGCGAGCCGGCAAGCGCGCCGAGCGCGTCGACACAGCTCACCTGCCGGCCCCGGTGAGAGGAGGCGATCAGCCGCCGCAGTGGCGCGACGGTCGAGCGGGCGAGCGCCGCGCACTCGGCCCCGTAGTCCTTCGCCGCCCGGGCGCGCAGGTAGCTGACGACGACCCGCGAGGCCGCTTCGCGCTCTTCGGCCGGCGCCTCGCTTCCGAAGCGCTGGACGCTGTTGTCGCCGCCCGGGACAATGAAACCGGCGCTGCCCTTCGCCTGGCCGCCGGCCTGACCGGCTTGGCCCGGCTGATTCGCTTCGCCGGCCTGACTTGGTTCTTCCGCCAGGTGGGCGGTGCCGGAGCCGCCGCTGGAGCTGCCGCCGCCACAGGCGCTCATGCCCAGCGCGAGCAGTGCCGCGCAGGTGGCCGCCAGCGCCAAGTCCCTCCTCCCCGCCATCGACGGACATTCTAGGCGCCACAGAGATTTTTATTTCGGTACACGTGCAGTCTGCGACCGGCCCGGATCTGCACTACAGTCTCCACGTGGCTTCCAGCAGACGCGCGGGTAAGCTGAACGAGCGGCTGCCCCGGGGGAGGCATGGCTTGCCCAGGGAGGCGGTGACCGAATCCCAGCGCAACCGCATCCACCAGGCGATGATCGAAGTCGTCTCCGAGCGTGGATACCCGGAGACCCGGGTGGTCGACGTGATCGGCATCGCCGGGGTCTCGCGCAAGACCTTCTACGAGCTCTTCGACAGCAAGGAGGACTGCTTCCTCGCTGCCTACGACGTCCTGCTCGCGAACCTGCTGGGCGAGACCGCCGAAGGCTATGAGTCGCGGCCCGGAGCGCCCTGGGCGGAGCGGGTCGCGACCGGCCTCCGAGCCCTCCTCGACCACCTCGCCGAGCACCCCGACGAGGCGCGCTTCGCGATCGTCGAGGTCCTCGCCGCCGGCCCGAAGGCGCTGGCCCGCCGCGACGCGGCGCTGCGCCAGTTCACCGGGTTCCTGGAGGCCGGACGGGCCGAGACCTCGGTCGAGCTGCCCGGGATCACCTCGCTGTCGCTGGCCGGCGGCGTCAACGAGCTGCTCTACAGCGAGATCCTGCACGGGGCGGCGGTGCGGTTGCCCAGCCGGCTGCCGGACCTGATGTTCTGGATCACCCTGCCGTTCCTCGGCCCGGAGGGCGCCGCCGAGGAGCGCGAGCGGGTGCGGGGCGAGCTGCCCGCGGCCTGAGCGATTGGAAAGGGATTTCGCACCGCTTGTTAAGGCGCTCTTTTTTGTGAATGGTCGGGTTTATGGAAGGAGATCCGGTGGTAGGTTGCGCGCCGGAGAGATAGTTCCATCGGCCTCGGCTCCGCAAGGGCTGGCCTGCAAAGGAGAGATATAGGGATATGCGCAAGTACCTGGTGTTGACTTTGGCCCTCGGGGCCCTGATCGCGGTGTCGGTGGCTGGGATCGCCACCGCGGGCAACCAGCCGGTCACGGTGCGCGCGGGGAACCTCGAACTCACCTTCAACGGCGGCTTCAGCCCGAAGGCGCTGTCGAAGAAGACGCTGACCCCGATCGCGCTGTCGGCCGAAGGCAAGATCAAAACCGTCGACGGGACCCACCCTCCGGCGCTGAAGGAATTCCTCCTCGAAACCGACAAGAACGGGGCCGTGAACGTCAAGGGCTACCCGACCTGCAAGTCGGGCCAGCTGCAGGCCCAGGACACCGCCCACGCGGAAAAAATCTGCAAGCCGGCGATCATCGGCACCGGCACCACCAACGTCGAGATCGAATTCCCGGAATCGAAACCGATCCCGGTCAGCTCGAAACTGCTGGTCTTCAACGGCGGTGAAAAGGGCGGCGTGACGACGTTCTTCATCCACGCCTACATCACCGTCCCGACGCCGGCGGCGATCGTCACCACGGTGAAAATCAAGAAGATCCACCACGGCCGCTTCGGCCTCCTGGCGGTCGCCTCGGTCCCGAAGATTGCCGGCGGCAGCGGCTCGGTGACCTCGTTCGGGCTCAAGGTCGACAAAAAATTCACCTTCAAGGGCAAGAAGGTGAGCGTCCTCTCGGCGAAATGCCCGGACGGCAAGCTCCAGGCTCACGGCACGGCGGTCTTCTCGGACGGCACCAAGGCCTCCGCGGAAATCATCCGTACCTGCGTCGGAAAGGGCTGATCCGGCCGACCCCATTTCCCTGGGACAGGCAGGACACCAAACGAGAAAGGGCGGCCAAACGGCCGCCCTTTCTCGTGCATCGGTCCAGCGTTTCCCCACCACCGCCGCCGCGGTCCTAGCCTGATCGGACCTTGACCCGGTTTCTTCGAATCGGCCTCGCGACGGTCGCCGCCCTGGTCGCGATCGCGCCGGCGGCGCGGGCCGCCGAAGCGATCGTGCCCTGGGGTGCGGGCTGCGGCTCGATCCTCCCAGGCGGCCAGCGGACCAGCTCGACCTGTGGTGCCGAACTCGTCGACGGCCGGGCGATCGCGCCGCCGCAGGCGCCGCCGGCCGTCTGGGCGGTGATCGCCGCGGCGAACCGGATCCACGGCAGGCCCTATGTCTGGGGCGGCGGGCACCGCAGCTTCCTCAGCCGCGGCTACGACTGCTCGGGGGCGGTCAGCTATGCGCTGCACGGCGCCGGGCTGCTGGAGGCGACGATGGTCTCCGGCCAGCTCGCGACCTGGGGCGAACCGGGGCTGGGCCGCTGGATCACCGTCTACGCCAACCCCGACCACGTCTACATGGTCGTCGCCGGCCTGCGCTTCGACACCCGCGACGACCTCCCCGGCGTCAGCGGCCCGCGCTGGCACCGGGCCCTGGTCGACCCGACCCGCTTCGCCGCCCGCCACCCCGCCGGTCTCTGAACGGCCGGGACGAGACCGGCGGGCCGAGGCCCAGCCGGTCTCCCCGACGGCAACTTATTCGACTGTCAGCCCGATCGGTTCGCCGTTGAGCTTGCCGGTCAGTGTCGCCAGGCCGTCGACGTCGAAATTTTCGAATTCGCCAACGCCCTGAAGCGGGCAGGCAAAGCCGTCTTTAGTCGTCGCCTGCCTGACGTTACGCAGGGCGAAATTGCCTGTCACGTCCTGCGGAGTCCCCGCCATGTTCGTCAGTTCGATCGATTTCAGGCCTTTCTGGGAACCGATTTTCATCTGGCAGGTCCCGGCCGTTATTTCGATCGCTTTCCCCGCTTCGCAGGCGACATCGGCGGTCGTCGTCCAGGCTTCGCCGACTTTTTCCCCGATGTGGCCGATGTAGTCGCAGCCTTCGGTTTTAACCGTCGCTTCGATGAAGCCGAAGGCGGTGCATTCCGAGTAGACCGGATGCAGCCTGACTTCCGAGGAGGCCGCGGACAGCGTTCCGGTGAAGGTGGCTTTTTTGCATTCCGCCGTCAGCGTGCTCGCGCCCTGTGTGACCCGTGTGCTGGCTTTTTCGATCCGGAATCCTTCCAGCGCGACGGGATAGGCTTCCCCTTCGCTCATCAGGGTCCCGGCTTGCGCCGCGGCCGGCACGATGCACAACGCCACCGCAAGCGTCGCCGCCGCGCTGAACGCCTTTCTTCTTCTCATGGTCCCTCCTTGGTTCGAGTTTCAACTCAGAGGGCATCGGTTGCGCCCCTGAGAGGCGGGGTTGTATTCACGCCCGAGCGGGCCGTCCAACCGAGGAGCAAGGGGACGGCCAGTCTGGAATAGGTGCGCCGAACATCCCTGCAAAGCGCGCTTGCGCTAAATCAGCGCGTGCGGCAAGACGCGCGCACCGATGGGCATCCGGGTCAGCCCGGCGCCCGGCCTCTGAATCGCCCCCCGTTGCCCAGGCCTAGACCTGGGTGGCGGCCAGAACCAGGAGGCCCGCAAAGCCGACGAGG
Source organism: Solirubrobacterales bacterium (assembly GCA_036257815.1). Taxonomy (GTDB): domain Bacteria; phylum Actinomycetota; class Thermoleophilia; order Solirubrobacterales; family 70-9; genus VAYN01. The sequence continues at coordinate 31,798 of DATAEW010000099.1, forward strand.
AAAGTGGCGGTCTGAGCGCACGCGCGGCGGGCAGAACGAGCCGTGCCGATCTTGCCGCCCACGGCCACCCGTGATTGGATCGGCCGACGTGCGGGACGCCGCCTACACGATCGTTTTCTTCCCCGAGGGGGCCTTCGGGCCGACGAACAACTGCGTCGGGATCGGCGACGTGCTGCGCCGGCGGGGCCACCGGGTCGTCTTCATCGTCGAGGAGTCCTTCGCCGGCACGCTCGAGGAGCGGGGGTTCGAGGAGCGGCTGATGCGGCTGACGCCGCCGCCCCAGAGCGAGGAGGTGCCGGGTCAGTTCTGGAAGGACTTCATCCGCGACACCGCCCCGGTCTTCCGCAAGCCGACGATCGAGCAGCTCGGCGAGTTCATCGCCCCCACCTTCCAGGCGCTGATCGACGGCGCCAGGTACGTCGATGAGCGGCTGTGCGAGATCATCGACGAGCTGCGGCCGGACCTGATCGTCGAGGACAACGTCGTCACCTTCCCCGCCCTGCCGGCCTGCGGGCGGCGCTGGGCGCGGATCGTCTCCTGCAACCCGACCGAGCTCAAGGACCACGAAGTCCCGCCCCCGTTCTCCGGCCTCCCGGTCGCCGACCGCCGCGACTGGGACGCCTACTGGCTCGAGCTGCGCAGGACCCACGACGCGATCCACGCCGATTTCGACGAGTACTGCCAGGAACGGGGAGCGCCGCCGCTGCCGCCGGACGACTTCATCCACCAGAGCCCCTGGCTCAATCTCTACCTCTACCCGGACGAGATTGACTATCCCCGCGCCCGCCCGCTCGGCCCCCACTGGCACAACCTGCAGGCCAGCGTGCGGGCCACCGACCCGGCCTGGGACGTGCCTCCCGGCCTGGCCGACGGCGAGGGGCCGCTGATCTACCTCAGCCTCGGCTCGCTCGGCTCGGCCGACGTCGAGCTGATGCGCGGCCTCGTCGGCTCGCTTGCCGAGCGGCCCTACCGGGTGATCGTCTCCAAGGGGCCGCAGGCGAAGGAGATCGCGCTGGCCGACAACATGGCCGGGGCCGAGTTCCTCCCCCAGACCTCGATCCTCCCCAAGGTCGACCTGGTGATCACCCATGGCGGCAACAACACGGTCACCGAGTCCCTCTACTTCGGCAAGCCGATGGTCGTGCTGCCGCTGTTCTGGGACCAGCACGACAACGCCCAGCGCCTCGAGGAGACCGGCTTGGGGGTGCGACTCGACACCTACGGCCATTCGCCCGAGGAGCTGAGCGACGCGATCGACCGCCTGCTGGCCGATCGGCAGCTGGCCGAGCGGCTACTGGCCACGTCGGCGCGGCTGCGGGCCGTCGGCGGCAGCGAGCTGGCGGCCGAGCTGATCGAATACGCCGCCGCGGACAACTTTTAACATCGTGCTTGGCCAGTCTGGCTACACTCGAAACGTGCCGTTGCGAGACGACGGAGACCTGACGGATCACTTCCTCAGCGCCAAGGAAAGGGATGTCGAGTCGCTCGTGCGCGAAGGCGAGGAGCTGCTGCGGCTCGACAGCGAGCAGGCGGCCGGGATGGAGACATTCCTGACCAAGGCCTGGTTCTCGGGCACGCACGCCTGCCACGCGCAGATGCTCTCCCAGGTGCGGCGCCGCGAACCCGACGTCGGGAAACTCGACGTCGGACCGCTGGAAGCGGACTTCAAAGCGCTGATGGACGAGTCGGCCGACACGCTCAACCTCAGCGTCATCGAGACGCTCGGCATGTGGGGCCTGCTGAGCCGCGCCTGCGTCGCCGGCATCCATTCCTGCCGCTCGGAGATCACAGCCCTGATGCTGGAAGCGCGAGCCGATATCGCCGAGGAAGCGCTGCGCTGGCTCGAGCGGCAGAATCTCGGCGGCGAGCAGCTCAGGTAGGCAGGCTGGGTGGCAACCGGGCTACGCGAGGGTGCAGAGCCGGACCGGACCGGCGCCGCGCAGGTACAAGCGCCAAGGGCGCGGTGAGCGGTCGACCGGAATGCGCAGCGAGGTCGTCAAGCCGGCTTCCAGCGGGCCGACGCTGACCGAGAGCGCCGGCGAGAAGCGGCTGAGCCCGACTTCCACCGGCCCCGCGCTGCGGTTTTCCAGTCTGAAGCCACCGCGCAGCAGCGTGAGCCCGGTAGCCCCGTCGGCGGAAGCTCTCAACCCCTGACAGCGGAGTACCCGATCGGAGGGTGAGGGCGGCCGCAGGGCCAACCCCTGGGCCTGGGCGATCGTCAGGTCGGCGCTGGCCTTCACTTCCGCGGAGGCGGCGAGGAGCTTCGCTTCGCTGAATGCCGGAGACCCGTGGTGGCGCACCGCGGTCATGTAGGTGTGGTCGGTCACGCTCAGGGTCGGCGGGAAGCTGACCAGGAAACCGGGGTCGGCGCTGTCGCCGGCGATCTGCACGGCGGCCAGCGAGTACCGGGTGACGTCGGCGAACGGCCGCCAGCGCTCGTCGTATTCCCGCCGCAGAAGATGCTGGCCTCCGATCGCGGCCAGGACGGCGACCGCCGCCGTGGCCAGCACGACGGGCACCGGAACGCGGGCCCCGCGCAGGGTCTCCCCGAGAATCAGCAGCAGAAAGGCCGCGGACATCAGCTGGTAGCGACTCGAGGTCGGGGCGTGTTCCACCGTGCCAGCCGCGTTGGGGAGGATCCCGGTCGAGACCCAGAACGCGAGTGCCACCGCGAGCACCACGGCGAGCCCCGTCGGCAGGCGGCGCTCGCGGACGACCCTGGCGACGACGAGGGCCGCCGCCGCGACGAGCACGATGCGCCCCCAGATCAAATGCGGCTGACTCGATTCGCTGCCGTCGCCGGTGGCCAGCCCGAGCAGTGAGGTGAATCCGGCCGCGGCCGAATCGGCAACGAACCCGGGCAGTTCGCCGATCGTGGTGAGCGTGGCATGGGTTTCCGCGCTGTGCCCCC
>DATAEW010000101.1:0-26145 GCA_036257815.1 Solirubrobacterales bacterium
GCCGACGATCGAAGGCACCAGCCGCATCGGCTCGCCGCTGAAAGCGAGCAACGGGACCTGGGACAACCAGCCCACGCAGTTCCAGTACCAGTGGTTCAGGTGCCCCGCCACGGTGAGGGGCGAAGGGACCGACGTGGAGGCCTGTCGCGCGATCGCCGGCGCCAACGCGGCTCAGTACACGCCAGGCCCCGAAGACGTGCAGCAGCGCGTGCTCGTGAGGGTGGCCGCGACCAACGCGAGCGGCACCGATGCAAGCCTCAGCCTGCCGACCGACCTGATCCAGCAGCCGTCGACCCCCCCGCCCCCCCCTCGCCCGAGGAAGAAGCCGAAACTCTCACACCTCACCCTCTCGCGCACGCACTTCCGGGTCGGCACGACCCTCACCAAGGCCCAGCGGGGCGCGGTGCTCGGCTTCTCCTGCAATATGCCGGGCCAGCTCTCGCTGACGATCGAAAAGCCCGCCCGGCACGGCGGCAAGCCAAGGGTGGTCGGCAAGCTGGCGGCGAAAATCAAGGCCGGGCGGAGCAAGATCCTGCTCAGCGGGGAAATCGGCAAGCGGACCCTGACCCCCGGCCCCTATGGGGTGACGCTTCGGGTCAGGGCCGCGAACGGCGCCGTTTCGAAACCTGCCAGCCTCCACTTCTCGATCCTGCCCGGCTGATGGCCGCCGTCGTGGCGCTGCTCGTCGCCCTGGCGCTGCCTGCGGCTGCGGTCGCCGCGCCGGTCGCCCACGACCTTGCTCCCGACGCCGCCGGCTTCTGGACCCCCGGGAGGATCCAGCGGGCGCTGCAGGTCGACTCGATGGAACACCAACCGCTCGCCGGCGCCTCCGAAACCAGCCCGCGCAACCTCAAGGTTCTCGAACCGACCTCGACCGCGGATCGCACCAACGGCTTGATCCTCGGCGTCGATCCCGCCTTCGGCCCCTACTCGTGCTCAGGCACCTCGTTGGCGACGCCGAGCGGCTCGATCGTGCTGACGGCGGGGCACTGCGTGTACGACGAAGGCAGCTTCGGCACCCACCTCGTTTTCATCCCGGCCTATGACCACAAGGCCCGCCCCTTCGGCACCTTCCGGGTGGAAAGGACCTACGTGCCGGTGCCGTGGCGGCGCGGCGAAAACTCCGACTTCGACCTCGCCGCGATGCAGGTGGCGCCGAACGGCCTCGGCACGCTGAGCGCCGCCGTCGGCGCCAAGGGGTGGACCAGCTCCCGCTCGCGCTTCTCCGAACTGCAGATCTTCGGCTACCCGGGGGGAGCGGCCGAAGCCGAAGAGATGCGCACCTGCGCCACCCACGGAAGCGGCTCCGACGAGAGTGAAAACTTCCGCTACGGCCCACCGCCGCTGGCCGCGGATTGCAACATGGCAAGCGGCTCCAGCGGCGGCGGCTGGCTGGTCGACGGCGGCACGCTGCTCGACGGCGTCACCAGCTACCACCACTTCGACAACCGCCTCCGCCACTACTCGCCCTACTTCGGGCCGCAGATCGACTCCTTCCTGCGTCGCCTGCCGTAAGGCGCAGCCTCTCGACGGGGTGAACCGCGGTTCCTGGCCCCACGTAGGAGATCGAAAGGTCAGAGGAAAGGGAGGCAGGGATGGTGCGCAGGAAGTCACTGACGGCAGCGACGTCGATCGCGATCGCCGCGGCCGCGACGCTGGTGCTGCTGCCCGGACACCAGGCCCCGGCAAGGGCCGGGGCGCTCGTGCCACCGGTCATCCCCGAGCCAGGCTCGACCGTCGGACCCTGCACGGGAAAACCGACCTCAACCCCCGAGATCGTCGCCTGCCTCGAAAAGCGCCGGGCTGCCGGCGATGAGCAGATCGACCGGCTGAACGAAGAGCTGTTCGCCCAGCTGCCGAAAACGGCGATGAAGCGCAAGTTCGTCGCCGCTCACGAGGCCTGGCTCGCCTACCGCGAGGCGGACTGCATGAGCGTCTCCGCGATCTACGAAGGAGGCACGATCGTCCCCGTCGTCGAGCTGGAATGCACGATCGCCCGCGACAAGCAGCGAATCGCGGACCTGCGGTCGCTCCAGCACGATCTGCGCAACCCCTGATCGCAACCCCTCGAGCGGAGTATCCTGATCCTGGGCTGGCGCCACGATCCGCCGCACAGGATCCGATGGCACGACCGACCGCGCACCCCGGAGAGGGGCTTTCCGACACCCTGGCGTTCCTGGAGCTGAGGGGGACTGACACGGTCGGGCTGGCGAGCCTGATCAGCGCCGAGGCGCTGCGACTGTTCGGCGGCGGGGAGGCGGTGGTCTGGGTCCACCGTCCCGACCTCGGCCGCCTGTTCTGCGAGCGCAGCGGCTCGGAACCCGCCTCGGTGGCCGTGAGCGAGGCGGAGGTCGACCTGCTGGCCCGCGGTGGGGTCGCCTGGGAACCGGGCAGCGGCGATGTCCGCGCCCGCCTGATCGAGGCGAGCTTCGGCCTGGTGGCCGAGCAGCGCAGCGCCGGGGTCCTCGGGGTTCCCCTCAGCCGCGGCGAGGCGCTGCAGGGGATGCTGCTGATCGCCGGCGAGGAACCCCTGCTCGGGACGACGCGCGAGGAGCGGCTCGCCGGGTTCGCCAGGCAGGTGGCGGTGCTCCTCTCCAACCACGCCCAGCTGCAGCGTGCCGAGAGCAACGAGCGGCAGCTGCAGGCGCTGTTCGAAACCGCCAGCGAACTGTCCTCCAACCTCGATCTGGAGACCGCGCTGACGGCGATCGTCGAGCGGGTCCAGGTCGTCGCCAAAGCCCCCGTCTCCTACATCATGCTGGTCGACGAGGAGGCCGGGGAGATCGCGATGCGAGTCACCCTCGGCACCGAGCACCCCGGCTTCTCCGGGCTGCGGCTGAAGCTCGGCGGCGGCCTGGGCGGCCGGGTGGCGGCCCGGGGCCGGCCCTTCTACACCAGCGCCTATCTCGACGACGAGCGCTTCGAGCACGACCCCGAGGTCGACGCGGCGGTGCGGCACGAGGGCATTCGCAGCATCCTCGGCGCTCCGATGAGCGTCGGCCAGCGCTTCGTCGGCGTCCTCTTCGTCGCCGATCGCGCCGTGCGGGTCTTCAGCGAGGCCGAGGTCGGTCTGGTCAGCAGCCTGGCGAGCCACGCCGCCACCGCGATCCGCAACGCCAACCTCTATGACCGCGCTCGCTCGGCCTTCGCCGATTTGGCCCGCAGCAACGCCGTCGTCAAGACCCAGAACATGCGCCTGCAGCGGGCCGAAGCGCTGCACGCCCGGCTCAGCGGCGCCGTGCTCGAAGGCCAGGGCCTGGCCGACGTCGTCGAGCTGACCGCGGAGGTGACCGGCGGCCAGCTGCTGGCCTTCGACCGCCACCACCAGCCGATCGCCGACGCGGGAGCGCCGGGCGACCCGTTCGGCAGGCGGCTGCTGAGGGCGGGGGCAGCCGAGGTGAGCAAGCAGCTGCCGCGGCCGCTGACCGATGGCGACGGCACCACCGTCTGTTTGGAACCCGACGGCGCCTCCCGCCAGCAGACCTGGCTGGTCGCGCCGATCGTCGCCGGCGCGGTGCCGCTGGGGTCGCTCTGGCTCGGGATCGGCTCGGCCGAGGTCCACGACGCGCGACCGCTCTTCGACCAGGCGACGCGCGTCGTCGCCCTGGAGCTGCTGAAGGATCGCGCGGTCGCCGAGGTGCACCGCCGGCTCGGCCGCGAACTGCTCGACGACCTGCTCGCCGGACACGCCCGGGTGGACGACGGGACGGCGAAGCGAGCGGCGGAAATGGGCGTCGACCTCGGCCAGCCGCACCGCCTGGTCCGGATCAACCTCCTCGCCCAGCGAGCGGCGGGCGGGACGGCGGACCTCGGCCACCTGCCCGACGCGCTCCTCACGGCGCTGCGGCGCCAGCCCTGGTGCCGGTTCGCGGCGCGCTACTCCCAGGCCGTGGTTGCGGTGGTCGACGGCGAGACGCCCGACCTGGTGGAGCAGGTGAGGACGACGCTGGCCCCGGTGGCGGAGCCGGGCGAGCGGCTGAAGGCCGCGATCACCCCACCCTGCGGCCGGCTCGAGGACTACCGCAGGTTCTTCCTCGCCGCCGGCCGGGTCCTCGCCCTGCTGCGCGGGGACCCGGGCACCAGCGTCGTCGATCTCGGCGATGCCTGGGTGCTCTCGCTGGTCTTCGGCGGCGAGGACGACGGCGGGATGGCCAGCTTCGTCGAGGCGCAGCTCGGACAGCTGCTGCTGCACGACGAGCAGCACGGCCTCTCCCTGCTGGAGACCCTCGATGCCTACCTGCAGGCGGACCTCAGCGCGACCCGGACCGCGGCCGCGCTGCACGTCCACGTGAATACCGTCTACTACCGCCTGCAGCGCCTCCGCGAGCTGCTGGGAGAGACCTTCACAGAGCCTCGCCGGGCGCTCGATCTGAGGATCGCCCTGCTCGCCCATCAGACGCTTTCGCAGTAGTCGATTCGGCTCCCCCGGCCGGTTCGGGGACTTGTAGGAATCCTCCAAAACGACCACGGCGAATTCAGGGGCATCCGACCTTGCCCCGCGGTGGGGCCCGTCTCTACGTTGCTCGAGTCGCCATGACTTGGGCGTCCGGCGGCGACGGAGAGAGATGGAGCCTCACCAATCCAACCCGGATTACGCCGCGCTGCGGAAGCAATTCCGCTGGGAGCTGCCGGCCGACTTGAACATCGGCGTGCTCTGCGCCGATCGCCACGCCAGCGACGAGCTGGCGCTGATCCACGTCGAACCCGACTCCGGCCGGCGGGAATACACCTTCGGCGACCTGCGACGGCTCTCCGACCAGCTGGCCAACGCCCTGCGGGGGATCGGCGTCGAGGCCGGCGACCGGGTCGGGATCGTGCTGCCACAGCGCCTGGAGACCGGCTTGGCCCACCTGGCCGTCTACAAGCTCGGCGCGATCGCGGTGCCGATGAGCACTTTGTTCGGCCCGCAGGGGTTCACCTACCGCCTCGGCGATTGCGCCGCCCGCGCGGTGATCACCGGCGCCGAGCACGTCGAGGTGGTGGCGGCGGTGGCGGCGGAGCTCGGCGGGCTGCAGATCGTCGTCGTCGACGACGCCGTTGCGGCGCCGCACCACGGCTTCTGGCCCATGCTCGAAGCCGCCTCGGACCGCTTCCAGCCGCAGCCGACCACCCCAGACACGCCGGCGCTGCTGATCTACACCTCGGGCACGACCGGGGCGCCGAAGGGGGCGCTGCACGGGCACCGCGCGCTGCTCGGCCACCTGCCCGGCTTCCAGCTCTCCCACGACTTCTTCCCGCACCGCGGCGACCGCTTCTGGACCCCCGCCGACTGGGCCTGGATCGGCGGCCTCTTCGACGCCCTGATGCCGACCTGGTACTACGGCCGGCCGATCGTCTCGGCGCCACGCCAGGGCTTCGATCCAGAGTGGGCGCTGCGGCTGATGGCCGAGCTGGAGGTTCGCAACGCCTTCCTCCCCCCGACGGCGCTGAAGATGATGCGCCAGGCCGGCGGGGGCTCCGCGGGCGACCTCGCCCTGCGCTCGGTGATGTCCGGCGGCGAGACGCTGGGCGAGCAGATGCTCGCCTGGGGGCACGAGCACCTCGGGGTGACGATCAACGAGATCTACGGTCAGACCGAGGCCAACCTGGTCGCCGGCAGCTGCGCGGCGGCCTGGGAGCCCCGTCCCGGCTCGCTGGGCCGCCCCTACCCCGGGCACGAGGTCGTCGTGCTCGGCGCCGACGGCAGCGCTCCCGCCGCCGCCGGCGAGGTCGGCGAGATCGCCGTCGCCGCCCCGGACCCTGTCTTCTTCCTCGAGTACTGGGGAAACCCCCAGGCGACCCGCGCCAAGTACAGCGAGGACGGACGCTGGCTGCTGACCGGCGACCTCGCCCGCCGCGACGAGGACGGATACCTCTGGTACGAGGCCCGCGCCGACGACGTGATCAACTCCGCCGGCTACCGGATCGGGCCGGCCGAGATCGAGGAATGCCTGCTGCACCACGAGGCCGTGGCGATGGCGGCGGTGATCGGCGTGCCGGACCCGCTGCGTGGCGAAGCGGTGAAGGCGTTCATCCAGCTCGCCGACTCCCACGCCCCCTCGGCCGAGCTCGAAGGCGAGGTGCGCCAGCTCGTGCGCCAGCGCCTCGCCGCCTACGAGTACCCCCGCCAGATCGAGTTCGTCGAGCGGCTGCCCCTGACCACCACGGGCAAGATCCGCCGCGCCGAGCTCCGCCGACTTTCGCAACCCGAGAAGTTGGATCACACAACGAGAGAGGACCAGTTCGATGCATGACTCACGTTCCACCATCAACCGACGAACGCGGTGGGCCTCGGCGCTCACGGCGCTGACCGTGATCGCGCTCGCACTCGGCCTCACCGCCTGCGGCGGGAGCTCCGGCGGCGGCTCCGCGAGCGACGGAGGCAGCGAAGGCGGCGAAATCGTCGTCGGCAGCCTCCTCGACACCACCGGCCCGCTGAACATCTACGGCAAGGAAATGACCAACGCCACGCAGATGGCGATCGACGACATCAATGCCAACGGCGGCGTGCTCGGCGAAAAGCTGAAGCTCGACGCCTTCGACACCCAGTCCGACGACACCAAGTACACCCAGTACGCGAACCAGCTCGCCCTGCAGGACCACCCGGCCGTGGTGATGGGCGGGATCACCAGCGCCTCGCGCGAAGCGATCCGCCCGATCTTCGACCGCAACAAAATCCTCTACTTCTACAACGAGCAGTACGAGGGCGGGGTCTGCGACGCCAACACGTTCAACACCGGGGTGGTGCCCTCGCAGCAGCTCGCGGCGCTGATCCCCTGGGCAATCGAAAACGTCGGCCCGAAGCTCTACGTGGTCGCGGCCGAATACAACTACGGCGAAATCTCCGCCGACTGGGTGAAGAAATACGCCGAAGAAAACGGCGGCACCGTGGTCGGCACGGAATTCGTCCCGCTGGAAAGCTCGGACTTCAGCTCCGTGATCTCGCACCTGCAGACCACGAAGCCCGACGCCGTCGTCTCACTGCTGGTCGGCGGGGAACACATCCCGTTCTACCGCACCTTCAACGCAACCGGCCTGAACAGCGAGATGAAGATCGTCTCGCCGACCTTCGGGCTCGGCAACGAGCAGGTGGTCCTTCCCGCCAACGAGTCGAAGGAAATCACCGTCGCCTACCCGTACATCGAATCGCTTGAAAACCCGGTCAACAAGAAGTTCGTGCAGGAATACAAAAAGCGGTTCGGAGCCAACGCCTACGTCACCGACTCGGCGGTCACCGTCTGGAACGGCTGGCACCTCTGGGCCGAAGCGGTCGAAAAGGCCGGCAGCACCGACCGCGAAGCGGTGATCGACGCCCTGCAGGAAGGCGAAGGGATCAGCTTCGACTCGCCGTCCGGCAAGGTGACGATGGACCCGGGCTCCCACCACGTGACCCAGGACATCAGCATCGCCAAGACCAACGACAAGCACGGCTTCACCGTGATCTCGACCAAGGAAGACGTGCCGCCGTCCTACGAGGACGAAGTGTGTGACCTCGTCAAGGACCCCAGCACGAACCAGCAGTTCACCCCATAAGGACGAGCGCCGGGCGATCGGGATCGGACCATTGGATCAGCTAGTCAACACCCTCCTCGGGATCCTGACCAGCGTCAGCATCCTGGTCCTGATCTCGATCGGCCTGGCGGTGATCTTCGGGATGATGAAGATCATCAACTTCGCGCACGGCACCTTCCTGATGCTGGGCGCGTTCTTCACCGTCACCGCGGTCCGGGCCGGGCTCGACTTCTGGCCCGCCGCGGTGATCGCGACGCTGGCGATGGGCGTGGTCGGCCTGATCGTCGAGCGGCTGCTGATCCGCCACCTCTACGGGCGACTGGAGGCGACGATGCTGGCGACCTTCGGCCTCGCCCTGATCCTCGAACAGGTCGCGGTGCTGATCTGGGGCACCAGCTCGACCGGGATCTCCGCGCCCCTGTCCAACTTCCGCGTCGGCCGTTTCTCCTTTTCGGAGTACGAAGTCTCGCTGATCGCGATCGCGGCGCTGCTGTTGCTGCTGGCCTACCTCGTGTTCACCAGGACCCGCTTCGGGATCATGGCGAGGGCCACGACCCAGAACCCCGAGATGGCCTCGGCGCTGGGAATCAACGCCCGCGGGATCAACATGGGCACCTTCGCCTTCGGCGCCGCGCTCGCCGGGGCTGGCGGCGCCGCCCTGGCGCCGATCACCGCGGTCTCGCCGAGCATGGGCGCCGGCTACATCGCCAACGCCTTCATGACCGTCGTGGTCGGCGGTCCGGCGGTCGTCACCGGCACCTCGCTCTCGGCCGGACTGCTCGGCTCCGTGCAGCGCCTGGTCTCCGAAAAGACCTCGCTGGTGCTCGGCGCCCTCTCGGTGCTGGTGCTGGCGATCGTGATCCTGCGGCTGATGCCGGAGGGGATCTCCGGCCGGCTGCGGAGGACGCTGTGAGCGCGGCGCTGTCGCTCGGAAGGCGTGTCCCCGGCGAGGTCCTCGTCCTCGCCGCGATCGTCCTCGCCGCGATCCTCGTCTCCAGCCTCGCCTCCGAATTCCAGGCCAACGAATGGACGCTGTGGGTGCTCTACGGCCTGCTCGCCCTCAGCTTCACCTTCATCTGGGGACATGGCGGCATCTTCAGCTTCGGCCAGGCGGCGTTCTTCGGCCTCGGCGGCTACGCCTACAGCGTCGCCGCGATCAACCTCCTGCCCCACACCAACGAGACGATCACCGCCCTGCTCACCGGCGCCCTGGTCGGAGCGATCGCCGCCGGGTTGGTCGGGTACTTCATCTTCTACGGCGACGTCAACGACGTCGCCGTCGCGATCATCACCCTCGCCTTCTCGCTGGTCCTGCTGACCGTGATGTCGGGAACGGCCGATCCCAAGTACCACATCGGCACGGCCCAGCTCGGCGGCTACAACGGCATGGTCGGGGTGCCGCCGATCACCGTCGGGCTGCCGGGCGGGACGCCGATGGCGCTCAGCCAGCAGTCGACGCTCGAGCTCTTCGCGATCGTCGCCGGGGCGATCGCGGTCGGCGTCCACGTGCTCCTGCGCCGCCCGTTCGGCCGGGTCGTGGCGGCGCTGCGGGTGAATGAGCTGCGCACGCTGCTGCTCGGCTTCGACGTCCGCCGCTACAAGCTGGCCACCTTCATGCTGGGCGGCGCGATCGCCGGCCTCGCCGGCGCCGGCTACGCGGCCTGGGGGATCTTCATCAGCCCCGCGGTGTTCGGACTGCAGCAGGCCGCCTTCGTCGCGATCTGGGTCCTGCTCGGCGGCCGCACCTCGCTGCTCGGCGCCTTCGTCGGCGTGGTCCTGGTGGAGGAGCTGACCTCGAAACTGGGCGGCAACGCCGGCGACTCGACGCCGATCGTCCTCGGCGCGGTGCTGATCGCCGTGGTCCTGCTGCTGCCGGCCGGCATCGTGCCGACGCTGCAGCGGTGGGGGCGCCGCCTTCTGCCCGGCCCGCGCGAGCGGCCCTCGCCGGCTCGCGCGAGCGAGCGAACCGGGCCGGAAAACGCCCAGGCCGCGGCCCCCGTGCTGGCCAGCGAGGCCGCCTGGGGCGCGGGCGGCGAGGAGGTGCTGCGGGCCGATGAGCTCGGCAAGCGGTTCGGCGGCGTGCGGGCGCTCGACCGCGTCTCAGTCGACTTCCCGGGTCGCGGCCTGAGCTGCCTGATCGGTCCCAACGGCGCCGGCAAGAGCACCTTCTTCCACCTGCTCTCCGGCCGCCACCGGCCCTCGACGGGCGAGGTGGTCCTCGACGGGCGACGGATCACCTCCTGGCGACCCGACCGACGGGCGCGGGCCGGACTCGGGATCAAGCTCCAGGTGCCGAGCCTCTACCACGAGCTCAGCGCGAGCGAGAACATGTGGCTGGCGGCCTACGCCCGCACCCGCAGTGCCTCCCGCGCCGATCGGCGGGCCGCCGAGATGCTCGACTGGCTCGGCCTCGCCGAACGGGCGGCGGATCCGGCGAGCGTGCTCTCCCACGGCCAGCAGCAGTGGCTGGAGATCGGGATGGTCGTCGCCACCGAGCCGAAGGTGATCCTGCTCGACGAGCCGACCGCCGGGATGAGCCCGGAGGAAACGCAGAAGACCGCCCGCCTGGTCACGGCGCTGGCCGAGCAGGCGGCGGTGATCGTCGTCGAGCACGACATGGACTTCGTCCGCGAACTCGACGCGCCGGTGATGATGTTCCACGAAGGCAGCCTGTTCGCCCACGGCAGCATCTCCGAGCTGCGGGAGGACGAGCGGATCCTCGATATCTACCTGGGCAGGCCGGTCGGTGTTGAGGGCTGAGCAGATCCACAGCGGCTACGGCCGCACCAAGATCCTCGCCGGGCTGTCCCTGCGGGTGGAGCCCGGCGAGATGGTCGCCGTCCTCGGCCGCAACGGCGTCGGCAAGACGACGCTGCTGCGGACGATCGTCGGCCACCAGCGGACCAGCGAGGGCAGGCTCGAGTTCGACGGCCGCGAGATCTCCCGCCTGCCGGTCCACGCGCGCGCCCGGCTCGGCATCGCCTACGTCCCCGACAGCCGCGACGTCTTCCCGGGGCTCAGCGTGCTCGACAACCTACGAGTCGCCGCCTACGCCGCCGGGCGCGGCGCCAAGCGCAGGACGCCGGAGGAGATGCTGGCCGAGTTCCCCGCCCTGGCGGAGAAGCGCGACGCCCGGGGCGGCAGCCTCTCCGGGGGGCAGCAGCAGATCCTCGCCGTAGCGCGGGCGCTGATCGCCAGCCCGAAGATGCTGCTGCTCGACGAACCCTCGGAGGGCGTGCAGCCCTCGATCGTGCAGGAAATCGCCGCGCTGATCCGCTCCGCCAACGAGCGCCTGGGGGTCACCGTGGTGCTGGTCGAGCAGAATCTCGACTTCGCGGTTCGGGTCGCCCCCACCGCGCACCTGATGAACCGCGGCAGCCTGGTGCGAACCCTGCCGACCGCCGAGCTGCTGAACGACAAGCTGCTGCAACGCGAATACCTGGGAGTGTGATGAACGATGACCCGAACCGAGCTGCGGAGATGAGTGGCGAGACGCGGCTCGACGCGGAGGCCGTGCGGACGCTTGCCGTCGCCGCGGACCTGCCGCTCGAGCCGCCGCGCGCCGCGGACCTCGCCGAGCGCCTGACCCTCTGGCTGGCGGCGGCAAACGAGCTGAGCGCGAAGATGAGCGCCCCCGAGCACCGCCAGCGCGCCCCGATCGCCAGCTTCACCCACCCCGAGCCTGAGGTCCTCGAATGAGCGGCGCCGGCGAGCACCCGGAGCTGGCGGAGCTCTCGATGTTGGAGGCGGCCGCCGCGGTCGCCGCCCGCGAGGTCTCGCCGCTGGAGCTGGTCGAGGCCTGCCTGGAACGGATCGAGGCCCACGACGATTCGCTGCGCGCCTTCATCTCGGTCTACGCCGAGCAGGCCCGCGAGGTCGCTCGCGCCGCCGAGGCGATGGCCGGGGCCGGGCACCTGATCGGCCCCCTGCACGGCGTCCCGATCGCCCTCAAGGACAACATCGCGGTCGAGGGGCTGGCGACCACCGCGGGCAGCAAGATCCTCGCCGACTGGCTGCCGGAGGAGGACGCGACGGTCACCGCGCGGCTGCGCGGCGCCGGGGCGATCGTCCTCGGCAAGACCAACATGCACGAGTTCGCCTGGGGCGGCACCACCGCCAACCCGCACTACGGCGTCGCCCGCAACCCCTGGCGGAGCGACCGCTTCCCGGCCGGCTCGAGCGGCGGCTCGGGGATCGCCGTCGCCTCCCGGATGAGCTACGCGGCGCTCGGCACCGACACCGGCGGCTCGATCCGCCTGCCCTCCGCGGTCAACGGGATCGTCGGCATCCGCCCGACGATCGGCCGCGTCAGCAACCACGGCGTCATCCCGCTCGCCTGGAGCATGGACACGGTCGGGCCGATGGCCCGCACGGTCGCCGACTGCGCGGCGATGTTCGCGATCGTCGCCGGCCACGACCCGCGCGACTCGGGCAGCGCCCAGGTCCCCACCGTCGACTACTCGCGCGACCTCGACCGCGGCGCGAGCGGCCTGCGGATCGGCGTCGTCCCCAGCTACTTCTTCGAGCACCTGCAGCCGGCCGTCCACGACGCCGTGCGCGAGGCGATCGCCACCCTGGAGGGCCTCGGCGCCCAGGTCGTCGAGGTGGAGATCGAGCACATCGAGGGCAACATCTCGGCCCAGCTGACGATCGAGTCCTGCGAGCCGAGCACCTACCACCAGGGCTGGCTACGCGAGCGCCCCGAGGACTACGGCGAGGACGTGCGGATCCTGCTGGAGATGGGCGAGCTGCACCTCGCGACCCACTACCTGCAGGCGCAGCGCTACCGCGCCCTGCTGCGCGAGCAGTTCCTCGACGCTTTCCGCTCGGTCGACGCCTTCGTCTGCCCCACCCTCCCCTTCACCGCCACCGCGGTCGGCGCCGACACGGTGGAGATCGAAGCCGGCGAGGAGGAGGACATGCTCTCGGCGATCATGCAGTTCACCGGCGTCTCCTCGCTGACCGGCCTCCCCGCCCTCGCCGTCCCCTGCGGCTTCGACGCCGACGGCCTGCCGATCGGCATGCAGGCGATCGGCCGCCCCTTCGACGAGGCGACCCTGTTCCGCCTCGGCGCCGCCTTCCAGGCGGTGACCGACTTCCACCGCCGCCGGCCCGAGCTGAGCTGAGGCACGCAGCAGGATGCGACCGGGCGGACTCGCCTCGGCCCGGCCCTGGGCGTTCAGGGCATGGCCGGGCGGTTCGCAACCGCCCGGTATTCGCGGCAGGGCTCGCCCCGCAGTCCCGGGCAGGGCGGCAGGCCGGTCGGGACGCTCAGCCCCGACACCACGGGCAGGAGGAGGTTCGAGGGGGTTTCCGCGCCGTAGGCGATCGCCACCTGCGCGGTTCCTTCCGGCTCGGTCTGGGCGAATGCCCAGATCGGCTGGGTGCCGTTCGGCGCGGCGATCGTCAGCCGGATCCGCGAGCCGGCGCGGTAGGCGTGGCCCTCGTAGTAGAGGGGGATCGTCACCGGCACGAACTGGTCGGCCGGCAGCGGCGAGACGTCGGCTTCGCGCAGGCTCAGCACCGGCTCAAGCGGGGTGCTCTTTTCGGCGTCGAGCTCGCGCTCCTCGCCCCGCACCCAGCCGTTCTGGACGAAGGTCTCCCTGCCGTCGGGCCGAACCTCGCCGATCGTCGCCTGCAGGTCGACGCTGGGCGCCGAGGAGCGGACCCAGACGTTCACCGCGCCGGCCCCGATCACCGTCGTGCTGGCGCCGAGCGGCGCGGTCAGGTAGGAGACGGCGCTCCCGGGCGGGCTCTGTTCCCAGTCGTATGCGGGCGTCGCGGTCCAGAGGCCACCCGGGCCGGAGCCGGTGTCGCCGCTGAAGTCGGTCGGCGGCAGGGCGTGGGCGTCCCAGGTGAATTCGTCGGCATGGGAGCCGGACGGCGGGCTGGCGCCGAGGGCACCGCCCGGCGAGAGGTACCAGGCCCTGGCCTGGGTGCCGGCAACCGGGAACTGGGCGAAGGACTTTTCGAAGCCCGGATAGGGCTGGCCGGGCGAGATGCCACCGGCGCCGCTGTCGAACAGCACCCGGACCGGCTTCAGGTTTTCGAAGGCGGCCAGCGCCAGGCCGTAGGTCGGCTGCAGCTGGATCGGATCCGGCGGCAGGGTGACGCCGGGGATCCCCATCGCTTCCTGGTAGATCAGCGGCGCCGCGGCGTGGATCGCGGCGGAGCCGAGGATCGGCGCCTGCCTGGCGATGTAGAGCTCGAGGAAGTCGAACCAGCGGTTGAACGTTTCCGGGTCGAGCGAGTCGACGTGGGTGCCGTTGGTGAAGGTGAACCACTTGCGCCGGGTGCCGGTCATGTGCTCGGCGAGATCGGGGCAGTGGCCGCCGGTCTGCTCGTCGGTCCACTGGCAGGCCATGAAGGTCGGCACGTCGATCTTGTCGACGAAGGTGATCGGCGACAGCGGGTCGGCGACTTCGGGCCTGTAGTGGCTGTTTTCTTCGATCTTCCCCAGCAGGTCGACCGCTTCTGGGTGCAGGGCCTGGTTGGCGGCGCAGGTCCCGTCGCCTTCCTGGATCCGTTCGTAGGCCCATGCCTGGCCGCTGGCCGGTCCGGCCGCTTCGGCGTCGTGCACCCGCTCTTTTGCCCATTCGAGGGCGAAGCCGGTGTTGAGGATGCCGCCCGGATAGAGCGTCGTCTGGGTGTTGTCGATCACCGACAGCGGCGAGATCGCCGCCAGGTCCGGCGGCTGCGTCTGCGCGGTGAAGAGCTGGCTGATCCCGCCGTAGGAGATCCCCATCATCCCGACCTCGTGGTGCGCGGCCCAGGGCTGGTTGGCGATCGTCTCGACGATGTCGTAGCCGTCGAGGTTCTGCAGCGGCTCGAAGAAGTCATAGGCGCCGCCCGAGCAGCCGGTGCCGCGCATGTTGACGTCGACCACCGTGAAGCCCATCAGGTTGGCGAGGATCGAGATCCCGTTTTCCGGCCCGGCCGGATTGGCGTACCCGTACCCGGAGTACTCGACCAGGGTTGGCGTCGGCCCGCTCGGCAGCGGCGGCAGTTCCACCCCGGGAAGCACCTTGGTCACGTCCTGCGGCGGGTGGACGTCGATCGCCAGCCTCGTCCCGTCGCGCGTGATCAGGTACCCGTAGCCGCTGGCGGGGATCGACTGCTCATAGAGAGCGGTGCTGGGCGGCGCCGATTGGGTCCCAAGCACGGTCAGCGGCGACGACTGCGCCCCGCCGGAGGCGACCCCATACCCGTCGCCCGGCGCGACGTCTCGAAACAGCACCCCGCCGAGCTCGTCGGCGCTCTTCGCCGCCACTTCCCGGCCTTCGGCGTCGAGCAGCGACACCGCCGCGCCGGCCGGCAACCCCGTGGCGTAGACCTGTTCGACGCTGCCATGGGCGTCGAAGGACGGTTCGGAGGCGCTCGCGACGCCCGGCATGCAGGCGAGCAGAGCGCAGCTCAGCGCCAGCGCGGGCAGCGCCGCGCGGCCGAGCCGGCGACGCCGGTCCCGGCACCCGCTGATCTCCCGGTCCCTACCCAAGATTGAGTATTAGTACCACGCCGCACGCAGTTTCAAACGGCCGGGGTATGATGCGCTGATCAGTCAGGGTCGTTTTGGGTGACCCTGCCCCCAGTCACAGAGGGAGCGCTTCGAATGGCCACGGCCGACCCGACGCTCAGCGACAGCCAGGTTTATTACTTCGCGATCGGGCGAGGGCGCTGGCGCGGCAAGTTCACCTTTCGCATCACCGACAAGCCGGCCTTTCGCGCCGCCTCGCTGGGCCTCAAGAACCGCCTGCTGCTGATCGGGATGTCCGCGATCCACCGCGTCTTCCCGGACTCGCGGATCGACTCGGAGATCTGGGCCGAGCCCGAGTCGGGCGTGGCGGGCGTCGCCGGCAACACGGTGCGGATCAGCCACTTCGGCCTCACCCTCTACCTGCTGCGCGAGACCTACACCCTGGACGCCGACGGCAGCGACGTCGCCGTCCGCTGTCACGAGCGCTTCGGGCCGATCCCGTTCCTGCTCCGCAACGAGAAGGAACATCCGGCGGCGATCCACGCCGACGGAATGAGCTCGACTTATTACATCCCGCTGCTCGGGGCCGACTGGGTCGCGACCTACGCCGTGGCCGCAGACCGCCGCCACATCGATGGCCGCCTGCTCTGCGCCTGGGCCGAAGCCACCGAGGTGATCCACAAGCGGGACGAGGGGTAGCGACGGTGGCCTCCGGTTCGACGACGCCCGGCCCGGCCGCCGCGAGCGACTCCGCGGCGCGCCTGCGCGACCTCGAGCGGCGGCTGTCCCGCAGGGCCCGGGAGCTGGAGGCCCAGCGCGACTCCCGCTGCGTCTTCACCCACGCCTACTCGCTGATGACGCGGCGGATCGCCGAAGAGGCGCCCGGCTCGGGGGTCGACGAGGAGTGGATCACCGATCTCGCCGAGGCCTTCGCCGCGCACTACTTCGCCGCCCTCGACGCCGATGAGGCGAGCCTCAGCCCCGCCTGGCGGCGGGCCTTCGAAGCGATGCGCGACAAGCGGACCTCGGTGCTCGAGGACCTGGTCTTCGCGATGGCCGTCCACATCATGCACGACCTGCCCCTGGCGCTCGGCGACCTCAGCCCACCGGAAGGTCCCGAGCCGAAGCACATCTTCGACTTCCATGCCGTCAACGACATGATGGCCTCCTCGATCGACCTCATCCAACGCGCCACCACCCACCGCTACGCCCCCTACATCGGCTGGCTCGACCAACTCGGCGAGCGCTTCGACGAGCTGCTGACCGACTACGGCATCCGGATGAGCCGCGGCCTCGCCTGGTACAACGCGATCCGCCTCGCCGACCCCCGCTCCGCCGCCAAGACCAGAGAATCGATCGAGCGCAGCCCGACGATCGTCATCGACGACATCGTCAACCCCTCGGCCGCCTCGCTTCGAATCCTCTTCCGCCTCCTCCGCTGGATCGTCTCCTTCCTCCGCGTCTGGCCCCACCCATCGGTCCAGCGCGGAATGGATCTGCCCGAGCCGCCGCGATCGGCTGTGGAGCCAGAAAAGAAAGCTTCTCCCTAGCTCAGGACCCCCCATCAGGCTCTCAATGGCCGCGGTCAGCCGAGCGACCTCCCAGCTTGGCAACCAGGGCTCGGCCTTGCTCCTGAGCCACCTCGAAGAGGTCGGGGTCCCTCAAGCCTCGAAGGGTTAGGTCGTCGGTGGCGGCAGTGACATCGTGGCCGCGGTCCCGGAGCCGTTCCGCAACCCTGCCGCTGGTCTGCTCGTCGAGGAGGAGCTTCACGCCAAAGCGGCCCCTTCGCGCTTCCAGGCTGCTTCGGCTTCACGGCGTCTTCGGTGTTGAGGGCGATCCTACGGTCGATCTCGTCGGGGAAGGCGCCGTAGTGGCGGACCGCGGTCCGCACTTGGGAATCGGTGAGGTTGAGGACCTCGGCAGTGGCGGCGATCGCCTCCTCCCCACGCGCCTTGCCGCTCTTGAGCGTGGCCATGCGCTCCCAGATGTCCGGACCACCGGCAGGGGCGCCGGACCGCGGTGGTGGAGACCACCACACGGTCGGGCCCGGCCGACCATCGCGTCCTCGGCGTCGACGGTGGCGGGTCGGCACGCGGGCGGTGATCGCGCGAGGCTCATTCCCCCATCTGCTGGCCCTGCATCCCTTGTCCGCCGCCCATCTGCCGTCCGCCGCGAAAAGATTCCTCGTCACCGGGCTCTCCGCGTTGCTGCTTTTCCCCGCCCATCATCTCCGGGCTCATCTTCACGTCGGGCGGCGGGCCGCCAGCGTGCAGGTAGGCGATCAGGCTCGCCATCTGATTGCCGGTGAATTCAGGGAACGGGATGTGCTCCTCGGCAAAGGCTTCTTTCATCATCGGGACGTGGTTCCAGATTTGCCCGCTCATGTTGGCGATGTCGCCGCCCGTCATTTCGCCCCTCATGTAGTCGAGGCTCGGCGCGTCTGAGCCGCCCCGGCCCTCGAAGCTGTGGCACATCGAACAGCCCTGGGTGACGAAAAGGGTTCGCCCGTCCGTGACATTGCCGATTTCCTCGGCCCGCAAGGTCGGGGGACCGGAGCTGTCGTCGCTTTCGATCAGCACTCCGATGAGAACCCCGATGCCGAGCAGGCAGACGGCGCCGAGCGCGAGCAGGAACGGGTCGATCACCTTGAACAGGGATCTACGCCCCATCGGAACCGCTTTCCTCTTTCAGCAGCTCGCGCCGCTCGCGATACTCCTCGCTGGAAATCTCTCCGCTGGCGAGCCGGTGGTCAAGCACTTCGAGCGGATCGCGGTGGTGGATGGTGTGATGGCCGCCGGCGAGCGAGCGGACCAGCCACACGGCGCCCAAGATCACAAGCGCCCAGAAGACGACCATCATCAGCGCCATGACGATCCACCACCCGGCGCCCCAATCACCCATGTGGTCCGTGTCTGCGAGCAGGATCGTCAGCGCGGCCATCGTTCAGGCTCCTCCACACCGAGAACCCTAGACGCGCTGCAAGCCGCAGGCGTCGGGTAAGTTCCGCTGCTCGAAGGTGGCCGACTACGGATGAACGGCCCCTCCGGCGCTCCTAGCCTCCCGGTCAAGATGACGACGCTCCCGCAGCCGCAACTTCCGCCCAGCGCCAAGCCCTCCGCGGCTGGCGCCGTCCTGAGAGTCCGGGGGGTCGAAAAGAGCTTCCACCGTGGCGTCTGGCCGCTGCGGCGCAGGATCGAGGTTCTACGCGGCGCGAGCCTCGATGTCAAAGCCGGCGAGCTGGTCGGCCTGGTCGGCGAGAACGGGTCGGGCAAGAGCACGCTGATCCAGGTCATCGTCGGCCTGCTGGGCAGCGACAGCGGCGAGGTCGACCGGCCCGAGCGCCTCGGCTACTGCCCGCAACAGCCGATGCTCTGGGAGAAGCTGACGGTCGCCGAGCACTTCCAGCTCTACGGCCGCGCCTACGGGATGAGCGACGAGGAGCTGGCCACCGCCGAGGCCGACCTGCTCGAGGAGCTGCAATTCGCCAGGTACCGCGACTACCGCACCGAGGCGCTGTCGGGCGGCACGCGGCAGAAGCTCAACCTGGCGATCTCGCTCATGCACGATCCCGCGCTGCTGCTGCTGGACGAGCCCTACTCGGGCTTTGACTGGGAGACCTACCTGCGCTTCTGGGAGATGGCCGAGCGCCGCCGCGACGAGGGCATGGGGATCCTCATCGTCTCCCACCTGCTCGCCGAGCGCGAGCGGCTGGACCGCATGTATGAACTCTGCGAAGGGCGGATCTGCACGTGCTGAGCGCGGCGCTGCCGGCGAGCACGGCTTTCGTGCGTGAGCACCTGCGGGCGCCGCTGACGCTGGTGCTGCTGGTCGCGATCCCGGCCTTCTTCGTCCTCATCTTCGCCAGCG
This sequence comes from Solirubrobacterales bacterium, assembly GCA_036257815.1. Lineage (GTDB taxonomy): Bacteria > Actinomycetota > Thermoleophilia > Solirubrobacterales > 70-9 > VAYN01. Next base: position 18,833 of record DATAEW010000101.1, read on the forward strand.
TCCTTGGCGAATTCGCCGACGCGCTCGGGGGCGACCTGATGGCGCAGTCGGCGACCGCGATCAGCGCTGGCTGGGCCGCGGCCTTTCTCTCCGGGACCCTCGCCTTCTTCCAGGTCTCCTCGTCCCGCTCCGCGGACCGCCGCCTCGCCGCCGCGGGGCTGGGGCCGGCACGGGTGGCGGTCTCGCGGATCGTTGCCGCCCTTGCGATCGGCCTCGCCGTCTCCGCCGTCGCATTCGTGACCCTCTGGCTGCGCAGCGGGATCGGCCACCCCTTCCACGCGGCCGTCGCGATCTTCACCTTCGCCGCGATCTACATCGGCATCGGCGCCCTGATCGGCGCCTTCGTCAAGGGGCAGCTGGAGGGCTCGCTGCTGGTCCTGCTGGTCTTCTCGGTCGATGCCTTCTCCGGGCCGCAGATGACGAGCAACGGCGCGGTCTCCTGGACGCCGACCCGCAACGCCGCCAACCTGCTGATCGCGGCGGGCGGGGCCGAAGGCTCCCCCAGTGGCGATTGGATCGGCTCGGCCGCCGTCGCGCTCGGGGCGCTGGCGGTGGCGCTCCTCGCCTTCTGGTTCTCGGCGAGGTCGCGGGCATGAGCGCCCGCGCCCGCACGGCTACCGCGATGGCCTTCCGCGACCAGGGGCGCCGGCCTCTGGTCCTCGTCCTCCTGGTTCTCGTCCCCGCCTACATCATCACCCGTTCGATCGCCGAGACTTTGCCCACTCCGCGGATGATCGGCCTGCCCGGCGGGGAAACGATGATGACGACGATGAAGGAGCTGCACGGCGCCGGCATGGGCGGGATGACGATCGCCTTCGTCGTCGCCCTGGTCGGCGTCTTCGTCATGCAGTCCGCTCTTGAGGGCGATCGCCGCCTCGTCCTCGCCGGCTTCCGCCCCGGGGAGACGGTCCTGGCGCGGCTGGCGGTGCTGCTGGCGGCGACGGCGCTGGTGGTTGCCGTCTCGGCGCTGGTGACGGCGGTGAACTTCACCCCCGACTCCTGGGGGCCGTTCCTCGCCGGCCTGACCCTGATCGGCCTCATCTACGGCGGCCTCGGCGCCCTCGCCGGCGCGGTGCTGGACAAGCTCGCCGCCACCTACCTGATCCTGTTCCTGGTGCTTTGCGACATCGGCGTCGTGCAGGACCCGATGTTCCATACGAGCCCGGGAGATTTTGCCTGGCTGCTGCCGGGCTATGGGCCGGCGCGGCTGCTGTATGAGGGAGCTTTCTCGGACAGCTTCCATGCCGGAGGGGCGCTGGCGCTCAGCCTCGCCTGGCTGGTGACTGTGGCTGCGGCCGTTGGGATCGTCCTCAGCCGGGCGGTGAGCGCCCGGGACTGAGACGCTTTCCCGGCCGAAACGTGGACAATCCCCCGCCTGACTCCGCGCGACTCCATCGAGCACCTCGAATCGCCGAGCCGATGCACGACGCGATCGGCTACCAGGCGCTCGGCGGCGAGCGCCACCGGCACGGCGAGACGATCCACTCCCATCCGCACCGTGGCCCCCACAGCCACGAGGAGCATGGGCACCATCACCACGATCACGGCCACGGACACAGCCACGGCCTGATCGACCCGAGCATCAAACGCTCTGGCGCGGGACTGCGAGCCGTGGGGCTCTCGCTCGCGGTGCTCGGGCTGACGGCGCTCGCGCAGGTGGCGATCTACGTCCTCACCGGAAGCGTCGCCCTGCTCGCCGACCTGATCCACAACTTCGGCGACGCCGCGACCGCGATCCCGCTCGGCGTCGCCTTCCTGCTGCGCTCCGAGTCGGCCGAGCGCAAGGCTGGTCTGTTCGTCGTCTTCGCGATCTTCGCCTCGGCCTGCGTCGCCGGGATGGAGGCGGTCAACCGCCTGATCAATCCCCAGACTCCGACCGACCTGCTGGCGCTGGCGTTCGCCGGCCTGATCGGCTTCGCCGGCAACTGGATCGCCGCGATCATCCGCACCCGCGCCGGCCGCAGCCTCGACAGCCCGGCCCTCGTCGCCGACGGCAACCACGCCCGCGCCGATTCCTACGTCAGCCTGGCGGTGGTCGCCAGCGCCGCCGTCGTCGCCCTCGGCCTCCCGATCGCCGACCCGCTGATCGGCTTGGCGATAACCGCCGTGATCCTCAAGATCACCTGGGACTCGTGGTGGACGGTGCGGGGCGGGCACCACCACTCGCACGAGCGCGGCGTCGTCTTTCGGCGGCGGTCCAGAAAGCGGTCGGGATAGCTGATGGTTGGTCGACAGGCTACGCGGGAGCAGAACGCCGCGGAACCGAAGGTGGAGGTCCAGGCGGCGGCTCTGAGAGAGGGAGGCGTGAGTGGGATCGGGCCGTACCCGGAAGACCGATGCTGCCTTGGCCGAGTACTGCTCTCATGAACCGGATCCTCCGACGGCATGTGGGAAGGGTCTGGAGGCGGCGTCCTCGGCCCTTACTCGCCGTGCCGTCCGCTATCTCGATCGGGCCAAGCAATTTCTGCCAGACCAATCTCGGCGGGTTGCCGGCGGGCCACGAAGTGCTCCGTCCGGCGCCTGGGCGTCACCGGAGAAGATCTCTTGGAAAGTCTTCACTGAGCCGATCTCGATCTGTTCGACCTCAAGGCCATAACGCTCGATGGGTCCCACTGAATGGCAATAAGTTTCTGATGGTAGAATCGTGCATCATGAATCGACGGACGACTGTCAGTGCCGACTCCGAGGATCTCGCGACCCTGGAGAATGAGGCTCGTCGGCGAGGGTCGAGCCTCAGCTCGGTGCTCGCCGAAGCGATTGAGGAGAAGGCAATCGCGATCAAGCGGGCGCACCGGCCCCGTCTCGGGTTGGGGCGCTCCACCGATGGAGTCTCTGCGGCACAGGTCGCGACCGAGCCGGTCGCACGGCCGCCGCGGTAGTGGCCCTCATCCTCGATACCAGCGTCCTGCTGGCGGCTCTCGATGGATCGGATCCCGATCACGGTCGGTGTGCGGAGTTGATCGCCGGCTCTAGCGAGAACCTGGTCGTGCCGGCGCTCGTTCTCTCCGAGCTCGACTACTGGTGCCACGAGCGGTTGACGGCAGCGGTCTGGCAGGCCTTCCTGGAGGACATCCTGGCTGGCGCCTACAGCGTTCAGGGCCCGACCGAGGCAGACTTGAGGCGCTGCCTCGAGTTACAGCGCGACTACGCCGATCTCGCGGTGGGCGTCGTCGATGCGAGCCTCCTGGCTCTGGCCGAACACCTCGAAGAGCCGAAGGTCGCGACGCTCGACCACCGGCACTTTGCGACGATGCGGCCCGGCCACACCGAGGCGCTCAAGCTGCTGCCGGAATACTGAGGCGAAGGTGTGACGCAGCTTGTGAGGGGAGAGACCCGGATACCCGTGCTGGCCATTCGTCCCCCATCGGCTGCCCAGTCAGTGTCCGAGTTTCAGGCACTCCCGCATCGCCGGTAGACCCTCCATCGAGGGCCAAGAAAATCCAAGATTTGCAGGGGCTTCCAAACTAGACCGCGCTCCGACGTCTCTCCATCTGAGGCGATTTCGGGCACTCGACGGGCGCTTGGACCGGGGGGCGGTGGGGCCTGTGGGCTTGCCGGCCCTTTGCACTCGTCCTCGCCACCGGCTCGGTGTCGTGGCGGCGGCCGTTTTGGCCGACCAGATCGACGCTGGGAGGCCGGTGGGGACTGGCCTGACCCGCCATGGGCCAGGCCAGTGGTTGGAATGCCTACGGTGTGGTCATGAAGACGCCGACCTGCGCGCCGTGTTTCAGGTCTTCTGAGGTTGTTGTTGTTTTTGCTGTGCCGGTTGTATTGAAGCCTTCGTCTTTGAAGCCGGCGATCGTGTTTGTGCCTTCATACGTGGCGGTGGTGAATTCTTTGCCGTTGCTGAGCCCGATCAGGAAGCAGTTCACTCCTTTGCAGGTTCCTTTGATGCTTTTCAGTGTCTTGTGAACTGTGATTTCGCGCGTGCTGCCGGCGCCAATGTTTGTGTAGACGACGCCGTCTGCCGGTTTCTGCGCCGGGATGTGGATGGTGACGCCGATCGACGGGATTGTGATTGTGATTTCGTTTTCTTCGGTTCCCGAGCACTCGATTTCCACCGGCGCGTGCTCATCTTCGGTCCCGGGTGTCAGCACTGTGTCGCTCTCGTACACGAAGGCGCAGTGGTTGGTGTGGTAGATGAATTCCTGACCGGCGCCCGAGCAGCCGCTCGGTTTCGTTGTGCTGCCCCATGTTGGCGTCAGTGTCACTAAATCGAAGGCTTGGCCGACAGCTGTGCTCTCGAATACGGCCGAGGTGCAGGTGAAGGTCGCCGATCCGATCGTCAATTTGTCTTGGAATCCCGGATCGAGGCCGCCTGTGAAGACGGTTGGTTCCACTTCCGAGTTGAACGTGTGTTCTGTGGTTTCCACGGCCTGCGCCCCCTGCGCAACCAGCGCGCTCATCGCGAAGATCGCCGCCAGCGCCAGGCCCAGACCCTTCAGCTTGCCTTTCATAGCTGCCTTCCTTCCTTCAGTGATCACCGCGGCCTGGGCCGCGGCCCTCTCCCCGCAAGCGGGGTTGTGGAGGTGGCCTAACGCCGCGGAGGGGCAGCGGTCAAGAACACCGGGTCGCGGCTGGGGACCGGGTGCCTGGGCGGTCGGGTGGTGGCGCCGTTTGCCCTGCAGCGCCCAGGGTGGGGGCTCCGCGGATGCGCGCTTCGGCGCGCGCGGGGCCCTCAGCCCCGGGCGGGGCGGCGGTGGTGCTTGTGGGGCTTGGCGGGCTTCTTCTTGCAGCTCGTCCTCACCACCGGCTCGCTGTCGTGGGGGCGGCCGTTTTGGCCGGGCAGGCGAGCGCGCTGTTCCCGCCCCTACCCCTTGCCCGCCTCCGTCTTCAGCGCTGGCCCGGCCTTGGAGCCGGGCCAGCGCTGAGTCTCCTACGGTGTGGTCAGGAAGACGCCGACCTGCGCGCCCTCTTTGAGGATCGGTGTTGTCTTTTCTGTACCGGTCTGTTCCGTGCCTTTGTCTTCGAAGCCGGCGATCGTCTCTGTGCCGGTGCATTCGGCGGTGGTGAATTCTCCGCCGTTGGTGAGGCCGATCAGGAAGCAGTTCACTCCTGTGCACTTGCCCCTGAGGTTTTTTAATGTCATGTGGACTGTGATTTCGCGCGTGCTGCCGGTGCCGATGTTTGTGTAGACGACGCCGTCGGCCGGTTTCTGTGCCGGTGTGTGAATCGTGACGCCGATCGAGGGCAATGTCAGTGTGATTTCGTTTTCGGCTTCGCCCGAGCACTCGATTTCCAACGGCGCATGTTCTTCGGTGGTCCCGGGTGTCAGCACTGTGTCGCTGTCGAGTTTGTAGGCGCAGTGGTTGGTGTGTTTGATGAATTCGGTTCCGGTGCCTTCGGCTGAGCAGCCGCTTGGGGCAACTGTGCTGCCGTATGTCGGCGTCAGTGTGATTTCGTCGTTGGTTTTGCCGACCGCTGTGCCCTCGAATTTGGCTGAGTTGCAGACCAAGGTCACGTTGCCGATCTTTGTTTTGTCCTTGAATCCCGGATCGAAGCCGCCTGTGAGGACGGTTCGTTCCGCTTCCAGGTTGAACGTGTGTTCGACGGCCTGCGCGCTCTGCGCGAGCAGCGCGCCCAACGCGAACATGGCGGTGAGAGCAAGGCCCAACGCCTTCAGCTTGCCTTTCATAGCTGCCTTCCTTCCTATCGGTGATCGCCGCGGCCCGGCGGGGCCGCGACCCTCTCCCCAGAGGTGGGGTGTAGGGGTGGCCTAACGGCGGGGCGGGGCGGCGGTCAAGAACACCGGGTCGCGGCTGGGGGCGGGGTGCCTGGGCGGTCGGGGGGTGGCGCCGTTTGCCCTGCAGCGACCAGGGTGGGGGCTCCGCGGATGCGCGCTTCGGCGCGCGCGGGGCCCTCAGCCCCGGGCGGGGCGGCGGTGGGGCTTGCGCTTCCCCGTCTTCTTGCAGCTCGTCCTCACCACCGGCTCGCTGTCGTGGCGGCGGCCGTTTTGACCGACCAGATCGACGCTGGCGCGGCGGGTCTTGGCGCAGAGGTTGGCGTTGTTGTTGACCAGCAGGCCGCGCTTGCCGCCGAAGAGGCTCAGCTCGAAGCTTGAGACCGCAAAGCCGACGCCGGGAGGCCGGTGGGGACTGGCCTGACCCGTCCCGGGCCAGGCCAGTCGTTGGAATGCCTACGGTGTTGTCAGGAAGACGCCGACCTGCGCGCCCTCTTTCAGCGATACGGCAGTCGGTGTTGTCTTTTCTGTACCGGTCAGTTCGCCGGCGGCTTCGTCTTTGAAGCCGGCGATCGTCTCTGTGCCTTCATACGTGGCGTTGGTGAATTTCCAGGTGCCAACCAGGAAGCAGTTCGCTCCTGTGCATTCCCCGTGGATGCCTTTAGCTGTCACGTGTGCTGTGATTTCGCGTTTGCTGCCTTCGCCGATGTTTGTGTAGGTGACGCCGTCTTTAATCGTGTTTTGCGCCGGGATGTGAATTTCTACCCCGATTGAGGGCATTGTCAGTGTGATTTCATTTTCGCTCGCGCCCGAGCACTCGATTTCCAGCGGCGCGTGTTCTTCGGTCGTGCCAGCTGTCAGCACTGTGTCGCTCTCGAACACGTAGGCGCAGTGGTTGGTGTGGACGAGGACTTCGATTCCGGTGCCTTTGGCTTCGCAACCACTTGGTTTCGTTGTACTACCGTATGTCGGGGTCAGTGTGACTTGGTCGTTGGTTTTGCCGACCGTTGTGCCCTCGAATTTGGTTGAGGTGCAGATGAAGGTTGCGGTACCGATGTGGAATTCATCCGGTTTAGATTCGTTGGCCGGGTCGTAACCGCCTGTGAGGACGGTTCGTTCGACTTCCGAGTGGAACGTGTGTTCGACGGCCTGCGCGCTCTGCGCGACCAGCGCCCCCAGCGCGAGCAGGGCGACGAGCGCCAGCCCCAGAGCCCTCAGCTTGCCTTTCATAGCTGCCTTCCTTCCTATCGGTGACCGCCGCGGCCCGCCGGGCCGCGACCCTCTCCCCAGAGGCGGGGTTGTAGGGGTGGCCTAACGCCGTGGCGGTCGGCGGTCAAGAACACCGGGTCGCGGCTAGCCTGGGCGGTCGGGTGGCGGCGCCGTTTGCCCTGCAGCCCCCAGGGTGGGGGCTCCGCGGATGCGCGCTTCGGCGCGCGCGGGGCCCTCAGCCCCGGGCTGCGCGGTGGTGGTGCCTGTGGGGCTTGGCGGGCTTCTTCTTGCAGCTCGTCCTCACCACCGGCTCGCTGTCGTGGCGGCGGCCGTTTTGGCCGACCAGCTCGACGCCGGCGCGGCGGGGCTTGGCGCAGAGGTTGGCGTTGTTGACCAGGAGGCCGCGCTTGCCGCCGAAGAGGTT
>DATAEW010000019.1:0-16928 GCA_036257815.1 Solirubrobacterales bacterium
GCCAGGCCGCGACCGCACCGGCCACTTAGAACCTGTCTCGAAACCCGCGTGTGCGGCTGGCGAGTGCCGGACCGAGCGGGGATAGGACACAGGGAGGCCGAATGGCAACGCCATTTGGCCGACCGAGGACGACGCCCCGCGAAGTGTGTCCGGCGCCGCCAGGCGTGCGCGGGGGTTTCGAGACAGGTTCTAAGACATCCGTCCAAGGTCTTGGTCCTCGATGAACGCTCCCGGAGCCGGCCGCTTATAGCGCTGCACAGTTCGGTGACACGTTCGGCAAAACAAGTCCTCGCTCCCTCGCTCATCGCGTTCGCGCTTGCGGCGTGCCTAGCCGCGCCCGACTCGGCGGCGGCCGAACCGACGATGCAGACGACGACCAGCCTCAACTGCGGATCGGCGCTGCGCTTCCCGGGCGCGGCGGTCGAATGCATAGTGAGGACGAAAAGCTCCGGCACCGGGGCGACCGCCCCGACGGGCAGCGTCAAGCTCGCGGCGGAAGGTGGATCGATCAACCCGAGCTGCACCCTGATTCCGGTGATCGGACCCGAAAGCGTGTGCCTGGGAAGGTACGCGACGAAAGAAGGCGGCCAGCAGACGATCACCGCCAGCTACGTCGGCGACCAGACCCATCTACCGAGCAGCGGGAGGACCACGATCGCGGTCAGCTCCACGGCCACCGGCCTCAGCTGCCGCCCGGAGGTGCCCGCTGTCGGCGAAGCGACGCGCTGCACGGCGGAAGTCAAGAACACCGGCGCCGCGTCCGGCGCCGTCTCCGGCACGGTCAGCTTCAAATCGAACCGCGAAGGCCAGTTCGATTCGAGCACCTGCACGCTCGGCGAAGCCAACACCTGCGCCGTCACCTACACCCCGAAAGCCACCGGCACCCACCTGGTCACGGCGACCTACGGTGGCGACGCCACCCATCCGGCCAGCCACGCTGAAATCACCTTCGCCGCGCGCTTCGCCACCCAGACCACGGTCAGCTGCGGATCGGCGGTCCACTTTCCCGGCGGCGGCGGCGAATGCCTGATCGCGGTCAAAAGCTCCGCTCCCGGCGCGACCGCGCCGACCGGCATGGTCAAGCTCACGATCGAGGGCGGCGAAATCAAACCGAGCTGCACCCTGATCCCGCTGATCGGACCCCAAAGCGCCTGTCTGGCCAATTTCGCGTCGAGGCAGGCCGGCCTGCACACGATCACCGCCCGCTACGTCGGCGACGAAACCCACCAAGCGAGCGAAGGCACCGCCGGCGTCGCCTACAGCGACACCGTCACCAGCCTGACCTGCGATCCGGAATCGTTCCAGGCCGGGGAATCGACGTTCTGCACCGCGGAAGTCAGGAACATCGGCGCGGCCCCCGACACCATCACCGGGACCGTCCGCTTCAAATCGAGCCTCGAAGGGCAGCCAGAACCGAGCAACTGCACGCTCGGCGAAGGCAATTCGTGCTCGGTGAAATTCTCACCGAAAGCAGCTGGCGTCTATCCGATCGCGGCGACCTATGAAGGCGATGCCACCCACCCCTCGAGCGGCGCCGAAACCAGCGTCGCCGCGCGCGAGGTCACCACGACCACGATCGGCTGCGGGTCGGCGGTCCACCTTGCCGGCAGGCTGGTCGAATGCCTGATCCAGGTCAAGAGCTCGGGCGCCGGAGCGACCGCGCCGACCGGCACCGTGGGCTTCACGGCGGAAGGCGGCCCGTTCACCCCGAACTGCACCCTGATCCAGGTGATCGGTCCGAACAGCGCCTGCCTTCTGAGGTACGTGCCGAGCGAAGGCGGCGTCAAGTCGATCGTCGCCAGCTACGACGGCGACCAGACCCATCTACCGAGCAGCGCCGCCGCCAGCGTTTCCGTCAGCAACACGATCACCACGCTGACCTGCCGACCGCAATCGCCCGCCGTCGGGGAATCGTCGACCTGCACCGCCGAAGTCAAGAACGCCGGCGTCGCCTCCGACAGCCTTTCCGGCACGCTCAGCTTCAAATCCAACGGGGAAGGGCAGTTCGACCGGGGCAGCTGCAACGTCGGTGAAAGCAACGTCTGCACGGTGAATTACGAAGCGAAAATCGGTGGCGAACACCTGATCACCGCAACCTACGGAGGCGATGCCACCCATCCGGCCAGCCATGCTGAAACCGCGCTGGCCGTGCGCGGCACCTCGGTCGATCTGACCTGCCCCACGGAAAGCATCGCCCCGGGCGCCAGCGGTACCTGCCTCGCTCGCGTGGTGAACGAAGGCCTTGGGTCGCGGGGCCTGACCGGGACGGTGAGCTTCACCTCGGACGGGGAAGGGACTTTCAGCGCGGGCCAATGCACCCTCGCGCCCTTCGCCGGCGAAGACGGCGGCTTCTGCAGCGTCCGCTACACCCCCAGCGCGGCCGGCGTGCACGTGATCGGCGCTGCCTACTCAGGCGATGCCACGCATCCGCCGGCAAGGGACGGCAAGGGCCAGATCAACGCCGCGGCGCGGCCGAGCAGCACCACGGTGGCCTGCAGCCCCTCGCCGTTCGTTGGCAATCCGCAATGCGTGATCCGCGTGCGCGATACCTCGGCGTCTGGAGGCACCGTGCCGGTCGGCGGAGTCGAATGGTCCTCCAACGAGGAAGAATCGCGGGGCCTCTTCGTCTGCATCCTCGAACCCGTCAGCGCGGTGGAAAGCATCTGCTCGTTCACCTACGAACCGGAACTCCTCCAAAGCCAGCTCCTGGCCGCCCGGTTTCCAGGCGTGGACGGCCCTCACGTCGCCGCTGGGACCAGGGACAAGATCCACGCCCCGAGCCAGGCCACGATCCGCCTGATCTACCCGACCGCGACCGAGGTCGACTGCGGTGGCTCGGCCGTCGTCGGAGAGCTCAAGGCCTGCACGGCGACGGTCCGCGCCCGCGACATCGATCCGCGTCCCAGCGAAGGCAGGCCGACGGCTCCCACCGGCTCGGTGAGGTTCAGCAGCCCGGCAGCGGGGACCTTCAGCCAAGCCGAATGCAGGCTGGCGGCGACCGCCGCCGACGCCTCCTCCTGCACCGTGTCCTACCGACCGCAGGCCGCGGGCAACCACCCGATCTCGGCCCTCTACGGCCACGACCTGGCCAACGAGTCGAGCTTTGACACCGAGGATCTCGTAGCGCGGGTCCCATAGCGCAGCCCTCCCCTACCTCGGCCCCGACCCTGCGCCCCGGCCGACGTAGGTGGCGCGCGGCCGGAAGCGGAGGCGGTGCGGGTACTCCTCGATCGCCTGCGCGAGCAACCCGGCGGCGCGGGCGGTGGTGAAGATCGTCGCCGCGGCGCCGCGGCGCAGGCCGATCGCGGTGCAGAGCGCGGCGAGGGCGAAGTCGACGTTGGGCGCCGGCAGGCCCGCGTCGCCGGCGGCCTCGACGAGCTCACCGGCCAGCCGCGCCAGCTCGGCGTCGCGGGCGGCGCGGGGCAGGTAGGAGAGCAGATGATCGGCGCGCGGATCGCGGTCGCGGTAGACGCGGTGGCCGAAGCCGGGCAGCGGCACCTCGAGGCCGAGGTGGCGGTCGAGCACCGCCCGTGGGTCGCCCTGCTCGGCCAGCGTCGCGAGCATCGCATCGGTGGCCTGCGTGGCTGCGCCGTGCAGGGCGCCGCCGAGCGCACCGAGGCCGGCGAGGACGACGCGGTAGGGGTCGGCCCAGGCCGAGGCGGCGACCCGGGCGGCGAGGCCGCTGGCCGAGAGCTCATGGTCGGCGAGCAGGACGAGGGCGGCGTTCAGCGCTTTCAGCTGGGCCGGGCTCGGGCGAGCGCCCCGCGGATCGAGAGCGGCCCAGAGGCGGGCGGCGAGACTGCGGTCCACCGGGTCGGCCGCGGCCGGCAGCGACTCGACGATCGCGGCGAGGATGGTTGCGCCCTTGGCGCGCACGGTCTCCGCACGGCGGTCGGCGCGGTCCGCGTCGCGGGCCGCCAGGGCGGCGAGAGCGACCAGCGGGCGCTCGGGCTCGGCGCTGCCGCCGAGTAACGGCGCCGCCTCGGCAAGCGCGGCCGCGGCCTGCGCCGGCAGTTCCCAGGGCGCCGGCGGGCCGCCGCCCCAGAGGAGCGCCGCGACCCCCTCGAAGTCGCGGAAGCGGGCGAGCTCGATCGCGTCGTGCCCGCGGTAGAGCAGCCGCCCGGCCGGGTCGAGCAGCGTCAGCTCGGTCTCGACCACGACCTCGAGGGCGCCGGAGCGGTCGGTGCGGCGGGCGCGGGCGGCGAGCCGCTCGACCTCGTCACGGTCGAAGAGCGAGCGGCGCGGGCCGCTGGCCGGATCCCGTCCCAGCAGGCCGCGGCTGACGTAGGCGTAGACGGTCTGCGGCTTGACGCCGAGCCGTCGCGCGACTTCCACCGTGTCGAGCTTGCCCTCTGGCACCCCTATACATTGACATGATCAACGTTGATTCGCGAGCGCCGGCGCGTCAGCCTGAGGGCGCACGATCACCGCGCCCCCGAAGGAGCCCAGCATGAAGGACGCACCGGTAGTCCGCGACGGCCTCGAGGACGTCGTCGCCTTCGCCTCCGAGATCGCCGAGCCGGACCGCGGCGGCGGCGCCCTCCGCTACCGCGGCGTCGACCTCGAGGAGCTGGTCGGCCAGGTCCCCTTCGAGCGGGTCTGGGGATTGCTGGTGGACGACCGGCCCGACCGGCCGCTCCGCCCCGCCGGCCCGCACCTGCTGGCGATCCGCACCGGGGATACCCGGGTCGACGTGCAGGTCGCGCTGGCGGCGCTGGCGCCGGAATGGGGGCTGGCGCCGCTGGTCGATATCAGCCAGGAGCTGGCTCGCGACCAGCTCGAGCGGGTCGCCGCCGCGACCCTCTCCTTCGTCGCCCAGTCGGCCCGCGGCCGCGGCGTCGCGCCCGTCCCCCAGGAGGCGATCGAGCAGGGGCGCACGCTGGCCGAGCGCTTCCTGCTGCGCTGGCGCGGCGAGGCGCGGCCCGAGGACGTGACCGCGATCGATGCCTACTGGGTGACCGCCGCCGAGCACGGGATGAACGCCTCGACCTTCACCGCCCGCGTCGTCGCCTCGACCGGCGCCGACGTCGCCGCCGCGCTCAGCGCCGCCGCCGGCGCCCTCTCCGGACCTCTGCACGGCGGCGCCCCGGCGCGGGTGTTGCGGATGCTCGACGAGGTGGAACGCGAGGGCGACGCCGAGCGCTACGTCGCCCGCCTGCTCGGCCGCGGCGAGCGGATCATGGGCTTCGGCCACCGCGTCTACCGGGCCGAGGACCCGCGAGCCCGCGCCCTGCGGCGGATCGCCACCGCGCTGCGCTCGCCGCGTCTCGAGGTCGCCAGCGCCTTGGAGCGCGCCGCCCTGGAGGCGCTCGCCGCCCACAAACCCGATCGCGTCCTGCAGACCAACGTCGAGTTCTGGTCGGCGCTGGTCCTCGACTCGGCCGGCGTGCCGCAGTCGATGTTCACGCCGCTCTTCGTCTGCGCCCGCACCGCCGGCTGGTCCGCGCACGTGCTCGAGCAGCACCGCACCGGCCGCCTGATCCGGCCGAGCGCCGTCTACGTGGGCCCCGGGCCGCGGCCGATGCCCGGCGCCGGGGCGCCGCCGCGTTAGGAGCACGTGCTCGGCCTGCGGATCGCCACGATGCCCGCCGCGGAGCGCGAGCACGTACCGATCGTGCTGCTCGAGCTGCTCGCCGCCGAATGGCCCGTGCCATCTCAGCCGAAGGCAGGCAGGATCTCGCGCTCGTAGAAGGCGAAGAAACCGTCCTGGTCGGCGCCGATCTGGTGCATGTAGACGTGGTCGTAGCCGGCGTCGACGTACTCCTGGATCGCCGCCCGGTGGCGCTCGGGGTCGGGGCCGCAGACGATGCTCTCGGCGATGTCCTCCTCGGTCAGCACTTCCGCCGCCTCCTCGAAGTGGGCCGGCAGCGGCAGCTCGAGGAAGTAGCTGCCGCCGATCGCCCCGTTCGGCCACTGCCGCAGCGCCGTCCGCTTCGCCTCCTCCTCGTCCGCGGCCCAGCAGACGTGGAGTTGCCCGTAGGTCGGCCTGCCCTCACCACCCTTGGCGCGGAACCGCTCGACCGACTCGGCCTTTGGCGCCGTGCCGACGAGGCCGTCGCCTGCCCGGGCGGCGAGGTCGACCGAGCTCTCCCCCGCCACCGCCACCAGGACCGGCGGCGGACGCTCCGGCAGCGAGTAGAGGCGGGCGTTCTCGACCCGGAAGAACTCGCCCCGGTGGCTGGTCAGCTTGCCGCTCCACAGCTCGCGGATCGCCTCGATCGCCTCCTCCAGCCGGGCCTGCCGCTCGGTCACCGGCGGCCAGCGGTCGCCGAGGATGTGCTCGTTGAGGTTCTCGCCGCTGCCGACCCCGAGCGAGAAGCGCCCGGGCAGCAGGCTGGCCGCCGTGGCGGCGGCGTGGGCGACGATCGCCGGGTGGATGCGGGTGGTCGGGCAGGTGACCCCGGTGATCAGCTCGATCCGCTCGGTGCGCTGGGAGATCGCCCCCAGCGTTCCCCAGACGAACGGGCTCTGCCCCTGCGCGTCGACCCAGGGATGGAAGTGGTCGGAGACCGAGGCGAAGGCGAAGCCCGCCTCCTCCGCCCGCCGGGCCTGGGCGACCAGGGTCGGGGCGTCGAACTCCTCGCTGGAGAGCGTGTAGCCGAGCTTCGCCATAGGCACCGACTTCCCAGCCGGGCCGGCGCGGAAACCTGCCCCGGGCAAGGCCCGACGCCTGCGCCGCGGTCCGCCGCGAACCGTGGGGCTAGTGTCCTGAGTCGTAAGTTGGGTGCCACATCCGGCGAGTGGATCGGCGTCCGTGGCAAGGACGCAGGATGCAGCCTTTGCCGGTTGGCAAAGGCAAATCCGAGGACGCCGCCACGGACGGTGAGACGCCGCCGGGGTGGTGCGGAACCTACGACTCAGGACACTAGAAGACCGGCGACTCGGTGTAGGTGCCGAAGACCTCCTGCAGGGCGGCGATCATCTCGCCCTCGCTGGCCTGCGCGCGGGCGGCCTCGACGATCGGCGGCATCAGATTGGCCGTGCCGGCGGCGGCGCTCTTCAGCTCGCTCAGCGCCCGCTCCACGGCGGCCGAGTCGCGGGCGGCACGGGTGGCGGCCAGGCGCTCGGCCTGCTCCCCCTCCAGAGCGGGGTCGATCTTCAGGATCGGCGTCGGCTCCTCATCCTCGTGGGCGAAGTCGTTGACGCCGACGACGATCCTGCGCCGCTCGTCGAGCTGGCGCTGGAAGGCGAAGGAGGCCTCGGCGATCTCGCGCTGGGGGAAGTTGCGGGCGATCGCGTCGACCATGCCGCCGAGCTCGTCGATGCGGGCGAAGTAGCGGTAGGCGGCCTCCTCCATCTCGTCGGTCAGCTTCTCGATGAAGTAGGAGCCGCCGAGCGGATCGACCGTGTTGGTCACCCCCGACTCCATGGCGATGATCTGCTGCGTGCGCAGCGCCACCCTCACCGCCTCCTCGGTCGGCAGGGCCAGCGCCTCGTCGAAGGAGTTGGTGTGCAGCGACTGGGTGCCGCCGAGCACCGCCGCCAAGGCCTCCAGCGAGGTGCGGACGATGTTGTTGAGCGGCTGCTGGGCGGTCAGCGAGACGCCGGCGGTCTGGGTGTGGAAGCGCAGCCGCAGCGACTCCTCCCGCTTCGCCCCGTAGGTCTCCCTCATCTCCCGCGCCCAGATCCGCCGCGCGGCCCGGTACTTGGCGACCTCCTCGAAGAAGTCGATATGGGAGTTGAAGAAGAAGGAGAGGCGGGGGGCGAAGTCGTCGACGTCGAGCCCGCGCTGCAGCGCCCGCTCGACGTAGGTGAAGCCGTCCTTCAGCGTGAAGGCGAGCTCCTGCTGGGCGGTCGAACCGGCCTCGCGGATGTGGTAGCCGGAGATCGAGATCGGGTGCCAGCGCGGCATCTTCTCGGTGCACCACTCGACCATGTCGGTGACCAGGCGCAGCGCCGGCTCGATCGGGAAGCACCACTCCTTCTGCGCGATGTACTCCTTGAGGATGTCGGTCTGGATCGTGCCGCCGAGCCGCTCCGCCGCCACACCCTGCTTCTCCCCGACCAGGACGTAGAAGGCGAGCAGGATCGCCGCCGGGGCGTTGATCGTCATCGAGGTGGTGACGCCGCCGAGCGGAATCCCCTCGAACAACGCTTCCATGTCGGCGAGGGTGTCGACGGCGACCCCCTCGCGGCCGACCTCGCCGAGGCTTCGCGGGTGGTCGGAGTCATAGCCCATCAGGGTCGGCATGTCGAAGGCGACCGAGAGCCCCGTCTGGCCGTGGTCGAGCAGGTAGTGGAAGCGCTCGTTGGTCTCCCGGGCGGTGCCGAAGCCGGCGAACTGGCGCATCGTCCAGAGCCGGCCCCGGTACATCGAGGGATAGGGACCGCGGGTGAAGGGGTAGGCGCCGGGGTAGCCGAGGCGCTCGTCGAGGTCGGGCGCGAGCGCGGCCTCGGTGTAGAGCGGGGCGATCGGGTGGTCGGAGATCGTCGTGAAGGGCGCGTCGCGCTCGGGGGTGGCCTGGTAGGCCTCCGCCCAACGGGCGGCATCGGCGTCCGGCAGCCCGGCGTCAAGGGCTTCGGCGATCGATTTCTCAGGCACGACGCTCACGGCAAGAAGGAATACCACCTGAACCGGGAAAACAGGGTCTCCCCCCGCACATTCGCGCTACAATTGCGCTCATGGCTTCCCCCGCGTTCGCCAAAGAGGCGGCCTTCGTCCATCACGAGGCCCATCTCAGCTCCGAGGACATCGCCGTGGCGACGGGCGCAGCCCCCAGCACCGCGCGGGCCTGGGTGGCATTGAAACGGGTGCCCTCTGGAAGGCGCGCCCGGCGCATCGCCGAGCTATCGTCGATCAGCGGGCGCCTACTGCGGGTGATGGACCCCGACTACATCCCCGTGTGGATGAACAAGCCGGTCCCGGCACTCGACGATCGCAAGCCGATCGACCTGATCGGCGAGGGCGAATACCTGCGGGTCGCGCGCCTCGTATCCTCGCTCGAGGAACCAGTCGCCACCTGAGCGTGGCGCTCGACGTCGACCGCGTCCCCGTCACCGGCGTCTGGTACCGCCATCTACCCCACCAAGGATCCGTTTGGTGGCGCTCGGAGCCACCACCGGATGGGCGATGGCAGCGCGGCTCCGAGATCGGCGGCTTCTACCTCGCCGATTCGCGCGAGACGGTCTGGGCCGAGTGGCATCGACAGCTCGACGAGCTGGCGCTGCGAGCTGCCGACCAGCTCCCCCGAGACCTCTGGCGCTTCGAGGTGAAGCTCAGCGAGATCGCCGACCTGCGCAGCAAGGCACAGCTTTCGCGGGTCGATCTCCCTCTTCCCCGCCCCAGCCGCCGGGAGTGGCCGGCGTTCCAGGAGGTCGGCGAGCAGTTGCACGCCGAGGGCTGGAAGGGGCTGTGGGCTCCGAGCGCCGCGCGCCTCGAAAACGGAGAGGTCCTCTGTCTCTTCCGCGAGGGGAAGAAGGTGGAGGGCGTGAAGGCCATCCCGCCCCCGGCGATCCATCGCAAGCCGCCGAAGCGTCCGTCCGCGCCAGACCTTGGGTTGGACGACCCCGGCTGAGAAGATGGAGGAGCTGTTGCGTTGACTGCTTGAGGCGGCAGGAGTCAAGGTCGGATGCGGTCTCCACCTCACACCCGATCGTCCAGCGTTGCCGCGCACTCCAGCAGCAGCGCGTGGACGAAGGCCTGCGGCAGGTTGCCGCGCAGCTGGCGCTGGCCGACGTCGAACTCCTCGGACAGCAGTCCGGGCGAGCCGCAGGCGGCCCGGTTGCGCTCGAACCCCGGCCGAGGCCCCGGTCACCGCGACCACCTCAGCCATCGCTCTCCCCCCACCCCGTCCCCGCACTCCCCTCGTCCCTCCCTGCACCCTCTCGGCCCCTCCCTGCACCCTCCCGGCCCCTCCCTGCACCCTCCGGGCCCCTCCCTGCAGTTTGTAACCCTCTGGGTGACAAACAGCATCGGGGGGTTAGCTGCTTGCGGTCCAGGCGCTCGGCGAGCCGGGCGGCGAGGGCCATGATCGTCAGCGCCGGATTGGCCGAGCCCTGGGTGGGCATCACGCTGCCGTCGGCGATGAACAGGTTCGACACCTCCCAGGCGCGCTGGTCGAGGTCGACCACGCCGGTCCCCGGCGAGTCCGACATCGGGCAGCCGCCGACCAGGTGCGCGTAGCGGTCGTTCTCCAGCAGCTCCTGGGCGCCCGCCGCCCGCATGATCTCCCGCATCCGCCGCTTGCCGTAGGCGATGTTGAGGCGGTCGTTCTCGCACTGGCTGTAGTCCATGCGCGCCACCGGCATCCCGTTGGCGTCGGTCTCCTCGGCCAGCGTCACCCGGTTCTGGGGCCGCGGCAGCAGCTCGTTGAGGGCGCCGATCGTGTACCAGTGGTTGTAGTCGCGCATGTACTCGCGCAGTGCCTCGCCCCAGTGACCGTCGGCCAGCACGTGCTCGGCCCAGCCGATCGGCAGCGGGCCGACGGTCTGGATCGAGAAGCCGCGGGCGAAGCCGCGCCCCGGGTCGGTCTCGTAGAACTGCTCGCTGTCGATCTCCGGCGGCGGCGCCTTGTACATCCGCACCTCCTCCTCGAAGCGGCCGGCGACCTGCGGCGCCCCCTGGACCATCACCCCGCGGCCGACCAGGTGGTTGCCGTTGGCGAGGCCGCCGGGGAAGCGGGCGCTGGTCGAGTTGAGCAGCAGGCGCGGGGTCTCGATCGAGTAGCCGGCGACCGCCACCGCGGCGGCCGCCTGGAAGCGCTCGCGCCCCTCGCCCACGTAGGCGACGCCCGTGCAGCGGCCGCGCTCGTCGACCTCGATCCGGGTCGCCATGCTGTCGGCGCGCACCTCGGCGCCGTGGGCGAGCGCGTCGGGGACGTGGGTGACGAGCGGCGAGGCCTTGGCACCGACCTTGCAGCCCTGCAGGCAGAAGCCGCGGTAGATGCAGTGGGGACGGTTGCCGAAGGAGCCGTTGGCGATCGCCACCGGGCCGACCCGCATCTCGACCCCGCAGCGGCGCGCGCCCTCCCAGACGCGCAGGGCGCCGCCGGCGACCGGGTGCGGCGCGTGCGGATAGCCGTGCGGGTCTCCCCAGGGCCAGCGTTGCCCGGGGACCGGCAGCTCGCGCTCCAGCCGCTCGTAATGGGGCCGCAGCTCCGCATAGGAGAGCGGCCAGTCGGCGGCGACGCCGTCGCGGCTCGCGACCTCGAAGTCGGAGGGGTGGAAGCGCGGCGCGAAGCCGGCGAAGTGGACCATCGAGCCGCCGACCCCGCGGCCCGAGTTGTTCCTGCCGAGCTCGACCGGGTCGTTGCCGCCGATCACGCCATCGAGGCGGTTTTCGTAGAGCTTCTCGTCGACCATCTCCAGCACCGGGATGCGGGGCTCCGCGTCCTGGGCGAGGAAGACGTCGGCCCAGCCGCACAGCTGCCGCTCCAGCTCCTCGTCGCCGTAGGAGGTGAAGCCGCCGCTGCCGTAGGCGGGGATCGCCTCCCGCCAGCGCCCCAGCGAGTCGGCGAGCGAGAGCCCGAGCAGCTTCGCCCGCAGGTCCCAGAGGGCGATGTCGACGGCGGAGATCGCCATCGCGCAGAGGCCCTGGCGACCGGCGTTGCGGACCGCCGCCTGCATCCGCGCCCAGCAGCGCGGCGGCGCCAGCGGGTCGGCGCACTCGACCAGCGGCGCGAGCAGATCGGCCACCACGGTCGCGGCGACCGACCCGATCGGGTTGGCTGAGGCCACGGGGGACCGGGTACCCGGTCGGGCCCTCGTGCGCGCTACTCCTCGAGGAGCAGGCCCTCGAAGAAGAGCGAGACGGCGTCATCGACGCAGGAGTCGACCTTCTTCGCCTCCTCGTTGCCCCGGCAGAAGAGCGCCCGGAAGCCGGGGCCCGCCAAGGAGACTTCCGGCTCGCCGGGCAGCGCCACCCGCAGATCGCCGATCCAGCTGGCGGCGTCGGCACCCTGGCGCTTCGAATATTCGGCGCTGCCGGCAAACGGGCTGGCGAGCGTCAGGAGGGCGGCCTGTGAGCCATCGCTCGGCGGTCGGACGATGAGCGAGCCCGCCGGCCCCTCGAAGATCTGCCGCCTTTCGATTTCGATCCGCCCCCGCCGCTCGACGACCTGAGCATTGAGAACCGCGTCGCCGTGGTCGCTGACCTCGCCGTGACGCTCGTCGGCGCTTGCTTCGTAGAAGAACCCGACCCCGCGGTCGGCTTCCGCCTCGCTGGCGCCGAGGACGGTCGTCCGCGATGCGACGGAGGCCGCGGCCGAGGGCGACATCGCTCCGCGAGGGCGCCGTCGCCCCGCGTGGGCATCTCCCCGCTCACGCCGCTGCCGTTCCGGGCTGAGGCAGACCGTTTCGACGGACTGCTCGACCGACCCCCGGGCGCTGTGCGCTGATACGGAGGTGAAACCTTCCTCTCCCTGAAACCGGATCGTCCCCTTGAAGGTCCCGCGCTGAAACATCTCGCTCTGGGGGCCGCAGCGGGTCCGCTTGAAGCGGTGCTTCACCCGCCCGCCGTCAAAGCTCACCGAGATCAGGCCGAAGGAGCCGAAGTTCGCCTTCACCATGTGCGGGGACACATTTCCTTTCACCGAGTACTCGGCCTCTGCCCCATCGCGGGCATGAACCGTGAGGTAGACCGTGTCGGTGAAGGCTTCGATCTCGATCCGGTAGCCGTGGCTCCCCGGCAGCCTCATCCACGCGGTCAGGTCGGTCAGCCGCAGCGCCTTCGGGTGCGCGGTGGCCGCCGACGGTGCGAGCAGCGCCAGCAGCGCGACGACCAAGATGGCCAGGCGGGCGGAAGGACGAGGGGACGAGGGCATGGTTCGAGGCAGAAGCGGTTCGACGCGGATCTGTACGCGCCAGGGGCGGCTCGGGTTCAGACCGTCGCGTCCGCGCTGGAGGTTGATGCGGGCCTACGCGGGGGCGTCCCAGGCCGAACCCAGGCCGAACCCGCATCGGTTCTCTAGGCGGCGAACCGCTGTTCCGCCCGGGCCCGGCGCTTCGCCGCCTCGAGCTCACGGTCCTTCGGAGGCGCCGAGGTGACCAAGCGGCCGAGCAGGTCCTCCGTCACCTCGGCAACGGCGTCGACCGCGGCCGCGAACGCCTCGGCGTTCGCCTGCGAGGGCCTGGTGAAGCCGCTGACCTTGCGGACGTACTGCAGGGCGGCCGCGTCGATCTCCTCCCTGCTCGCCGGGGGATCGAAGTTGTAGAGCGTCCTGATGTTTCTGCACATGGGCGACATCATAGGCCCGGACAAACGTCCAGATGACTGAACGGGGACGCCTGAGCGCCTGTATCGAGGAGCGATAGCACGGCTCGAGCCACAACCGTCTTCGTCCCGTCGCCGGATAGCTCTGTGCTGCCTGGCGTTCCTCCTGGGCCTGCTGAGCCTGCCTCCTTCGAGCCCGGCAGCACAGCGGGGACGCGACCGCACCGGCGCGCGCACCGGCGCGACGCCGATGGCTCGCTCGAAGCACCGCTGCCCGAAGCGGCACCACCTCCGCCGACATCGGCCTTGCCGGGCGCCGAAGCGCCACCCCTCGCCTCCCTCTCCGCCACCGCTTTCCTCGCCACCCCCGCCACCCCCGCCGGTGACCGTCGCGCCGCCGCCTGGCCCCGGCGACCCGCCGCCGGGGCCAGGCGGCGGCGAACCGGGTTCCGACTACGAAACCGTCCCGCTGATCGCCAACGGCGGCTTCGAGGACCTGGGCGAACCGACCGGCTGCTTCGAGCCCTTCAGCCAGAGCGACGGGGCGGTCGCCAACACGGCCACGGCTCCGCTCGACGGCGAATACAGCCTGCATGCCACCGTCTCCCCCTTCGGCAGGGTCTCGTGCGCGCACGAATACGGTGAAGGCCAGGGGCCGCTTGCCCGGCGGGTGACCGTGACCGGCACGGTGCGGATCGACAGCCCGGCCGCCGGCGGGGAACCGCTCCTGGTCTGCGTCGTCCTCTACTACTCCGGCAGCCAGCAGGACCACAAGAGCTGCCAACCGGTCTCGGCCGGTCGGGGACCGACGACGGCGCGGGTCGAAATCGATCCCGGCAGCGAACGGCTGCGGCTGGCGATCTTCCAGCTGGAAGCGGGCGGCACGCCGATCGAGGCGACCCTCGACGACGCCCAGCTCACGGTCGAACGGTTGCGCGGCAGCGAAGGCACCCACGGGGGCGGCGGTGGAGGTGGCGGCGGGGGCGGCGCCTCCAGGGCTTGCGAAGAAGCGATCGCAAATGGCCAGGAACCGGCGCCCAGCGGCCCACCCGACCCGGCTTCGCCCTGCGACCTCAACCTGACCCCGGCCGCGACCCCGGCCTACACCCCGGCGCCGCTGACGCTCCCCGCGGCGCGCCCCTTCATCTCGCTCTCCGGTTACCTGCAGGCGCCGACCAGCAGCCCGATCTTCGAAGCCTTCAAGACCTGGGTGAACCGGAACGTGTTCGAAGGCTTCGACGGCTACCTGTACTCCAGCAGCGACGCGGTGATCATGTATGCGCGGACCGGCAACACCGCTTACATCGACGACGCGATCGCCCGCCTCGACGCGGAAGTCAGCGCCGCCGAAGCGAAGATCGCCGCCGGCGAACCCCCGGCCGTCGC
The DNA here is from genome assembly GCA_036257815.1 of Solirubrobacterales bacterium. Taxonomy (GTDB): domain Bacteria; phylum Actinomycetota; class Thermoleophilia; order Solirubrobacterales; family 70-9; genus VAYN01. Next base: position 14,537 of record DATAEW010000019.1, read on the forward strand.
CGACGACCGCTACCTCGACGCCGGCTCGCTGGTCGAAGAGCTGGCGCTCACCTACGACTACGGCCTCAGCTCCGGCCGCCTGAGCGCCGCGCGGCAGCAGCGCTGGAAGGCCTACGGCGACCAGGTCGTCGCCAACATCTGGAACCCGGCGACGGCGACCTGGGGCACCCGGCCGGCCGGCACCTTCGCCTGGAGCGGCTGGGCGATCAACGACCCCGGCGACAACTACCACTTCAGCTTCCTCAAGGCGACCGAGCTGTGGGCCCTGGCGACCCAGAACCACGCCTGGTTCGACTTCCTGCAGACCTACAAGTTCCCGGCCCTCGCCGCCTACTACGCGCAGCTTCCCGGCGGCGGCAGCCGCGAGGGAACCGGTTACGGGGCCGCCCAGAGGGACCTCTGGGAGGACGCGCGGATCTGGCGCGAATCGACCGGCGAGGACCTCGCCGCCGTGCGGAGCCAGGCCCGCGAGTCGATCGACTACTGGATCCACGCGACCGTGCCCACGCTCGACTTCTACGCGCCGATCGGCGACCTCTCGCGACAGTCGCTGCCGGAACTGTTCGACTACCACGAGAACCTGGTGCGCGAGGCGGTGATGGCGGCGCCGGGGACCGCGGCGGCGCGGCGCGGCGTCTGGTGGCTGGCCCACAACTCGGTCCCGGAAACGCTGACCCAGGGGTTCACCCTGCGGGGCGCGCTGCTCTTCCCCGCCGAGGGAGCCGAAGCGCCCACCGCCCTCACCTACCGGGCGCCCGGGGTCGGTCAGCTGTTCAGCCGCGGCTCCTGGAGCCGCGACGCGACCTGGTTGCAGTTCACCGCCGGCCCCTACGACCAGTCCCACGCCCACCAGGACCAGGGCAACTTCACGCTGTACCGCAACACCTGGCAGGCGGTCACCTCGAACATCTGGTCGAACAGCGGCCTGCAGGGCAACGGCAACAACGGCGATCTCGGCACCGGCGCGAGCAACGTCCTCCTCTTCACTCGCCCCGGGGCCGCGGGCGACCCGCCTCAAACCATTCCCCAGGGACTCTTCACCAGCTCGACGATGGACACCGAGACGCTGCCGGGCGAGGTCCTCAAGGTCCGCGCCGACCTCAGCGACGCCTACTCGGGCAGCTCGGGCGAGGTGCGCCAGTGGACCCGCGAACTGGAATTCCACGGCAACCAGTTGCACGTCCACGACGTCTGCAGCGTCGCCGCCGACGTCACCGCGGCCTTCCAGCTCCACGTCCCGGTCGAGCCGGTCGACCACGGCAACGGCAAGATCACCGCCGGCGCCCTAGAAGTCTCCACCAGCCCCGCGACCGGCGTGCACTTCACCCAGATGCACTCCCTCGACCCCGATTTCGGCAGCGGCTGGCGCATCGAGCTGACCAATCCCGGCGGCTGCGAATTCAACGTCGGCCTGACGGCGGGCTGAGCGGGCCGGTCCGACCCGGACCCCTGAACCGCAGGGCACGCTGGCACGTAAGCGATAGACGAAAGCTGCCCTTCCGATCGAAACGAGCCGAGGAATCTTGAAGCGCACCGTCGCACCGATCGTGATCGCAATCGCCGCCCTGGCGGCGGCCTGGAGCCCCGCCGCAAGCGTGGCGGCGAGCTACGAAGTGGAAGTCTGCACGGCTGCCTCGACTTCGGGTGACGGCCTCGTCTATCCCGAAAGCCAACCTGGCGGGATCTTCCTCAAGACCTGCGCCGAAACGCCCGGAAAGATCGCTATCGGCATGCCGGGGAGCGCGCACCCAGATACGGGGGCGCTCCGGTCCTGGCTGCTGACCGCCCCGCAGGGGACGAACCTCGCCAAAGTCAGTTACAGCGCCCCGGTGGTTCGGTCCTTCACGGGCACGAACTTCTCACTCCTCTCATGGCTTCTCAAAGTGGAAGGACATACGATCGAAGACGTTCGCGACGACCGGTTGTTCTTCCCGGGCAACGTGGGTAAGACCTTGGAACCACACACCCACACCGTGGAAGCGGGCCTGTTCTGCATCGACTCAGACCCTTCATGCGGCCTCGGCGGCTCGCTGGAAGTGACGGTCGGAGGGCTCAAGGTCAACCTGGAAGACGAATTCATCCCCGGCTTCTCGGGCGCGAAGTTCCCGCCGTCGGTGGCGCACGGCGACCTCGCGCTGGGGATCGTCGGCGAAGACCAGGGGGGTGGCCTCACCAAGGTCGAACTCCTGCTCGACGGCCAGCCGCAGGAAACCGTGACCGACGACAACGGCGGCAGGTGCGTGGCCCCCTACAAGGCCCTGCAGCCGTGCAAGCTGACCCTGCCGGCCTCCTTCCCATTGCACACGGCGACGCTGAAGGACGGCCAACACCAGATCCAGTACGTGATCACCGACGTAAGCGGGCTGAAAAGAGAAACCGCGCCGCTGTCGTT
>DATAEW010000025.1:0-45666 GCA_036257815.1 Solirubrobacterales bacterium
CCGGCGCAACTTTTTGCGTCGAAGGCGGGCGGCTGACGCTCTGAGCGGGGGGCGCAAAAGTAAAAGCCGCCGGGAGGGTCCCCCGACCCCTCTATCGCGGGCTCAGCCGCAGACTGGCCAGGGGCTCGAACCGGACCGCGAGTACAGCAGAGCCGCTCGGTAGTCCTGTTCGGCCTCGGGGGCGGCGGCGGGGTCGCCGTGTCCGCCGACCGATTCCCAGGTGCCCTGGTCGAACTGGTATTTGCCGCGGTAGGTGCCATCGGAGGAGACGACGGTCGGGTCGCCGCCGGACTCGCAGGAGGCGATCGCTTCCAGCGTGTCGATGGTGACCCCGCCCGGCAGGGCGGCGAACCGTTCGCGCCGCCGCTTCGCGGCGATCGCCCGGTCCGCCGCCCGGACCTCGGCGACGGCGGCATGGATGGTGCGGCGGAACCGCTGCGCGGAGCGCTCGAAGGCGACGGCCGAGCTGAGGCGGGCCGGGCTCTCGCCCTTCGCGTCGCCCGCGGCGGCGCTTGCCGCCACCGCCCCGACCGCGGCCACGCTCACCGCGACAGCAGAAATCAAAGCAATATGTTTGCGTTTTGTGAGCAAGCGCAAAACCGTTGCCGGTCTCGCGGCCCCGGTGTGTGTCGCCCCTCACACAACGCTGCGCTTCGTGCCTGACAAATCCGCCGCTAATCCGCCGTTTCTGCGCCCGCGCACCCGGTTCACGCCGAGGACCGCCAGATCCCCACACGCGTGGCAGAGGTTTCCGGGCCTATGGGAGGGGAAACCTCTGCCACGCGTCTAACCGGCATCATCCGGACATGTCGGAGGAGTCGACCACGCGGCTGCTGCTCGCCTGCCCGGACCGGCCGGGGCTGATCGCAACGGTCAGCGGCTTCCTCGCCGAAGCCGGCCTCAACATCGTCGACGCCGACCAGCACTCGACCGCCGAGGGCAGGTTCTTCATGCGGATGGTCTTCGACCCGGTGCCGGCGGCCGACCAGCAGGGCCTGGAGCGACGCTTCGCCCAGGAGGTCGCCCAGCCGTTCGAGATGGAGTACCGGTTCGCCGAGGCGGGACAGCGCCGGCGGGTCGCGATCATGGTCTCACGCGAAGACCATTGCCTCTCCGACCTGCTCTGGCGCTGGCGCAACGGCGAGCTCGGTGGCGAGCTGGCGATGGTGCTGTCGAACCATCCCGACCATGCCGAGCAGGTCGAGTCCCTCGGCCTCCCCTTCCACCACGTGCCGATCGAGGCGGGCTCGCGTCCCGAGGCCGAGCGGCGGGCGCTGGAGCTGCTCGGCGAGGTCGACCTGCTGGTCCTCGCCCGCTACATGCAGATCCTCTCCGAGGACTTCCTCGAGCGGCTCGGCGCGCCGGCGATCAACATCCACCACAGCTTCCTGCCGGCCTTCGTCGGCGCCGAGCCCTACCGGCGGGCGCACGAGCGCGGCGTCAAGCTGATCGGCGCGACCGCCCACTACGTGACCGCCGAGCTGGACGCCGGGCCGATCATCGATCAGGACGTGACCCGGGTCAGTCACCGCGACGAGATCGCGGACCTGGAGCGGATCGGCCGCGACATCGAGCGCCTCGTCCTCGCCCGGGCGGTGACCGCGCACCTCGACGACCGGGTCCTCCTCGACGGCGACCGCACGGTGGTCTTCTGAAAGCTGGCTAGCTGGCCAGTCTCGCGTAACCTCTACACGAGATGGAGCAGGCGACCCTCCCCCACTCGCGCCTCCGCCGCCCCGCCCCTGCCACTCCGCCCGGATCGCGGTTGCCGGCGACGATCCAGGGCTTCCGCTACCTGCACGACCCGCTCGGCTTCCTGATCGGCTTCCAGCGTCGCTACGGCGACGTCTTCACGGTCCGCTTCCCGTTCTTCGGTCGCATCGTCTACGTCGCCCACCCGGATCTCGTCAGGGAGGTCTTCACCGGCGCGCCGTCGGTCTTCCACGCCGGCGAGGCCAACGCCTCGGTGCTGGAGCCGGCGCTCGGGCCCAACTCGGTGCTGACGCTCGACGGCGAGCAGCACCTGCGCCAGCGCAAGCTCCTGCTGCCGCCGTTTCACGGCGAGCGGGTGCGCCGCTACGGGGAGCTGATCGTCGAGATGACGCGCCGGGAGATGGCCCGCTGGCCGGTCGGCGAGCCGTTCGCGATGCGCCCGCACACTCAGCGGATCACCCTGGCGGTGATCATGCGGGCGGTCTTCGGCGTCCACGACGAGGAGCGGCTGGCCCGCTTCGAGCGGCTGATCGACGACTTCGCCGGGCGGGTTGGCGCGATCACGGCCGTCCCCTTCCTGCGGCGCGATCTCGGCCGCCTCGGCCCGTGGGCTCGCTTCCTCCGCTCGCGCGAAGCGCTGGACGAGTTCATCTACGAGGAGATCCGCCTGCGGCGGTCCGAACCGGGGCACGAGGAGCGCGACGACGTGATGTCGCTGCTGCTCGGCGCCCGCGACGAGGACGGCCGCCCGATGAGCGACGAGGAGCTGCGCGACGAGCTGGTCACGGTGCTCGGCGCCGGCCACGAGACGACGGCGACCGGCCTCGCCTGGGCCGTCGAGCGCCTGGTCCGCAACCCCGAGGTGCAGGCCCGGCTGGCCGACTCGATCGCCGCCGGCGAGGAGGACTACCTCGGGGCGACGATCAGGGAGACGCTGCGCTCGCGGCCGGTGATCGTCGACGTCGCCCGCAAGCTCACCGCGCCGGCGACGATCGGCGGCTACGAGCTGCCGGCCGGGACCTTCGTGCTGCCCGCGATCGCCGCCCTGCACCATCGCGAGGACGTCTTCCCCGAACCGCGGCGGTTCCGCCCCGAGCGCTTCCTCGACGGCGCCTCCAAGGCCGACAACTACGCCTGGATCCCGTTCGGCGGCGGGGTGCGACGCTGCATCGGCGCCGCCTTCGCCGAATACGAGATGCGGACGATCCTGCGCGAGTTCGTCAAGCGGGCCGAGCTACGCCCCGCCGGCCCGACGCCGGAACGGGTGCGAGTCCGCAACATCACCCTCGCGCCGGCGAAGGGGGCGCGGGTGGTGTTGCAGTTACCGTTGGCCTAAACCCGAACTGCATCAAATTTCCCCTCTGGCAGGCAGGAAATTTGATGCAGTTCGGGCAGTTCGGGCTTAGGCAGTCTCGGCAGCGGCTTGGACCGCCTCCCACTCCGTGTACAGCTCGTCGACTGTCGCCTTGGCCTTTTCGTGGCGCTTACTCGCTCGCTCGGCCCGGCCCGGGCTCGACCAGGCCGCGGGGTCGGCGAGCTCGTCCTCGATCTCCCGCAGCTCGGCCTCCGCCCGCTCGATCTTCTCCTCCAGCCTTGCCGCCCGCCGGGCCGCTTTCTGAGCCGGCTTGGTAGCGCTGTAGCGGCGCCCGCCCCCGCCCGCCGGCTTGGCGGCCGCCGCGGCCGCCGCCTCAGCTTCGTCGCGCCGCCGCTGGTACTCCGCCCAGCCGCTCTGGTGGTCCTCCAGCCGCCCGCCCTCGCAGACGAGGGTCCGGGTCCCGACCGCCTCCAGCAGCGCCCGGTCGTGGGAGATCAGGATCACCGCGCCCTCGAACTCGGTCAGCGCGTCCTCGAGCGCCTCACGGCTCTCGATGTCGAGATGGTTGGTCGGCTCGTCGAGCAGCAGCACATTGGCGCCGGAGGCGACGAGAATCGCCAGCGAGAGCCGCCGCTGCTCGCCGCCGGAGATCTCGGACAGCTGCTTCTCGACGTCGGAGCCGGAGAAGAGAAAGCCGCCGAGCAGGGCGCGCGCCTTGTTCTCGGTCAGGCCGGTCTCGCGCTTGGCGGCATCGAGGACGGTGCCGCTGCCGGCGGCGGTGTCGGCGTGCTGGGAGAGGTAGCCGAGCCTGACGTTGTGGCCGCTGCGAACGCTGCCCTTTGCCGGTTCCAGGCGCCCGGCGAGGGTCTCGATCAGGGTCGTCTTGCCAGCCCCGTTGGGACCGACGAGGACCACGTGCTCGCCGCGCTCCAGTTCCATCTCGGCGCCGTCGAGCAGCGTCCGGCCGGGCACCTCGATCCTCGCCCCGACCAGTTTGAGGACCACCCGCCCGGGTCGCTCCGGCGGCTTGAAGGAGAAGCGGAGGCGACGCGTGTCGTGCTTTTCGGCCGCCGGGCCGTCGCGCCTGGCCCGCTCGATCATCTTCACCCGCGACTGCGCCTGGCGGGCCTTGGTCGCCTTGTAGCGGAAGCGCTCGACGAAGCGCTCCATCCGCTCGATCTCGGCCTGCTGGCGCTCGATCGCCTTGCCGAGGGCAATCTGCCGCGCCGCCTGCTCCTGACGCCAGGCGTGCCAGGGGCCGGCGAAGAAGCGCGCCCGGCCGGCCTCCAGCTCGAGCACCGAGGTGCCGACCGCCTCCAGGAACCAGCGGTCGTGGGCGACCAGGACGACCGCGGCGTCGAGGTCGACCAGGTAGCGCTCGAGCCACTCCAGCGAGGGGATGTCGAGATGGTTGGTCGGCTCGTCGAGCAGCAGCAGGTCGGGCCTGCCGGCCAGGGCGCGGGCAAGCGAGGCGCGGGTCAGCTCGCCGCCGGAAAAGGTCGAGAGGGGGCGCTCGGACTGCTCGGGATCGAAGCCGAGCCCGCGCAGCACCGCCAGCACCTCGTCGCGCCAGCGGTAACCGCCCCCCGCTTCCAGCCGCTGCTGCGCCCGCGCGTAGGCGGCCATCGTCTCCTCGCTCCCCCCACCCTTGGCCATCTCCGCCTCCAGCCCCGCGAGCTGGGCCTCGGCGGCGAGCATCTCGGTGCGACCCGAGAAGACGTACTCGCTGAGTGTCGCCGCGGAGTCGCGCGGCGGCCGCTGGTCGTGCAAGGCGACTCGGGCGCCGCGCTGCAGGGTCAGGCTGCCGCCGTCGGGCGACAGCTCGCCGGCCAGCACCCGCAGCAGCGTCGACTTGCCGGCCCCGTTGCGCCCCGACAGGGTCATCCGCTCCCGCGGCTCGAGCTTGAAGGAGACGTCGCCGAACAGGAGCATGCCGCCGACGTAGACGTCAAGTGAGGTTGCGGTTGCGATAGCCATGGCCCGAGAGCGCGGGAATCGGCGAACCGCCGCGCCTGGAGCGAGCGTAACCTGCGAGCCGTGGCGGGGCCGCTCGGACATCTCGGGGAACTGGCCCGGGCGCGGGCCGGCAAGCGCTCCTCCGAACGGGCCGACGCCGAGCTGCTGCGCGAGCTGGAGGCGCGGCCGCTGGAGCTGCCGGCCGGCCTGGAGATCGAGTGGCTCGGTGTCTCCGGCTACCGGATGACCTGCGAGGGGAAGACGCTCTTCGTCGACCCCTACCTCTCGCGCGTCCCCTTCCGCGACCTCGTGCTGCGGCGGCGGGCGGTCCCCGACCCGGCGGCGCTGGCCCGCCTCACCGACACGCCCGGCGAGGCCGTGGGCGTGCTGGTCGGCCACACGCACTTCGACCACGCCGTCGACGCGCCGGCGATCGCCCGCCACTTCGGCTGCCGCGCCTACGGCTCGCGCTCGCTGGTCAACCTGATGGGCCTGCACGGCCTGGCGCAGCGGGCGGTCGAGGTGCGGCCCTACCGCAGCTACGAGCTGGGGCCGTTCCGGGTCAGCTTCACGCCCAGCGCGCACTCGAAGCTGCTGCTCGGCCTCGCCGTCCCCTACGACGGCGAACTGAGCTGCGAGACGCTTGACGGTCTCTGCCCCGGCGCCTACCGCTGTGGCCAGGTATGGGGGATCTCGATCGAGGTCGCGGGCCTTTGCTTCTACCACCAGGGCAGCGCCAACCTGATCGACGAGGCGGTGCGCGAGCGGGGCGTCGACTACTTCCTCGCCGGGGTCGCCGGGCGCAGCTTCACCGACCGCTACTGGCGCCGCATCCTCCCCCTGCTGCAGCCCCGGGCGGTCGTCCCCACCCACTACGACAACTTCTTCCGCCCGCTTGGCCAGAAACTGGAATTCGTGGCCAACGTGCAGCTCGCCCGGCTCCCGGAGGAGATCGCCGCCGTCAGCCGCGAGATCGAGCTGGCGGCGCTGCCGCGGGCCGACCTCGATACCAGGCAGCAAGCCGGCACCTATTCCCAATAAACAGCCCGCTGAGCTCCCTCCAATGTCCCCGACGGTGTTGTGGGGTTGGCCTGAGGAGATCCTTTGTCTTCATAGGCGAACAGATTGTGCCCACCTGTTAGTCGAATTTCCGATCCTCCAACCAGAAAACAGAGCGGCCCCGTTTTGGTGAAGGTGATCCCGGTCACTGTTGTTGCTGCTGTGATCCGGGTCTGCTGCCCAGAGCCGAGGTTGGTGTAGTGAACGCCGTTGGTTGGCGACTGCGCACCGATCTTGAGCGTGCAGATCGAAGGACTTTCGATTTCTATGCTCGATTCTTTCGCGCACTCGATCTGAATTGGCGCGTCGCCCTGGAAGTCTGTCGATGCAGAGAAGACTGTCGCGCAGTCATTCGTTCTCACCGTGGCCGGTTCTTCAAGCCACGAGCATTCGGCGTAGCGGGGGCGAAGTGTGATCGTGCTCGTTGTGTTGGAGCCGACGGCGCCTGTTCCTTCGAACAGCGTCGAATTGCAGATGACTGTCGAGGATCCCGTAGCGCCGATCTCGATTCTGGCCGCCTCCCCCGCGGCCGAGCCTGTGATGATCGACGGCGTGCTTTCGAAGTGGAATTCGCTTGCCATTGCCGACTCAGCGATGGATGCAGCCAGGATCGCAATCATGCCTAGCGCTGCGACAACAGTCCTCCGCGACATTGGAAACCTCCAGGGCTACGAGACGAGAGCGGTCTTCAAGGCATAAAGGCCTCCGTGCCATTGGTCAACGTAATTAGAACGGCGTGTGAGCAGGTTGTCGGGCCGATCGTCGAAGGTCCCGCATACGACGCACGACGGATATTCACGCGCGCGGGCAAACGCGCGCGCCTGACGTGCCCGAGCCTCAGCGCTCGTGGCAGTATCTGACGGCCAGCCGCTCGATCGTGCCCATCGTGCGGCGGGTGTCGGGACCGAGAATCGCCTCGATCGCCTTCAGGTCGAGCTCGGACTCGAGCAGGCCGCCGCTCGGCAGCCAGTAGAGCTGGCGACCCTCGATCGCCAGGCGGTCTTGGTCGCCGGCGAGCGCGAGGACCTTCCTGCGTGCGGCGGCCGGCGGCTTCGCCCTCAGCAGCGAGACCTGCAGCTTTCCTTTCGAGGCCTCGACAAGGGCGCGGTCGAAAGGCTCGAAGGCGGCGATCGCCGCCACCTCGGCGTCGCCACGCAGGAAAACCGGCACGTCGTAGCCGAGCAGCGTGCCCAGTCCGGCTTCGACCAGCTTCGCCAGCTTGGCCTCCGGCTCGCCGCGGTCGCTGGCGAAGACGACGTTGCCGCTGGCCCGAAACGTAGCGATGTCCTCGAACCCCATGGCCGAGAAGTGGGCGCGCAGATCCTCGTTGGCGATCCGCCGCTTGCCGAGGTTCATCCCCCGCAGGAAGGCCACATAGCGCTCCACGCGCCAACCCTAGACTGACCGGACAATGGGCTCGGACTACAGCTCGCTGCCGCCAAACCTGCCGATCCCGGAGGACGACGGCGGCGCCGACCACCTGGCCGGGCTGGCGATTCCGGCGCTGGCTCTGCCGGCGACCGGCGGCCGCTCCCTCGACCTCTCCGCGCTGGCGGCGGAGCGGTTGGTCGCCTACGTGTACCCGCGAACGGGAGTGCCCGGCGTGCCTTCGCCGGTCGGCTGGGACGACATCCCCGGCGCTCGCGGCTGCACGCCGCAGAGCTGCGCCTACCGCGATGCGCTGGCCGAGTTCGAGCGCCTCGGCGCCTCGCTGGTCGGCATCAGCGCCCAGAGCGCGGCCGAACAGGCCGAGTTCGCCGAGCGCGAGCACATCCCCTTCCCCCTGCTCAGCGACCAGGAGCTGAAGCTCGCCGCGGCGCTCCGCCTGCCGATCTTCGAGGCCGACGGCAGGACCCTCTACAAACGCCTCACCCTGATCGCCGAGGCCGACCGCATCGTCAAGGTCTTCTACCCGGTCTTTCCGCCCGACCGCGACGCCGCCACCGTGCTCGGCTGGCTCCGCGCACGCTCCTCCGGCTGAACCGGAGGAGCGAGTAGTGGAGGCGCCGAGATTCGAACTCGGATCCGCGGACGCTGTACGAGGGTGTCTACAGGCTTAGCCGGTGCTTGGTTCTCGTCTCCCGGGGTCCGCACCGGCGGGCACTACGGGAGACAGAGCCCCTTGAATTTCCCCCGGCGGTCGGGGCGATCCGCCCGGGTTAGCCCGCTTTCTGAAGCCGGTGCCCCTCCCTGCGGGCGAGGGAGGACCGACTCTCACAGCGCTTAGTTTCTGCTAAGCGGCGAGGGCGAACTCATGGTCCGCACGTATTGGTTGTGCCGGGGTTTAACGAGGCCTCCGGCAACCTCGACCTGCAACCTCTCGCACGAATCGACCGCGTCGAAGCCTGTCGCCCCCGTGCGTCGGTTACGCCTCAATTGTACGGTGTTCGGGTGAGCGAACGCGGCTTCGACGCGATCGTGTTGGGAGCGGGCCCGCCGGGCGAGGTGTGCGCGGGCCGCCTGGCCGAGGGCGGCATGTCGGTGGCGATCGTCGAGTCCCACCTGGTCGGCGGCGAGTGCTCCTACTACGCCTGCATGCCGTCGAAGGCGCTATTGCGCCCGGCGGACGTGCTCGCCGAGGCGCAGCGGATCCCCGGCGTCCCGCTCGACTCCGCCGCCCGGCTCGACCCCGCCGCGGTCCTCACCCGGCGCGACGAGGTCGTGCACGGGCTCGACGATTCGGGCCAGCTGCCGTGGCTCGAAGAACGCGGGATCGAGCTCTTCCGCGCCCCGGGCCGCTTCGAGGGCGAGCGGCGGATCCGGGTCGGCGACGACGTCCTCGTCGCGAGCAGGGCGGTGATCGTCGCCACCGGCAGCGGCGCGGCGATGCCGCCGATCGACGGGCTCGACGCGGTCGAGTCCTGGAACAACCGCCAGGGGACGACGGCGCGGCGCGTCCCGACGAGCATGCTCGTGCTGGGCGGCGGTCCGGTCGGCAGCGAGCTCTCCCAAGCATGGGCCAGCCTGGGCGCCCGGGTCACCCTGGTCGAGGGCGGACCGCACCTGCTCTCGCGCGAGGAGCCCTTCGCCGGCAGGGAAGTGGCGGCCGCGCTGCGCGAGCGCTTCGGGGTCGACGTGCGCACCGGGACGAAAGCCGAGCGCCTGCGCGCCGGCGGTCCCGGGGTCCTGGTCGAGCTCGACGACGGCAGCGCCGTGGAGGCGGAGCAGATCCTGGTCGCCGTGGGCCGCGTGCCGCGCACCGCGGAGCTCGGCCTCGAGGCGGTCGGGGTCGGGCCCGATGAGCACGGGTTCCTGGAGACCGACGAGCGGCTGCGGGTCGGGGGCCGCGATTGGCTCTACGCGATCGGCGACGTCAACGGTCGCGCCCTCTTCACCCACGTCGGCAAGTACCAGGCCTGGGTCGCCGCCGAGAACCTGCTCGGCCGGCCGGTCGCGGCGATCGCCGAGGGCCTCGGCTCGCCGCGCGTCACCTTCACCGATCCCCAGGTCGCCGCCGTCGGCAGGACCCTCGAGCAGGCACGCGAGGCCGGCATCGAGGCCCGCGCCGTCGACGTCCCCACCGACGGCACTGCCGGGGCCAGCTTCCAGGGCAAGGGGACGGGCGGCACCTCGCGGATCGTCGTCGACGAGGACGAGCAGACGATCGTCGGCGCCACCTTCACCGGCTTCGAGACCGCCGACTTCCTCCACGCGGCGACGGTCGCGATCGTCGGCAAGGTGCCGCTGGCGCGACTGCGCCACGCAGTCGCGGCCTACCCGACGCGGAGCGAGGTCTGGCTCAAGTTATTGGAGGCGTACGGGATCTGAACACGGTCTGAGTGGCGAGATCCACGCGCCGCCTGGCAAAGGACGCAGGAGGGAGCGTGCTCTGCACGTGAGCGACGAGGACGGCGCCTGGCAAGGACGCAGGAGGGAGCGTGCTCTGCACGTGAGTGACGAGGACGCCGCCAGGTGCCGCGTGGGGCCGCAAGTCAGACCGTGGCGCGGTTCTTCAGGTCCACCAGGACGTCCTGCGGGAAGCCGGCGACCTGGTCCAGGTCGTCGACCGACTGGAAACCGCCGAGCCGCTCGCGATGGGCGAGCAGGCGGGTCGCTTGGGTGACCGAGAGGTTCTGTTCGCGCAGCTGCTCGAAGGTGACGGTGTTGAGGTTGATCTGAGCGCCGGCGGGCGTGCCCCCGGCGACCGGCGGCGGCGGGGCCGGCGGCGGGGTCGGTTCCGGCGTCGAAGGTTGGGGCGGTGGTGGCGGCGCCGGCTCGGGAGCAGGGGGCGTCGGCTCCGGCGCGGGCGGAGGTGGCGTCGGCTGGGGTTGTGGCGGTGGCGGGGCCGGCGGAGGATTCGGCGCGGGCGGTGGCGTCGGCGGCAGGGGCTGCGGCGGGGCCGGCTGCTCGCCCGCCGGCGCGATCGGTTGCTGCGGCGCAGCCCCGCTCTGGACCGAATGGACGATCGCCTGCTCGGCTTCGACCGCCCGGCGCTCGGCCTCACGCGCCCGCTCTTCGGCTTCGACGACGCTCTGCTGCATCTCGCGCAGCCGCCGCTCGCGGGCGTCCTCCTCGGCCTTCAGGCTCTCCAGCCGCTTCGCCTCGGCCGCCCGTTCTTCGGCCGCTTTGGTTCGCTCGTCGATCTGCCGCAGCCGCTCCTCGGCCTCGGCCATCGAGCGTTCGTGGGCTTCGCGCTCCTGCTGCAGGCGCTGTTCGGCGGTCCGCAGGTCAAGCGGCTCGGACCGTGACTGCCGCTGGTCGGCCTCCGCCTGGATCCGCTGGGTCTCGAAGCGGACGTCCTCGACCCGGTCGCGGACCCGCTGTTGGGCGACAACCGGGTCGTACTCGGCCGGCGCCGGCGGCACCGCGGCGCCGACGGGCGGCGGGACAGCCGGGGTTAAGGGCGGCGCCGGCTGCGGCGTCTCCGGCGTCGCCGCGGGCGCTTCGCCGGCTGGCGGGACCGGTGCGACGGATGGCGTCGGGGCGGCCTGTGCCGCCGGGGGCTGGCCCGCCTGGGTCTGTCCGAGGGCGCGTTCATTGGCCGCTTGGGCCGCCGCGAGGCGCTGCTGGGCGGCGGCTGCTTCGCGCTTGCGCTTGCCACCGCCGTACTTGATCCCGAAAAAGCTCTTCTGCTTCGGCTCCGCCGCAGACTCGGCGGCGACGGGAGCTCCCGGCGCCGCGGCGGCAGGGGCGGCGGCTGCCGGGGCGGGCCCACCGCGCCGTTTCGCCGCCCGCTCTTCGCGGCGGCGTTTCGATTCTTCGCGGCGCGTCTGGCGCATCTGGTTGCGCTGCGCCTGCTGCTCTTCGCGCAGTCGCTTGCGTCTCTCCTTGCGACTCTCACCGGCCGGGGCCGGGGCGGCGGCGGTCATCCCGGGCGGGGGCTGGGAGGCGCCGGGCGGCGGCTGGGTGGCGGGCGGCGGGACCGCGGCCATCTCGGCGGTCGCGGCGGCGGCGGGCGGAGCGGCGGGAGCGGCGGGCGGAGCGGCGGCACTTGGCGGAGCGCCTGCAGCCGGCGGCGCGGCGGGTGCCGGCGGCGCGGCGGCCGGCGCCGGACCCGGGGCGGGGGCGCCACCAGGCGCGGCTTTCCCCCTGTCCCCCTTCTCCTTCGCCCGGCGCTGGGTCATGCTGACCACCAGGAGCAGCAACAGGATCGCCGCCAGCAACCCGGCGACGAAGTAGCTGGTGTGGTCGCTGACGTAGTTGCTGGCCTTGTCCGGGAACGATTCGGCCTGCGCGGCGGCAGGGGCCGCCATGGCCAAGGCAACCATCCCCACCGCGACCGCAAGAAACGAACGGGTCCGCATGCCCCGGAATCCTTGCACGTAAGGGCCTATCCCGGTAGGGGTGGAACGTCTTGTACTTTTTCGCCCGAGCTCCATCTCGGACGGCCGCCTGCCGGGACGAAAGTTAAGTGGAACCCCTACCGGGATAGCCCTCAGCGCATTCTTCCCTTGAACTCCCGTTCGACCTCGCGCCGGACCTCGCGGTCGGCGATCTCGCGCCGGCGGTCGCGCTGCTCCTTGCCCCGGGCCAGGGCCAGCTCGACCTTCGCCCGCGGTCCTTTGAAGTAGATCCGCGTCGGCACGAGAGTCAGCCCTTTCTGGGCGGTTTTGCCGATCAGCCGCTCGATCTCGGCCCGGTGCAGCAGCAGCTTGCGGGGGCGCTCGGGGGCGTGGGCGTCGACGCTCGCGAACTCATACGGCGGGATGTGGAGATTGCGCAGCCAGACCTCGCCGTCGTCGACCACCGCGTAGGCGTCGGTCATCTGCGCCTTGCCACCGCGCAGCGCCTTCACCTCCGAGCCGCTGAGCACGATGCCCGCCTCCATCGTTTCCACCAGCTCGAATTTGTGCCGGGCGCGACGGTTGGTGACGACATCGCCCGAGGCCGGGAGGCGCCGCTTCTTCTGCTTCTTGGCCATCCTCGCGCCTCAGCCCGCCACCGGCTCCAGCTCCGCCCGGCCACGCGCCGCGTCGACCCCGGCCACCATCACCTTCACCGGGTCGCCGAGGCGCAGCGTCGCCCGCGACCCCTGGGCGACCAGGGCCACCTCGCTCCGGTCGAGCTCGTAGCGACCGCCGGGCAGGCGGCGGGCCGGCAGCATTCCCTCGTAGACGTCGCCCAGCTCGCCCCCGAAAGCAACGAAGGCGCCGGCCCCGATCAGCCCCGAGACCTCGCCCTCGAAGACCGCGTCGAGGCCGCGCTCGCCGAGCTCGCGTTCGAGCAGGAAGGCCGCGCAGACGTCGTCGGCGTCGCGCTCGATCCTCGCCGACTCGCGCTCCCGCGCCGAGCACTCGGCGGCGACCTCGCGCGCCTCGGCGAGCTTCGGCGCCCGCTCCCCCTCGCCGAGCAGAGCCAGCAGCGCCCGGTGGGCGATCAGGTCGGGGTAGCGGCGGATCGGCGAGGTGAAGTGCGCGTAGGCGTCGCTGCCGAGCCCTGCGTGACCGCTGTTTCGCTCGCTGTAGCGGGCCTGTTTGAGGGCGCGGAGCACGAGTGAGGTATACGCCTCCTCGCCGTGGCCACGTCGCGCCGCCTCCCGCCGCGCCAGCCGGCTCGCCTCGGCGGCCACCTCGGCCGCCAGCTGCGGGGAGAGCCCCCCGCGCAGCGGCGGCGTCGGGATCCCCAGCGCCGCCAGCTGTTCGAGCAGCCGTTCGATCCGCGGCGGGTCGGGCCGTTCGTGGACGCGGTAGACCGCCGGTACCCGCCGCCGCACCAGCTCCTCGGCGACCTGCTCGTTGGTGAGGATCATCAACCGCTCGATCAGCCGGTGGGCCTCGGTCTGCCGGACGCTGTTGGCCCCGGTCACCCCGCCCCGCGCGTCGAAGCGGAACTCGGGCTCGGAGGAGTCGACGTCGAGACTGGAGGCGCCGCGGCGCTCGCCCAGCTCGCGGGCGACGTCACGGGCCGCCGCCAGCGGTTCGGCCACCTGCTCGGGCGCTCGCGCCCGGCCGGCGAAGATCAGGTCGAGCTGGTCGTAGTCGAGGCGGGCGTCGGAGCAGATCCGGCTGCGGTAGAAGCGGGTCGAGCGCGGCCGCCCGTCGGCGCCGAGCTCGATCTCGGCGCTCACCGCCAGCCGCTCGACCCCCGGCGCCAGGCTGCAGGCGCCGCTGGAGAGCGCGTGCGGCAACATCGGCTCGACCGCGCCGGGAACGTAGGTGCTGTTGCCGCGCCGCCGCGCCTCGAGGTCGAGACGAGTGCCCGGCCGCACGTGGGCGGCGACGTCGGCGATGTGGATCCAGACCCGGGCGCCGTCCCCCTCGCGCTGGGCGGAGACGGCGTCGTCGAAGTCGCGCGCGCTCGCCGGGTCGACGGTGAAGGTGGCCAGCGCGGTGAGGTCGCGGCGCGCGCCGGGGTCGCGCTCGGCGGCGTCCGCGGCCGCCGCCGCTTCCTCCTCCACCGCGACCGGGAAGCCGCGGAAGCCGAGCTCCTCGCGCAGCAGCGCCTCGACCGCCTGGCGGGCGCTCGGCCGCTCGGGCTCGCGCCGCCGACGCCGGGTCCGGGTCTCCCGGCGCCGCCCGCGGGGGCTCATTCGGCCCGGACGGCGGCGACCCGCAGCGCCCGCCGCAGCGCCTCGTCCACGGCGGTGTGGGGATCGTCGGCGACCTTGACGCTCGGGTGGATGCCGTGGCTGCGCGCCAGGTTCACGCCCTTCGGGGTGAAGAATTCGCCCACCGTCAGCTTCAGCGCACCGCCGTTGGCGAGGTCCTGCTCCTCCTGGAAGACCCCCTTGCCGAAGGAGCGCGTCCCAACCACCGTGGCGCCGCCGTCGTCGGCGAGCGCCGCGGTGAGGATCTCGGCCGCCGAGGCGGTGTTGCGGTCGATCAGCACGACCAGCGGCCGCGGCGGCAGGTTGCCGCCGCCGGTCTTGTGGACGCTGTCGCCCTGGGTGCGCGATCTCGTGCTCACCACGACTTCCCCCTCCGGCAGGAAGACGCCGGCGCTCGACACCGCCTCGTCGAGCAGGCCGCCGGGGTTTTTGCGCAGGTCGAGGACGATCGCCTTGGCTCCTTCGCGCTCCACCTTCCGCACCGCCCTTTCGAGCTGCGCGTGGACGCCTTCGCTGAAGCTCAGCATGCGCACGTAGCCGATCTCCCGCCCATTCGCCTTCTCGACCCGGCCGCTGACGTTGGGAAGCGAGACCTCGGCCCGGGTCAGCGTCTTCCGGCGCACCTTGCCGCTCTTCGGTTCGAGCAGGCCGATCGTCACCCGCGTCCCCTCCGGGCCCTTGATCCGTTCGGTCGCCGCCGTGGAGTCCTCGCCGGCGATCGACCTCCCTTCCACCGAGACGATCACCTCACCGGGCTCGATCCCGGCCCGTTCGGCCGGCGAGCCCCGGTACACCTTGACCGCTTCCAGGCCCCGCTTCACCGGGACGACGCTGATCCCGATCCCCGAGAAGCGCCCTTCGATTCCCTGGTTGAAGGCTTCCAGCGCCCGCGGGGAGAAGTAGTCGGAGAAGCGGTCCCTGTGGCGGCGACGCAGCTCGCGCACCATGCCCTGCAGCGAGGCGTTGCCGAGCTCGGTCGAGCCGACCGGGCGCCAGTAGTTGTCCTGGATCGCTTCCGCCGCTTCCGCGGTCAGGCCGGCCGGCGAGGAGACGAAGGGGTCGCGGAGGAACCCCGGCAGGTTCGCGGGATGGCCGCCGAGCCAGAGGCCGAGGCAGAGGAAGGCGGTCAGCGCGGCGCCGAAGGCGACCGCCCCACGTGCCCTCACGAGCGCCTCGGCGACCGCCCGCCCGGACCGCCGCTCACACCTTGAGGAAGCGGCGCAGGGTCAGCCCGGACCCGATCGTCGAGACCAGGACCGCGGCGGCGAAGAGGATTCCGACCAGCGCCGGGAAGGCCAGGGTGCTGTTGTTCTGCGCCGCCACCCAGGCGATCGAGTCGCTGAGCGGGTCGACGATCGTGACTTTGCCGAGCCATAGGACGAGTATGGCTATCAGGCCGCCGATGCAGCCGACAACGACGCCCTCGATCATGAACGGCCAGCGGATGAACCAGCGGGTGGCGCCGACCAGGCGCATCACCTCGACCTCGCGGCGGCGGGTGTAGATCGAGAGCCGGATCGTGTTCCCGATCAGCATCAGCGAGGCGATGATCAGCAGCGCGGTGATCACCGTGAGGACGATCTTCAGCGCGCTCGTCACCTGCTCGATCTTGTGCGCCGACTGCTGGCGGTCGAATTCATTGCTGATGATCGAGGCGATCGGCTGCGGCTTGCCGTTGGCGCCGCTCGGCATGATCTCGGAGCGCACCGAGTCGAGGTTGGAGGCGTCGTCGGCCTTCACTTCGAGACTCGCGGGCAGCGGGTTGGAGTGCAGCTCTTCGACGATCGTCTTGTCCTTCAGTTCGCCGCGCAGCGTTTCCAGCGCTTCCCGCTTGCTGATGTAGGCGACCGAGGCGACGTGCGGCAGGCCCTCGATCTTCTCTTCCAGCTGCCGGACTTCCGATTTCGTCGCGTCGCCATAGAGCGCGTACTGGATGTTCAGCTGGTCGCGGACTTCTTCGCTCTTGCCCTGGGCGGTCTGGAAGATCGGGATCAGGACGCCGAGCAGGACGACGGTGACGACCGTGGTGACGATCGCCGCCAGGCTCGGCGCGGCGTTGCGGCGCAGGGCGCGCAGCGCCTCCTGGACGAAGAAGACGAGCCGACCCATCGTTAGCGCAGAGCCTCGTGGTCGTGCCCGTTGGTGTGCTTCTCACCCTCCGCGCCGACGCCCATCTCGGCCCGCATCCGCAGGCCGAATTCGCTCGTCGACTCCTCGGTGTAGCCGCCGGAGACCTCGTCGCGGACGACGCGGCCCTCGTACAGCTCGACCACCCGGCGGCGCATGTTGTCGACCATCTCGCGGTCGTGGGTGACGACGAGAACGGTGGTCCCGGTCTTGTTGATCCGGTAGAGCAGCTGCATGATCCCGATCGAGGTGACCGGGTCGAGGTTGCCGCTCGGCTCGTCGGCCAGCAACAGCGGCGGGTGGTTGACGAAGGCGCGGGCGACGGAGACGCGCTGCTGCTCGCCGCCGGAGAGCTGGTCGGGGTAGCTGTGCAGCTTGGTCGAGAGCCCGACCAGGCGCAGCGTCGCCGGCACCTGCTCGCGGATTTCGGCGCGGCTGGCGCCGATCACCTGCAGGGCGTAGGCGACGTTGTCGTAGACGGTGCGGTTCGGCAGCAGCTTGAAGTCCTGGAAGACGGTGCCGATGTTGCGCCGCAGCTGCGGGATCTTCTTTTCCGGCAGCCCGCCGATGTCGCGGCCGGCGATCTTCACCGAACCCTCGGTCGCCGAGAGCTCGCGGATCAGCATCTTGATCAGCGTCGACTTGCCGCAGCCGGTCGGGCCGACGAGGAAGACGAACTCGCCACGGCCGATCGCCAGCGAGACCCGGTCCAGGGCCATGTGGCCGCCCGGATACACCTTGGTCACTTCATTCAGCTCGATGATCGGCGCCCGCCGGGGGCGGGGGCGTCGGGGCTGCTCGCCGCGGTCGTCGTGTCGTTGCCTTCTGCGCATGCGGGGGGTGGGTTCTGCGGACACAGGGTGACTCCTTCGCCCCGCGGGCAACGCAAGACTCCGCCCAAGCGAGGTGAGCGAGATCCTAGCGAATTATGAGCGGGTGCTCATGAAGGCTCGCCCGCCCGATCAATCCAGCCGCCGCCGTTCAGGCAGCGGCGCTGACCGGCGAGGGCGCCCTGCGGTCGCGGCGCGGCCGCAGGAAGACCACCTGGTCGAACTCGCGCGCGTGCCGGGCGTCGCCGGCCGCCGTCACGGGATCGGGATCGCCGACGATCGCCTCCTCGAGCTCGAGCCCGGCGTGGCGGATCCGCGACGCCGCCAGTTCGGCGCGACAGATCGCGCGCGACCAGGCCGCTTGCGTGCTATCGCTCCAGGCGAAGCCCTCGGTGGCCGCCGGGACCAGCAGCGTGAAGCCGGCGGGGCCCGCCTCGGTGCGGCGGCGCAGCGCGGCGATCAGCTCCGGCGATTCGGCGGTCCGGTCGGCGACTACGAGGACTCTCTGCTTCGGTTGCATCGTTGGCCTCCTTGGCGATGTGTCGGCCGAGCCTTGCCGCTGCTGCTAACCGATCCCTAAGCGCTACCTGAGATTTGGATGAAGATTTCTACCTACCCGGCGGAGGCCGGATCACGCTCGGGTAGGCATCCCATTCCCGCGGGGTGCCTTCCGCGAGGACAGGTGGCACCTTCGCCATCCCGACCTCGCGGGAAGCCCCCCGCGGGCGATTCCTTCAGGCTGCGCTCAGGTCATTTGACCCCCAACGGAGTCCCCATCGCTTCGTTGTGGGCACGCAATGTGCTTTCCCCGGCGTATTCGCCGTTTGCGAACGCGCCCGCGACGGGACAGTTCGGCCCCAGTTCGTAAGCCATGCCTTCGATGTTGAAAACGACGTCCATGTCCTGCGCCATTGTTGTGTTTTTCAGGGTGACTTCGCCCAAGCCGAGCTGTTCCGGCACCTTCATCCGGCAACCTTCTCCCCCGCCGACTGTGATCCCGAAGGTGATCGCGTTGCCTTCCGGGCAGATCACGTCCAGGGACCCTTCAACCATGTCCATGAAGAGTGTGGCTCCAGCGTTGATGCGGAAGTCGCAGCCGTTCGTGGCGACGTCGACCGGGTTGCCAGCGATCACGCAGTTGAGGAATTCCGGCGTCAGTGTCAGATCTTCGGAGGCTTCCGTCAGTTCACCTTCGAAGTTGACCGCACAGCCCATCACGCCCAGTTCGGTGGTGATTTCATGCGGTCCGTTGATGTTCTGGCCTGTGATCGTGGCCGGATAGACACCGGCTTCGAATTCCCCTGCCTGGGCCGCGGATGCCGAGACGGCGCCGACGGCAAGCAGTGAGAGCAGGGATGAGCCGAGCGCTCTGAGTTTGCGAGCAGTGTTCATTTGCTTCCTTCCAGTTGCGGTCCCCGCCCAGGACAGCCATAGCGCAACTGGAAGCTTTAATCAAGAAAGGTTAAGCAAGCTCTCCCGGCCCCGCCGAATGGACCGGCTAGTGTCCTGAGTCGTAAGTGGGGTGTTGCGGAACTTACGACTCAGGACACTACTAGCCGATCGCGACCATGCGCTCGATCGGCACTCGCGCCCGCTCGGCGATCGCCGCCGGCACGCTGACCTCGAACCGCAGCTCACGCAGCGCGTCGCGCAGCTTCGGCAGCGTGATCATCTTCATGTACTTGCAGTAGGCCATCCGGTTCGCCTCAATCAGGTTGGCGCGGGGGGCCGCCTGCTGCAGCGGGTAGAGCATCCCGTTCTCGGTGGCGACGATGAATTCGCCGCCGGGGTGCGCTTCGACGTGCTTCTGCATCCCCGAGGTGGAGAGCAGGTGGACGCCCTCCGGGTCGATGTCGCCGGAGGCGACGTACTCCATCGCCTGGGTCGAACAGCCGCACTCGGGGTGAATCAGGAACTCCGCGTCGGGGTGTTCCTCCCGGGTGCGGACGATGTCCAACGGTCTGATCCCGGCATGGACATGGCACTCGCCGTCCCAGATATGGAAACGGCCGCGGCGCTCGGGTTCCTCGACCAGGCCCGTCTCGCGCTCGACGAAGGCGCCGAGCCACATGTCGGGGCCGAAGAGGATCTCGGTATCGGGGCCGTGCTCGCGCCAGATGTGGCGCACCACGTCGACGGCGTTGGAGGAGGTGACGCAGTAGTCGGTCTCCGCCTTCACCTCGGCCGAGGTGTTGACGTACATGACGACGAGCGCGCCCGGGTGCTCGGCCTTCCAGGCGCGCAGCTGCTCGGCGCTGATCGAGTCGGCGAGCGAGCAGCCGGCGTCGAGGTCGGGAATCAGCACGGTCTTCCGCGGCGAGAGGATCGACGCGGTCTCGGCCATGAAGTGGACGCCGCAGAAGGCGATCACCTCGGCGTCGGTCTCGGCCGCCTGGCGGGAGAGGCCGAGCGAGTCGCCGAGGTAGTTGGCGACGTCCTGGATCTCGGGCAGCTGGTAGTTGTGGGCGAGGATGACCGCGTTGCGCTGCCGCGCGAGCGCGCGCACCTCGTCGCTGATCTCAGCGATCTCCTCCGGGCTCAGCTCCGGCGCGAAAGTGGGTTGGATCGTCGGGAGCTCCTGCATGAGCCCTTCCTTTCCTGATGTTCGCCGGCGGGACCGAGGTCCGGACCGGTCGAATGAACGTGAACGAAGTTTAAAGGAGCGAGAGGGCGGGCGATAGGCGCGTTTCCAAACCTATGGTTGGGAAAGGCGCCTCGACCTTCCCCGTAGCCTTTCCTCGGATGCCCGAGCTGCCCGAGGTCGAGATCGTCGCCCGCCGCCTCGACAGCGCGCTGAAGGGCGCCGAGGTCGAGTCGGCGCTGGCGCCGGGGATGAACGTGATGAAGACCTTCGAGCCGCCGCTGGAAGCGCTGGTCGGCCGCGAGCTGACCGGCGTGCGCCGGATCGGCAAGATGCCGGTGGTCGAGTTCGGCGACCTCGCGCTGCTGATCCACCTGATGTCGGCCGGGCGCCTGCGTGTCTTCGACAAGCGTGCCTCGCCGAAAGATCGCGCCTCGCGCGTCCTGGTCCGGCTTGCCGACGGGCGCGAGCTGCGGCTGCGCGAGTTCGGCACCAAGCAGCGCGCCTGGGCCAAGCTGCTCTCCGTCGACGCCGTCGCGGCGGACGAGATGGTGAGCACGCTCGGCCCCGAAGCCTGGCCCCCACCGCCGCTGGAGGAATTCGCCGCCGCGATCGACCAGCCGCGCCACCTGCACCCGCTGCTGCGCCACCAGAAGGACATCGCCGGGATCGGCCGCTCCTGGGTCGACGAGATCCTCTGGGAGGCCCGTCTTTCGCCGTTCAAAAAAGGCTCCGAGCTGGAGGCCGAGGAGGTGGAGCGGCTGCACGCCGCCCTGCACGTGCTCGGCGATGCGATCGCCCACTACGAGGAGACGATCGGCCCCCAGGTACCCGACAAGGTGCCGATGCCGCTGCGCGTCCACAAGCGCGAGGGCGAGCCCTGCCCACGCTGCGGGGCGAGGATCGAGGCGGTCTTCTTCTCCGAACACCAGACCAACTACTGCCCGCGTGAGCAGACCGGCGGTCGGGTGCTGAAGGACCGCCGGCTCTCGCGCCTCCTCAAGTAGCTCGATCAGGCCGGCTCGAGCAGCAGGCTGAAGTCGAGGGTCGGGGCGGAGTGGGTGAGGGCGCCGACGGAGATGAGGTCGACGCCCGTCTCGGCGATCTCGCGCACGTTCTCCAGGGTGACGCCGCCGGAAGCCTCCAGCGAGGGTCCCCCGCCCTCGCCGGCCTGCTCGTCGCGCAGCCGCACCGCCTCGCGCAGGGTGCCGGGGTCCATGTTGTCGAGCAGCAGCCGGTCGGCGCCGGTGCCGAGCGCGTAGGCGACCTCTTCGAGGTCGCGGACCTCGATCTCCACCGCCAGTTCGGGCTTCTGCTTGCGGGCCGCGTACACGGCCCTGGCAACGCCGCCGGCGAGCGCGGCATGGTTCTCCTTGATCAGGATCGCGTCGTGAAGGCCCATCCGGTGGTTGCGCCCGCCGCCCGCCGCCACCGCCGCCTTCTCCAGCCCCCGCATCCCAGGGGTGGTCTTGCGCGTGTCGAGGATCCGGGCGCCGGTCCCGGCGACCGCCTCGACGTAGCGGTGGGTCAAGGTGGCGACGCCGGAGAGGTGGCCGAGGAAGTTGAGCGCCGTCCGCTCGGCGGCGAGGATGCCCCGCGCCGGGCCGCTCGCCAGCAGCACCTCGGCCGGCACGTCCTCGCGCCACTGGCCCTCGACGATGAGATTGTCCATCTGCTCGACGCCGCACTGCCGCATCGTCTCCGCGACCACCGCCAAGCCGAACACGACGCCGGCCTGCTTCTGGACGATGCGAGCACGGGCGCGGGCATCGTCGGGCACCGTCGCCTCGGCGGTGACGTCACCGGAGCCCAGGTCCTCCTCCAGCGCGCGGGCGACCAGAGCCCTGGTCGGCTGATCCGGCTCGGGCATCACGAAAGCGTAGACGCTTGATCCCCACCCTCCACGTGGCAGAGTTTTCCGTTCCTATGGGACTGAAAGCTCTGCCGCGGTGGGTGCTGCGTGGGGATTCACCGAAATGCGACCCCAGCGCTCATCACTTCTACGCGCCGCGCCGGTCAGTTATAGGGGCGTTCAGGTACTTGAACGGATATTGATCCACCCGGTCGATGTGGGCACCCAGGCAGCGCTCGATACTCACCCGTACCAGGACACCTGTTGTGAGAACCGCTCGGAGAGACTCGGGCCTACAGGAAGGACAACCCAGTCATGCAGCACGTCAACCGCCTCGCGCCGGACCACCGCCGTGCGCACCTAATGGGCATCTTGGTGGCAGCCGCGGCGGCGTTGGCGATGCTCCTGCTGGTCGCGCCGAGCGCAAGGGCAGACGTAAAAGCACACGGCTGCCAGAACCAGACGAACCGGCCGACCTCCAATCTCGTCGAAGCCGGAGTGACCTCGAGCGGGAAAACGTCCACCTACACGTTCAAGTCCGTCGATGCGGGCGGCACCAAAGGCGTCCCGGGCCTGGTCGAGTACTGCGTCTTCCCAGGTGAAGGAAATACTCTGCCGAAAACCGTCACCGTCGATGAAACCCCGGGGACCGGGGCGGAAGGCTTCGATACCTCGTTCTTCGAAGACCCGGCCTGCCTCGAAGAGGGCTGCTTCTCGTTCCACCGCGAAACCGGCAGCGGGAACGAAGGGAACATCCCCTTCGACGGCACCGAACGGACGATGGGCACGGCGACCTGGGAAACCTCAGCCCCCGCCGCCGAAGAACAGCTGCTCACCCTCCACATCAACGACAAAACCGAGTGCCAGGCGCTCTACGGCACGGAAGGGGAAGCGGGCTCCGAAACCATCGAAACCTGCTGGGTGGTCCCCGGCGAAATCGAAGAAGAAGAAGAAATCCCGCCTGCCGACGACCTGACGGCGAGCAAGACCGCGGAACCCTCGCTGCAGCGCCTCTATGAATGGGAAATCGAAAAGGAAGTCGACGCGACCAAAGCTGAAATCAGCGAAGGCAAGGCGACCTTCAACTACACCGTCACCGTGACCGAAACCGGGCACACCGACGGCGGCTGGCTGGTCAGCGGCGAAGTCAAAGTCTTCAACACGAACTCCGGCGCGGTCAACGGCGTCGAAGTCGAAGACGCGATCTACAAGGGCGCCGGCGAACTCGACGCCAACGCGAGCTGCGAAGTCGAAGGGGGCTCGGGCGGGACGGAAATCGAAGCCGAATCCAGCCGCGGCTTCCCCTACACCTGCGAATACAGCGGCGAACCCGAAAGCGGCGAAGAGACCAACGTCGCCGTGGTGAGCTGGCCCGAACAGCCGGTCGACGGCAAGCTGCTCGACGAAGGCGAAGCGAAAGCGGAAGCCGAAATCGACTGGAGCAGCGCCGTGGTCGAAGGCGAAGACGAAAGCGTCACCGTGGAAGACTCGCTGCACGGGCTGCTGGGCGAAGTCGAAGTCGGGGAAAGCCCGAAGAGCTTCGAATACAGCGAAGAATTCGAGGGCGAACCGGGAACCTGCACGCCCTACGACAACAAAGCCAGCTTCCTGACCAGCGACACCGAAACCGAAGGATCCGACAGCGCCGAAGTCGAAGTCTGCGTCGGCGCGGACCTCGAAGTCTCGAAGACGGCGGAACCGTCGTTCGAACGGTCCTTCCCCTGGAGCATCGAAAAGACGGTCGACAAGGAAGAAGTCAAAACGACCGGGAAAAACGCCTCCTTCGACTACACGATCGAAGTGAAGAAGGGGGCGGGCGTCGACAGCGGCTGGCTGGTCAAAGGCCAGATCACGGTCTCCAATCCGAACGACTGGGAGCCGGTGACGGTCGACGTAGCCGACGAAATCGAAGCGGATACCGGCGCCGTCTGCTCGGTGACCGGTGGCGAAGAAGCCGAAATCCCAGCCGGCGGCAGCGAAGAATTCGGCTACGAATGCCTCTACACCGAAGCCCCGGCCAGCTCGACCGAGACGAACAAGGCGACGGCGAGCTGGGACGCGGAAGCGGCCCACACGCCGGAAGGGGAAGCGAGCGGCACCGCCGCGGTCAACTGGGGCGAACCGACGAAGACGGTTGACAATTGCGTCACCGAAGTGACCGACACGGTCGACGGCACGACGACGAAACTCGAAGGCGAACTCTGCGAATCGAAGACGTTCGAAGAGACGATCGTCTTCCCGGTGAAATCGGGGTGTGTCGACCACACCAATGTCGCCCAGACGACCACCGTCGACAGCGAAAAAACGCTGGAAGACGAAGTCACGGTCCGCGTCTGCGGACCGGTCCAGAGCGGCGCCCTGACGATGGGCTTCTGGCAGAACAAGAACGGCCAGGGGATCATCACCGGCGGTCACGAAACGAGCAAAGTCTGCGACTCCGGGACCTGGCTGCGCCTGTTCCCGCCGTTCGCGGACCTGAGCCCGACGGCGAACTGCAAAAAAGTCGCCGAATACGTGACCACCGTGATCAAGGCCGCCAACGCCGGCGGAGCGGCGATGAACGCGATGCTGAAGGGCCAGATGCTGGCGACGGCGCTTGACGTCTATTTCAGCGATCCCGCCCTCGGCGGCAACCAGATCAAAGCGCCGACGCCGCTCGGCGGCCAGAAAATCGACCTGACCCAGGTCTGCAAGAACATCCCCGCCTGCACGACGCTCGAGGACACGAGCGCCGCCTTCGGCGGGGCGAAATCGCTGACGGTCCTGCAGCTCCTCACCTACGCCGGGAGCAAATCGAACTCCGGCGGCACCGTCTGGTACGAACAGGTGAAGGCGACGCAGGGCCTCGCCAAGGACACCTTCGACGCGATCAACAACCAGGTCGCGTTCGAACCGTAGCCACACTCCACGCTGTTCAACGACGACGGGGCCCCCGCGGGGCCCCGTCGTCGTTCCGGCGCCGCTCAGGGCGCCGGGGAGGTGACCGTGAGCGCGAACGAGCAGCGGCCGCCGCCGCTGACGACGTAGGTGTAGCTGCCGGCGGCGAGAGTCTGCTCGAGCACCAGCACGCTGGGACCGCTGACGCTGCTCACGGTCGCCCCCCAGGCCGACTTCAGGCTCAGGGTCAGCGCCTTGCAGCCGCTGAACGAGAGTCGGGCATCGGCGAGCCCGCCGCCGACGCTCACCTGGTAGCCGCGGCTCGAGACCTTGGGGGTCAGGGAGCCGGAGAAGCTCAAGGTCTGGGTCGGCGGCGGCGCGACCGGCTTGGCGACGACCGTCGCGGTGGGCGCCGATTCCGCCGTCGCCGCTCCCCCCGCGTTGGAGGCGGTGACGGCGACGCGCAGGGTCGAGCCGACGTCCGCCGCGGCCAACGAGTAGGCCTGGCCGGTCGCGCCGGCGATCGGGGCGCAGTTGGCACCATTGGAGTCGCAGCGGCGCCACTGAAAGCCGTATGCCGTGGGTGAGCCGGACCAGGTCCCGGTGGACGCGCTCAGCAGCTCCCCTTCTTCGGCGATCCCCGAGATCGCCGGCGGCGAAGCGCTGGTCGGGGCCGCCGGGGGCGCCGTGCTCCCGCCCACCGGTTCGGTCAACGGCGCGGCGGCAACGGTGCTCCCTTCCGGATCGCTGAAGGTGACCGCGAGCTTGATCGCGAAGCCGCTGTCTTGGGGCTGGACCGCGTACTTCCAGGACGACCCGACCTGCGCGCAGGCGCTGCCGTCGGGATTGCAGCGGTACCACCTGACCGCGCTCAGCGAGAGCGGCGAGCTGCCGGTCCAGGCCCCCTGGCCTCGCGCCAGGACCTGTCCCGGCTGCGGGGCGGCGGTGAGCGGCGCGGTCGCTTCGTCCCCGTTGCTCTCCACCAGCACCCGCGGGGGGATCGCGTTGCGGGGAACGCCGGCCGGCTGCGGATCCGCGAGCCCGAGCGAGCGCAGCGCCGCCATCGCGTCGACCTCCCCGTAGCCAACGCTGAAGGCGGTTGGCGTCGAGGAGGACTGGAGCGCGCGTTCGACCGCTTCGCCGCCCACGCCGGGTACGGCCGAGAAGAGGAGTCCGGCGATGCCCGCGGCCGCCGGCGAGGCGATCGAGGTCCCACCCACCGGCGCGTAGCCGGGGGCGCCGTTCAGCGAGGGCCAGGCGGTCATGTTCCCCTCCGGCGCCGCCAGGTCGACCCAGCTTCCGTAGTTGGAATCGCCGGCCTTCGCGCCGGACATCCCGATCCCAGCCACCCCAAGAACCCCCGGGGTCGCGGCGGGATAGCTGGGGCAGTCGCAATTCGAGTTGCCGGCGGCGGCGAAGACGACGGCTCCCTTGGCCCGCGCGTAGGCGACCGCTTCGGCAAGGGTCGAGGACTGAGCGCTGCCGGCCCAGCTGAGGTTGATCACCCGGGCGCCGTGGTCCGCCGCCCAGACGATGCCCGCCGCCATGTTGGCGTAGCTGGCGCCGGAGTCGGTGCCGACCTGCACCGGCATGATCCGGCAGCCGGGGCAGTAGCCGGCGCCACCGCTGGCGGTATTGATCGCGAGCCCGGCAACCCCGGCGACGTAGGTGCCGTGGCTGCCGGCGTTGGCGATCGTGTCGGTGCTGCCGTCGAGGACGTCATAGCCGGCAACGATCTGGCCGCCGAAGTCGAGCGATTCCGGCCTCAGGCCGGTGTCGAGGATCGCGATCAGCGTGCCGGCCGCTCCCCTGGTGACGTCCCAGGCCTGGGTGGTGTGGGTCTGGTACCAACCCCAGGCGCCGGACTGGATCGAGTAGCTGCCGCGGGGGAAGTAGGGGTCGTCGGGGACCGTCTCCTGCGGCTTGGCGACCGCGTTCGGCTCGGCGAAGGCGACCTTCGGGTCCCGCCGCAGCCTCGCCAGCGCGGCCCGCAAGGCGCCGGGCGCGACCGAGGCGACGCTGACGCCGATCCCCGGCAGCCGACGAAGCTCGGGCGTCCCCCCCACCGCGAGGGTGTGCGTGGCCTCCCCCGTGCCGACGCCGCCGCGGAACTTCACCAGCAGCGAGGCGGCGTCCGCCGCGGGAGCGCAAGCCGCGAGCAGCAGCATCGCCACCGCGAGGGCAAGGCATCGCTTCGAGAAGGTCGCCATTGCCGGCTCTTCTCGACCGCCCGGACCGCGGGCCGTACCGAAACGCGCATTGGTCTGGACGGATGTCCAGCCGAAAGCGGCGCTAGTAGGTCAGCTGAAACGACCTGCCCACGGTGAAGCCGTGTCCGTTGCCGGCCCGGCAGGTGACACCGGTCCGCAGGGAGGTGCAGGTGAACGCCCCGTACCGGGCGTCGTGCCCGCGGCCGAGCGTCGCCGGGTGCGGCGGATGGAGCAGACGCGGGACCGCCTTGATCTGCGCCTTCCCCTGCTGCCGCAGGAACACCGCGCGACGCCCGAGGAACGGAAGGTCACAACGCAGCGTCGCCGTCGGCTCGCCGACCTGCTGAGCCACGCAGGTGATGCCGCTGGGCTTCGCCCTGAAGGTCCGGCTGCGGGCCTCGGCGGAAGGCGCCACGAGAACCGTGGTCGCACCCGCGACGAGGATTGCGATCGTCAACCGGCGAACCACGATCTCACTCTTTCATAAATAATGAATTTGCGCTGTAAATCAGGAGATATCCAGAGCAAAATGAGCGATCCCGGCCGCGATTCACCCTCGGTGCTGCTTGTCGACGAAGACGCGATCCTCCGCCGGGCGGTGCGCGACCTGCTGGAGGAAGACAGCCTGCGGATCCTCGCCGAGGCCAGCGACGCCGAGCAGGGCTTCGCGCTCGCGGTCGAGCTGGCCCCGGACATAATCACGATGGCGATCCCGATGCGCGGCAACGCGGGCATCGAGGGGACGCGGCGAATCCGCGAGGTCGTGCCCGACGCCCGCATCGTCATCCTCACCCGCCGAGGCGAGGCGGCGCGCGTGGCGGCGGCGATCGGCGTCGGCGCCTGCGGCTGCCTGCTCACCGACGACCCGCCGGGGGAGATCGTCGCCGGAATTCGCGTCGCCGCCGACGGCGCGTCCCCCTTCTCCCCCCGCATCGCCGCCGAGCTGCTCGACCTCCGGCGCGGCGAGCTGGCCAATTCCAGCGCCCCGGAGCTGACCCGTCGAGAGCGGGAGGTGCTCCGATTGCTGGCGCGAGGACGCAGCAACGCCGAGATCGCCAGCGAACTGGCCGTCAGCGTGGCGACGGTGAAGCGCCACCTCTCCCACCTGCTGGTGAAGTTGCGCTCCACCAACCGCACCCAGGCGGCGGTCGAAGCGGTCCGGCGGGGCCTGGTGTGACGACCCAGCGGCCCTACAGTCGGCCTTCGACCAGGGCGACCGCCTGGGCACGGTCATCGACCCCGAGCTTGTGGACGATCTCGGAGATGTGCCTGCGGACGGTGACCGGGGAGACGGAGAGCCGCTCGGCGATCTGGCGGGTCGCCAGGCGATCGCAGAGCAGGTCGAGGACCTCCCACTCGCGACGGGTCAGCTCGACCCGCGTGCCGAGCCCGATCATCGTCTTCCGGCGCCCCTGCGTCTGCAGCTCCTGAACCAGCGCCGCCATCAACGGACGCGGAATCGCCGCCTCGCCGTTGACGACGCCCCGCAGGGCGTGGGCGAGGCGATCGGGGTCCATGCCCTTGAGCAGGTAGCCGGCGGCCCCCGCCCTGATCGCGTCGAGGAGATCCTCCTGCCGCGAGGAGCCGGAGAAGATCACCACGGCGGTCTCGGGCATCTCGCGGTGCACCCGTCGCGCCACCTCGATCCCGTCCCCGTCGTGCAGCTCGATGTCGACCAGACAGAGCTGCGGCCTCTCGCGCAGAGCCGTCTCGATCCCGGCGGCGGCGCCCGCCGCCTCGCCGCGGACGGCGAACCCGTGCTCCTCGAGGATCTGTCGCACCGAGGCGCGAACGAGGTCCTCATCCTCGACCAGAACGATGGTTATCGGCTTCTCCATACCCGCGACCTCACATTCTCCGCCACCGGCGCGTTTAATCCCCGAGGTGAGGAATCTGCCACCGTTTCAGACGCTGATCGAGGAGCACGCCGGCGACGTGATGGCAGTGCTGCGCGGCGCGGTCGGACGCGAGGGAGCGGAGGACTGCTTCCAGGAGACCTTCCTCTCCGCCCTGCGCGCCTACCCGCGGCTGCGCGACGGGCGCAACCTGCGCGGCTGGCTGGTGACGATCGCCCACCGCAAGGCGATCGACCACCACCGCGCTCGGGGCCGTCAGCCGACGCCGGTGGCCGACCTCGGCGAGCTCGGCGACCGCCAGCCGAGCGACGAGCCCGAGCTGCCGGAGGACAACGGGGTCTGGAGCGCGGTCCGCGAGCTGCCGCCGAAACAGCGAGCGGCGGTGACCCTGCGCTTTGCCGGGGACCTCCCGCACGCGGAGATCGCCGACGCGCTCGGCTGCAGCCCCGAGGCCGCCCGCCGCAGCCTGCACGAGGGAGTCAAGCGATTGAGAAGGGAGCTGGCATGAGGGCATCGCTGGAGCGCCTCGCCGAGCGAGCGGCCGCGGAGGGCCTGCTCGACATCGCCTACACGACCACCGACTCGCCGTTCGGGCCGCTGCTGCTGGCCCAGACCCCGCGCGGGCTGATCCGCGTCGGGCTGCCGAATCAGGACCCCGACGAGCTGCTCGTCGAGCTCTCCGAGCGGATCTCGCCCCGGGTGCTGGAGGCACCGGGCGAGCTGGACGAGGCGCGGCGCGAGCTCGACCTCTACTTCGCGGGCAAGCTCGACCGCTTCGACCTGCCGCTCGACTGGCGGCTCAGCGAGGGCTTCCGGCGGCGAGTCCTGCGGGCGATCGCGAAGATCCCCTACGGGCAGACCCGCAGCTACACGGAGGTGGCCGCGAGGGCCGGCAACGAGCGCGCGGTGCGCGCCGCCGGGACCGCCTGCGGGCGCAACCCGATCCCAGTCGTCGTCCCCTGCCACCGGGTTCTGCGGCGCGGCGGCGCCCTCGGCGGCTACGGCGGCGGGCTGCCGATGAAGGAGGCGCTGCTGCGCCTCGAGGGAGTGCTGTAGCGCCGCTCGTTCGTCCACGCGGCTAAAGGGGTCGCCCCGCCCGTCCGATCCAAGGGCCGTGACCGCCCATACCGCCGGCACCGACGGACGTCCCCGCCTGGTCCTCGTCCGGCTTATCGCCTTCGTCCTCACCGTCGCCCTGGTGGCGCTGCTCGGCTTCGTCCGCGGCGCCCAGGCGGCGCCGCTGGGGGGCGGACCGCTCCTCCCCTCGCTGAGGGCCCCCGCCGCGGAAGTCGAAGAACTGGACGGCGAGGAAGAAAGCGAGGAGGAAGAAGCCGGCGAGGAGGAAGAAGGCGACCGCGCCCTCGAAGAGGCCTTGGCGGAATGCGAAGAAGTCGAAGGCGACGACCAACGGGAAGCTTGCGAAGAAGAGGTCGAAGAACAGGAAGCGCGCGAAGAGTGCGGGCTGAGCGAGGCCGCCTCCACGGCCTCCGCCGACCCGGCCTCCGGGACGCTCCACGTCGTCGTCCACTACCGCGCCTACTCACCCGGCAAGGTCTCGGTCGGCTACAGCCTGCGAGGCGGCAAGGGCTCGCTGAACATCGGCCCGAAGACCGAGCGCTTCGCTCGCAAGGGCGTCTTCCATGACGCCGTGCGCCTCGGCAAGGGGCAGATGGCAAAGGTCCTGGCGGCGCGCCAGTTGACGATCGAGCTGCAAGCCCTCGACGCCCCCGACCACTGCGAGGGCCTGTTCGACCAACACGTCGATATCAAGCGCAACGACCGCTCCAGTCGTCACCGGCTCCGGGCTCAGGACGGGCGTTAGCGGGAAAGCGCCTCGGCGAGCCAGGCCGAGGCGAGCGGCAGGTGGCGCGGTTCGATCTGGTGACCGAGCTCGGACTCGTGGTAGTCGACCTCCAGGCCGCCCTCCTCCAGCAGCTCGCGGGCGCGCCGGGCAAAACCGACCTCGATCACCGGGTCGTTGCGGCCGTGGGAGACGAAGACGCGGGTGCCCTGGCGATCGGCCGGCGACGGCCGCCATCCCTCCACCGTCGGGACGAAGCCGCTGAAGGCGAGGATCCCGGCGACCGCGGGCCGCTCCTCCCCCAGCGCCATCGCGTAGCTCATCGCCGTGCCCATCGAGAAGCCGCCGAGCACGGTCTGCTCGGGCCCCACCCCGGCCTCCTCCCAGAGCCGATCGTGCAGCTCGGCAAGCGCCGCCCGGGCGGCGAAGAAGGTGTCTGGGTCGGGATAGCCGACCCGCGGCACGAGGTACCAGTGGAAGCCGGGAGAGCCCGGAAGTTGCAGTGGCGCCCGCGCCGTCACCACCCGCAGCAGCCGCTCCGGGTCGAGCGCATCGGCCAGCGGCAGCAGGTCGCGCTCATCGGTGCCGCGGCCGTGGTGGAGCACCAGCAGCCCCTCGGCCTCGCCGGCGGCCGGGCGCTCGAGGTAGGTCAATGGGGACACTGGCTAGTTCGCCGAGGAGGCCGCGGTCTTGTTCAGGTAGTCGCGGACGAACTCGTCTAGGTCGCCGTCGAGCACCCGTTGCACGTCGCCGACCTCGTGCTCGGTGCGGTGGTCCTTGACCATCGTGTACGGATGCATCACGTAGCTGCGGATCTGCGAGCCCCAGGCGACGTCTTTGACCTCGCCGCGCGCCTTCGCCAGCTCTTCGGAGCGTTTGCGCTCCTCCAGCTCGATCAGCTTCGAGCGCAGGAGCTGCATCGCCACCGCCTTGTTCTGGGTCTGGGAGCGCTCGTTCTGACATTGCACGACGACCCCGGTCGGGACGTGGGTGATCCGCACCGCGGAGTCGGTCTTGTTGACGTGCTGGCCGCCGGCCCCGGAGGCGCGGTAGGTGTCGATCCGCAGGTCGGCGTCGTCGATCTCGACCTCGACGTCCCCGTCGACCAGCGGGCCGACGTCGACCTGGGCGAAGCTCGTGTGGCGGCGGGCCGAGGAATCGAAGGGCGAGATGCGGACCAGGCGATGGACGCCGCGCTCGGCGGCGAAGAGGCCATAGGCGTTTTCGCCCCGGGCGATGAAGGTCGCCGACTTGAGGCCGGCCTCCTCGCCGGGCGAGGCCTCCTTCATCTCAACCGCGAAGCCGCGCCGCTCGGCCCAACGCAGGTACATGCGCAGGAGGATCTCCGCCCAGTCCTGGGAGTCGGTGCCGCCGGCGCCGGCGTGCACGGTGATGACCGCGTCGCCGGCGTCGTAGGCGCCGCTGAACAACCGCGCCTCCTCGAGCTCGGCCAAACGGCGCTCGACCGAGCCGAGCTGGCTCTCCAGCTCGGCCGCCATCTCCTCGTCCTCGGCCGCCATCTCGGTCAGCTCGCCGAGGTCCTCGACATCGCCCTCAAGACCCTGGAACATCTTCAGCCGGCGTTGCGCCCGAGCGTGCGCGGCCGAGGTCGCGGCGGCCTTCTCCTGGTCGTCCCAGAAGCCGGGCCGGCCCATCTCCTCCTCCAGCCGCGCGGCTTCCCCCTCTAGCGCAGCGGGGTCAAAGGTAGTCCGCGAGCAGGGACAGCTGCTCCCGGACGGCGGCCAGGCGCGGTGCGGCGGCTTCGGTCGATGCTGCGTCGGCCATTGGCCCAGCTTATCTCCCCGAACCCCCTTTGCCTTTTGTCACCCAGAGGGTTACAAAAAGCATGGTGGCGGCAGGTCAGGCGTGGAAGCCGGCCGCCCGCAGCGCCTCGGCGCGGTCCTCGTAGGGCCGCCAGCTGAGCACCCGGCGGTCGCGCAGCTCGAAGGCCCAGGCAATCTCATCGACGCCCGCCTCGGTGCCGTCCTCGGCCCAGCGCCAGACCCGCCGGACCAGCGCCACCGCGGTTCCCCCTCCCCCCTCCAACCCTTCCTCGTAGAGCTGCTCCAGCTCGATCGTCTGCTGCACCCCGCCCGGCGGCCGCGTCGCCCACAGGCGCGCCGCCTCCCGCCCCTTGCGCAGCCCCTTCATCGAATGCAGCTCGACCTCCGGATCGAGCACCGCCACGAACGCATCGAGATCGCGCTCGTTGAAGGCCCGGATGAACTCCCTCACGGGATCGTGGCGGCGGGGCACTCGAGACCGGGGCTAGGCCCCGTGACACTTCTTGTACTTCTTGCCCGAGCCACACCAGCAGGGGTCGTTGCGGCCGAGTTTGTCGTGCTCGTCCTTGACCACGGTCTCGACCACGTCGGAGCCGCCGTTGCCGGAGCCCGCGGCGGAGGCGGCGGCGACGTCGATCGCCCCGCCGGCGCCGGTGGCGACCTGTTGCAGGGCCGAGGGCTGGCTCTCCGCCGTGCCGCCCGAGTAGTCGAACTCGGCGGCTTCGGTCGCCCCGGCGGCGACCGCCTGGCCCGGTTCGACTTCGATTTCCGCCCGGAAGATCAGCTTGCTGAACTCGTCCCAGATCGAGTGCATCAGCTCCTCGAACATCGCGAAGCCCTCGTTTTTGTAGGCGACTAGGGGGTCGATCTGGGCGAAGCCGCGGAGGTGGATCCCTTCCCGCAGGTAGTCCATGTCGAAGAGGTGTTCACGCCAGCGGTTGTCGATCACCTGCAGCAGGATCGAGCGCTCCAGGAAGCGCATCAGCTCCGTCCCCAGCTGCTGCTCGCGCTCGTCGTAGGCGTTCATCGCGTCGTCGTCGAGCGCTTCTTTGAGGTCCTCGCGGTTGACCGTCTCCGGCGCCAGCGAGGCGACCTCGACGCTGACCGGCCAGATCTGGCGCAGCTGGGTCTCCAGCTCCTCCAGGTCCCACTCTTCGAGCAGCTCGCCGGCCGTGTACTCGTCGACCAGCCGCTCGATCACGCCCTCGAGCTCGTCGCGGGCGTTCTCCGAGATGTCGCGGCCTTCGAGGATCTCGCGGCGGTACCTGTAGACCACGCGCCGCTGCTCGTTCATCACGTCGTCGTACTCGAGGACGCGTTTGCGGATCAGGAAGTTCTGCTCCTCGACCTTTTTCTGGGCGTTCTCGACCGTTTTGGTGAGCATTTTCGCTTCCAGTGGCATCTCTTCGCCCTCCTCGTCCACCGGACCCAGGCGGTCGAGGATTTTGTAGATCCGTTCGCCGGCGAAGAGGCGGATCACGTCGTCTTCGGCGGAGAGGAAGAAGCGCGACTCCCCCGGGTCGCCCTGGCGGCCGGAGCGGCCGCGCAGCTGGTTGTCGATGCGGCGCGACTCGTGCCGCTCGGTGCCGCAGATGAAGAGGCCGCCGCGCTCGCGAATCTCTTCCGCCTCGGCTTCGCACTGCGGTTTCATCTCGGCGGTCTTCGCCGCCAGCGCCTCCTCGTAGCCCTCGCTCTCGGGGGTCACGCCCTGCTTCTTCAGCTCGCCGACCGCCAGGTGCTCGGCGTCGCCGCCGAGCTTGATGTCGACGCCGCGGCCGGCCATGTTGGTGGCGATCATCACCGCTCCCTTGCGCCCGGCCTGGGCGATCAGCTCGCCCTCTCGTTCGGCGTGCTCGGGTTTCGCGTTCAGCACCGCGTGGGCGATCCCGTCGCGCTTCAGCGCCTCGGAGATCATCTCCGAGACCTCGACCGAGACGGTGCCGACGAGCACCGGCTGGCCCTTCTCGTGGCGCTCGACGATTTCCTGCAGGACGGCCTTCCACTTGCCGTCCTTGGTTTTGAAGATCTGGTCGTTCTGGTCGAGCCGGACCATCGGTTTGTTGGTCGGGATCTCGACCACCGGCATCTCGTAGATCTTCATGAACTCGGTCGCCTCGGTGAGCGCGGTGCCGGTCATCCCGGAGAGCTTGTCGTAGAGCCGGAAGTAGTTCTGGAGGGTGATCGTCGCCAGGGTCTGGTTCTCCTCGCGGATCGCCACGCCCTCCTTAGCCTCGACCGCCTGGTGCAGGCCCTCCGACCAGCGGCGGCCCTCGAGGATGCGGCCGGTGAACTCGTCGATGATCATCACCTCGCCGTCGATCACCGCGTAGTCGTCGTCTTTCCTGTACAGCGACTCCGCCTTCAGCGCCTGGACGAGGTGGTTGACCAGGCTGCCGTGCTCCCCGAGGGAGAGGTTGTCGACGCCGATGAAGTCCTCGGCTTTTTTCACCCCCCGCTCGGTCGGGGCGACGGTCTTGTGCTTCTCGTCGTACTCGTAGTCGTAGTCGACGTCGGAGGTATCGCGCGACTCGCCGAGCGATTTCAGCTTCTCTTTCGCCGGCACGCCGACCATCTGCTTGGCCAGGCGGGCGAACGTGTAATAGGTCTGGGCCGCCTGTTCGGGGGCGCCGGAGATGATCAGCGGCGTCCGCGCCTCGTCGATCAGGATGTTGTCGACCTCGTCGACGATCGCGAAGTGGTGGCCGCGCTGCACGCAGTGCTCGAGCTGCGCCGCCATGTTGTCGCGCAGGTAGTCGAAGCCGAACTCGGAGTTGGTCCCGTAGGTGACGTCGAGCGAGTATTTGTGCTGGCGGGCGTCGTGGTCGTCGCCGTCCTGGACCGCGTCGACGCTCACCCCGAGCGCGTCGTAGACCGGCTTCATCCATTCGGCGTCGCGGCGCGCCAGGTAGTCGTTGACGGTGACGACGTGGACGCTGTCGCCGGCCAGCGTGTTGAGGAAGACGGCCAGGGTCGCGGTCAGCGTCTTCCCCTCGCCGGTCTTCATCTCGGCGATGCCGCCGTCGTGGAGGACCATGCCGCCGATCAGCTGGACGTCGTAATGGCGCTGGCCGATCGCCCGCTTCGCCGCCTCGCGGGTCAGCGCGAATGCCTCCGGCAGCAGGTCGTCGAGCGAGCTGCCGTCCCGGGCCCGCTCGCGCAGCGAGTCCGCCTCCTCGCGGATTTCCTCGTCGGAGAGGGCTTCCATCTCCGGCTCGAAGCGGTTGATCGCCTCGGCGCGTTTCTGGTAGGCCTTGAATTTCCGACCCTCCCCCGCGCGCAGGGCCTTGGTTACGAAGTCCATCGCTGGCATTGCCTTCAAGGGTAGCGGTGCGATGGGGGCGAGCGGCGCTCCCTGCCGGGAGACCGTGGGGGCGGCAGAAAATCTCTTGCTCCCAGCGGGGGCCGGGCGTACATTGGTTGGCCCAACCGACAAGGAGGCACTCATGCGGATTGAGATTCGGGGCCGGAACGTCG
Source organism: Solirubrobacterales bacterium (assembly GCA_036257815.1). Taxonomy (GTDB): domain Bacteria; phylum Actinomycetota; class Thermoleophilia; order Solirubrobacterales; family 70-9; genus VAYN01. Next base: position 35,423 of record DATAEW010000025.1, read on the forward strand.
AAGTGACGGACGAACTGCGTGAGATGGTGAGGAAACGCTTCCAACGCCTGGGCCGCCAGGTCTCCGCCCTCGCGACGCTCGACGTCGTGCTCTCCGAAGAGCGCAATCCCTCGATCGCCGAGAACCAGGTCGCCGAGGCGACCTTCCACCTCAAGGGCGCGACGCTGCGGGCGCGGGAGTGCTCGCCGGACATGGCCCACTCGGTGCGCGAACTCGCCGAGGACGTGCGGCGGCAGGTCAAGAAGCACCGCGAGCTGCGGCGCAAGCGCAGCAGGACGCGGCGGCTGGTGGACCAGATGCGGGGCAAGGCCGCCGAATCCCACCCGTAGGCGGCCGGCCCGCCGAGTCTCGGCCGTAGGCCGGTCCCGGCAGGGGTTCCGCTTAACTTTTTCGGCAGGGGCGGCACTCGCTGTCACCAGCGCGCCCGACCGAAAAAGTACAAGACGCTCCACCCCTACCGGGACCGGCCTCAGAGGGGCGCCGGCCCAACAGGCCCAGGGTCCCGGTCCACCAGCAGCGCAAGTTTGCTCAGGCGGCTCAGAGGCGGCGGGCGAAGGTCACCGCCACGACGCGGGCCGCTCCGGCGGCACGCAGCACTTTTGCGCACGCGCTCAGGGTGGCGCCCGTGGTCAGCACGTCGTCGACCAGCAGCACGCTGCGGGGCGCCGGGCCGCGCAGCTCGATCCGCGGCGGTTGGCCGAGCCGCTGGGCGCGGCGGCGTCCCACCTGACGGCGGCCACCCCGCCTGACCAGGCAGGGATCCGGCGTCGCCTCCAGGCGCTCCGCCAAGGCCGCCGCCAGCTCGCCGGCCGGGTCGAAGCCGCGGCTGCGCAGGCGGGCCGCGGCCGGCGGCACGGGCACGATGGCGCCGCTCAGCATGTGGGCCGGCGCCAGCCAGTGGATCCGGTCCGCCATCAGCTCGGCGACCGGCAGCAGGCGGCGGAACTTGAGCGCCGCGACGAGGTCCCGGGCAACGTCCTCGTGCGGCGCCGAGGACCAGGCCCGGTCGAGGCCGGGCGGGCCCTTGCCGAGCAGCGGCTCGGCGGCGGCGAGCCGGCGTCCGCAGCGGTTGCAGACGACCGCCCGCGGCCGGCAGGCCCGCCCGCAGGAAGCGCAGAGCGGCGGCGCGACCGCGGCGGCGAGGGCATCGAGGATCTCCACGCCGCGATCCTGCGACGGATCGGCGCACGCGTGGCGCGCAGATCGTCAAAAGAGCGTCCCGTCTTCTACGCAGAGGCTGCACGGCTGGCTCGATTGCGAGGCGCTTCGGACTTTCGGGGGTCTATGGACCCCCAAACTCCGGCATCGGCGCGGCGGGGATGCCGCCGCGGCCGATCAGCCGCGGCGGGCGGCGATCGCGCCGACGAGAACCGAGCGCTCCGGGATCTCGGCCCCCGGCAGGGCGATCACCTCCCGCAGGCGACTGCCGGCGCCGATCCGCGCCCGGTCGCCGATCACCGCCGGTCCGTCGATCCGCACGTCCTCGCCGATCTCGCAGCCGGGGCCGAGCAGCACCGGTCCGCGCAGCTCGCCCTCATCGCCCTCGGGGGAGCCGCTGCGGAAGCCTTCGACCAGCTCGCCGTCCCGCTCGACCTCGACCGCGCCGTGGAGCGCGTCGAGGTTGCCGGCCCGCAGCTCCTCGAGATTGCCGATGTCGTTCCAGTAGGCGTCGATCTCGTGCGAGTAGAACGGGGCGTCGGCCTCGAGCACGCGCGGGAAGACGTCGAGCGCCCAATCGGCGAAGCCCTCGGGGTCGCCCTCCGCCGCCGCCCGGCTGGTGCCGGGGGCGGGGAAGAAGTCGAAGATCTCGGAGCGGAACATGTAGATGCCGCAGTTGGCGAGGTCGGAGAGGGCTTCGGCTGGTTGCGGCTTCTCCTGAAAACCCTGGATGCGGCCGTCGGAGCCGGTCAGCGCGACGCCGAACTGGGTCGTGTCCTGGACTCGCTTGGTGGCCAGGGTGGCGATCCCGTCGTGGGACTCGTGGAACTCGCGCATCGCGGTCAGGTCGAGGTCGGTCAGCGCGTCCCCGGAGATCACCAGGAACGAGTCGCCGAGGAACTCGGCGGCGTTGCGCACCCCGCCGGAGGTCCCGAGCAGCCGCTCCTCGGGGCTGTAGGAGAGCTTCACGCCGAGCTCCCCGCCGTCGCCGAAATGCCCCCTGATCAGCTCGGGGAACCAGTGCAGGTTGGCGACCGTCTCGGTGAAGCCGTGACGGGCGAGCAGGCGCAGGATGTGCTCCATCACCGGTCGGTTGAGGACCGGCACCATCGGCTTCGGCATCTCGTAGGTGAGGGGCCGCAGGCGGGTGCCCAGACCGGCTGCGAGGACCATCGCGCGCATCGCCGGCACGCTATCGGACGTCAGTCCTTCATCGCCTGCTTGAGCCTGTCCAGCGCCTCGACCGCCAGCGGATCGACGCCGCGGCTCGTGGCCAGCTCGAGTGAGACCAGGTCGCCGAGCATCGTCGTCCAGAGCAGGCGGGCGGCACGGGTCTCTCCGGCGCTCTCGATGCGCACGGCGGGCGCCCCGGACTCGCTCACCGCCTCGGCGGTGAGCTCGAAGCGGCGCGCCTCGCGGGGGTGCTGGTCGCGGTCCTCGAGAAAGGCCGCCGAGAGGCCGGCGGCCTCCTTGCCGTCGGTCCAGCCGCAGATCTCGTTGTGGTCGGCCTCGGGGAGCTCCGAGAAGAAGGCCGGCAGCTTCGCGTTCTCGTTCAGCTGCGTCTTCCAGCGCCGCGCCACCGGGGCGGTCAGGTCGGCGCCGTAGACGACCGGCGCGGTCCCCTCCAGCAGGCCGCCGATCTCGCCGGCCCGGAACCGCAGCGAGTCCCGTTCGGACTCCAGGAAGGAGGCGGCGGCATCGATCTCGGTATAGATGCGCGGCGCGACGCCGGCCAGCGCGGCGACCTCGGCGGCGACCGCGAACATGTAGGCGACCGCCGCGCGCGGCTGGAAGATCCCCGGCAGGCCGACGACCGGCACCCCGGCCTCGCGCGCCCCCTCAACCAGCGGCCCGCCGGTGCTGGCGACGATGCGGCGGGCGCCCAGCGCCTCGGCGGCGGCGAAGCAGGCCAGCGTCTCCTCGGTCGCCCCCGAGTAGCTCGAGCAGAGCACGGTCCACTCGGGGGTCGCCCAGCTCGGCAGCTCGTAGCCGCGGACGGTGACCAGGGGCCGGGTGAGCCGCTCGCCGAGCGTCGCCGCGGCGAGATCGCCACCGATCGCCGAGCCGCCCATCCCGCAGACCAGGACACCTGCCGCCTCGCCGGCCTGCAGGCGCGCCGTTTCCACCCGCCAGAGGGCGTCGCGCAGCTGGTCCGGTATGCCGAGGACATCGTCGATCATTCGCGCGGGACCCGCACTCTTTCAGGCTCGTCCGACGAGCTCAATCCCGCCCCACGACCGCGTCGCGCAGCTCGGCGCCGGCGGCCACGCTGGCGCCGGGGGCGAGGATCGAGCCGTCGAGGCGCGCCCCCTCCCCCACCGCGCTGCCCTCGAGCAGCACCGAGCCGCGGACCGCCGCCCCGGCGGCCACCCGGCAGCCGGCGGCGACCACGGCCCGGGGGCCGACCCTGGCCTCGACCGCCACCGCGGCGTCGGCGGCCACGAGGAGTCCCGGCGCGGTTGGGGCGACCCCGGTCTCCACCCTGCCCTCGAGGATGTCCCAGCTCGCCTGCAGGTAGCGCTCGGGGGTCCCGATGTCCATCCAGTAGCCGCCAAGCAGCAGCGCCGAAAGACCCTGGCCGATCAGGCGCGGAAAGACCTCGCGCTCGATCGAGACCTCGCGCTCGGGCGGGATCAGGTCGAGCACCGAGCGCTCGAGGAAGTAGGCGCCGGCGTTGATCTCCCCCGGCACCGGCTCCCCCGTCTTCTCGACGAACTCCTCGACGGCGCCGTCGGGCGCGGTGCGGACGAGGCCGTAGGCGGCGGAGTCCTCGACCGGGTGCAGGGCGATGCTGGCGCGGGCGCCGCGCTCGCCGTGCGAGACGACCAGCGCCGTCAGGTCGAGGTCGGTGAGGACGTCGCCGTTGAGCGCCAGGAAGCGGTCGTCGAGAGCGTCGCCGAGCGCATCGGCGGCGAAGCGGATCGCCCCGGCGGTGCCGCGGCGGTCGGGCTCGACCACGTAGGTCAGCCGCACCCCGCCGTGTTCGCTGTCACCCAGCGCTTCGCGCAGCGCGTCGGGTTTGAATCCGCAGGCAAGCACCGCCTCGGTCACCCCGTGGGCGGCCAGCCACTCGATCGTGTAGGCGAGCAACGGCCGGTCGACCAGGGTCAGCGCCGGCTTCGGGATCTCCTCGGTGAGCGGGCGCAGCCGCGTCCCTTCGCCGCCGACGAGGACGATCGCCTGCATGTCCTAGCGCCCCTGACCGGCGCGATGCGGCGTCCTCGGTCGCTCGCGTGCAACGCACGCCACGCTCCCTGTGTCCTTGCCTCGCTTGGTCAGGCGCACTAGGACGGCGTGGGAGTGGGTTCGGTTTGGAAATAGCGACCGATGCCCTCATAGGCGAAGCCCGCGGCGCGCAGCTTCTCCGGCTCGAGGAAGTTGCGGCCGTCGACCAGCAGCGGACGAACCATCCGCGCCGCCGCCTCGGCCCAGTCGAGGTCGGCGAACTCGCTCCACTCGGTGACGAGGACGGCCGCATCGGCACCGCCCAGGGCCTCGAGCGCAGAACCGGCCATCTCGACAGATCCCAGCAGAGGTCTGGCTCGCTCGACGGCGACCGGGTCATAGCCGACGACTTCGGCTCCCTCCCCCTGTAGTCGTGCGGCCAACACGAGGCTGGCGGCCTCCCTCATATCGTCCGTGTCGGCCTTGAACGCGAGCCCGAGGAGAGCGACCCGTTTGCCGACCAGCGATCCAAGGTGCTTCTGCAGCTTGCTGACCACCCGTCGCTTCTGCAGCTCGTTCACCTCGATGACCGCGGTCAGCAACTGGAAGTGGTAGCCGGTGTTGCCCGCTAGCTGCTTGAGCGCTTTCAAATCCTTTGGAAAACACGAACCCCCATAGCCGATCCCCGCCCGCAGGAAGGCTGAGCCGATGCGGTTGTCGAGGCCCATTCCCCGCGCCACCTCGGTGACGTCGGCGCCGACCTCCTCGCAGACGTTGGCGATCTCGTTGATGAAGGAGATCTTGGTCGCCAGGAAGGCGTTGGAGGCGAGCTTGATCATCTCGGCGCTGGCGACGTCGGTGCGCAGGATCTCGCCGCCGAGCGGCTCGTAGAGGCGTTCGACCGCCTCGGCCGCACCCTCGTCGCCGGGGTCGGCGCCGATCACCACCCGGTCGGGGCTCATGAAGTCCGCGACGGCCGAGCCCTCCTTGAGGAACTCGGGGCAGGAGACGTAGGCGAGGCCGGGCATCTCGCGGCGGATCGACTCGCCCGTCCCCGCCGGCACGGTGCTCTTCATCACCAGCGCGTGCTCGCTGTCGCGCGGCAGCTCGGCGACCACCGAGCGGACCCGCGAGAGGTCGGCGTCGCCGGAGTGGGTGGGCGGGGTGTCGACGCAGACGAAGAGCAGGCGAGCGCCGTCCAGCAGCTCGGGCATCTCGGTGGTGAAGGCGATCCGCTCGGCGTTGCGGCGCAGCATCTCCTCCAGGCCGGGCTCGTGGATCGTCGTCTCGCCCCGCGAGAGCGCCTCGACCTTTGCCGCGTCGATGTCGCGGGCGATCACCCGGTGTCCCAGCTCGGCGAAGCAGACCGCGGTCACCAGACCCACCCAGCCGACGCCGATCACGCCGACCGCCTCGCGTCCCTCGCTCATCCGTCCTTCCCTCCCTGCTTGTTCCGCTTCTTCTCCGGCAGGATCACCTTCGCGGAGCGGGCGATGCCAATCATCTGCTCGTTGGTCAGCCCCTGCTGCAGGCTGTTGGAAACCCAGTAGGTGTTGTCGCCGCGGTGCCAGGCGACCAGCTTGACGTTTTCACCGTCGACGTAGATGTCGTATTCGCGGCCGTGGATGGTTCGCGTTTCGCTCGGGTTGTCGAGGATCGGGAGGTCGGCCCAGCCCTGGACGCCCTGGATGCCGAAGTAGTTGAGTTCGTATTCGGGCTGGTAGGTGGAGACCATCCGGTAGGCCGCGTGGCGGTTGCCGTCGGTGTCCTTGAAGTGGTAGAAGCGCGGGTCCACGATGTGCTCGTAGGGGTTGGTTTCCACGTAGGCCGCCCCGGAGGGAAGGCGCGTCGGATAGAACACGGGAAAGCCGCCGCCGACGTGGCGGACGAGGACCTTCGCCTCGGCTTCGCCGGCTTCCCGAGCCGAAACCAGGCCGTCGCTCCCCGGCGGCTCCACCTTGACCATCGGCTTCTTCTTCTTCGTCCCGTGCTTGCGCTTCGCCCCTTTCTTCTTCCCGCCGGCGGCGAAGCTCTTTTCGGGGAATTCGCCGTCGGAACCCGCTTCGCCGAGGAATTCTTCGACCGCGTGGTGGATCTGCGGCTCCGTCGAGTAGACGAAGCTGGGGCTGAGTTCGGCCGGGAAGTGGATCTGGTCGATCGAGGCGTTGCGCGCGGCGGCGGCGAGTTTCAGGACTTCCAGCAGTTCGGTGCTGTGGCTGATGTCGGACTGGGTGTATTCGGTGAAGATGTCGATCAGGTGCTGCTGGTCGAACAGCAGGTCGTTGAGCGAGACCTGGTGGCGGGCATCGCTGATGAACGACTGCTGGCGGGCCGAGCGGACGATGTCGGTATCGGTATGGCGGTATCGCACGTACTCCAGCGCTTTTTTGCCGCAGAGCAGCTGGTAGCCCGGCTGGATGTTGATTTCCGCATACTGTTCGGAGGGCGGCAGGCCGAGGTTGGAGTGGTAGTAGCGGCGGTCGACGTCGGTGTAGACGCAACCGATCGCGTCGACGGCACGGACGAAGCCGAGGAAGTCGACGTTGACGACGTGGCTGATCCTCAGCCCGGTCAGTTCCTTGATCACCTGCAGGGTCAGCTTCGGGCCGCCGTAGCTGTAGGCGGCGTTGAACTTTTCGGTCCCGAAGCCGGGGATCTCGACCTTCAGGTCGCGGGGGATCGACATCACCGCGATCCGGCCCTGGTCGGGGTCGATCCGCAGCAGGATCGTCGTGTCCGAGCGCCCGGGGTCTTCTTCGAATTCGACCCCGGCCCGTTTGTCGGAGCCGAGGATGAGGATCGTCTGCGGTTCGCCGGAGTCGATCTGGGCGAGCGCGCTGTGGAGTTTGTTGTGGAGGTGGTTGTTGTGGCCGAGGGCGTGGGCGATGCTGTCGACATAGAGCAGCACGCCGGTCGCGGTCGCGGCGGCGGAGACGGCGACGATCAGGACCGAGGCCAGGGTGAAGCGCCACCAGTAGCGCTTCGGCTTCGGCGGTGGCTCGGAGTCGCCGCCCGGGAGCGGCTTCTTCGGGCCCCAGGCAGGCCCCAGCAGCTCACTCATCGCCCAGCCGGCCCGGAATCGCCCGCAGGAACGAGTCGAGCGCCTGCCGGTAGGTCTCCAGCGAGGAGATCGAGACCCACTCCTCGGGCCCGTGGTGGCCGTCGCCGACCGGCCCGAACTCGACCGCCGGCACCCCGACCCGCAGGAAGGACACCGCGTCGGAGGCGCCGTCGCGCCCGACGCTCATCGGCTCGCCGTCGTGGTGCGCCTCGGCCGCCGCGCGCAGCGCCTGCACGAAGGCCGACTCGCGATCGACCGTCGCCGGCGGCCGGGTCAGCAGCGAGGTGACCTCGATCCCGGCGATCCCGCGAACCTGTTCCAGGATCGCCGCCGGGTCCTGGTCGGGCAGGTAGCGGATGTCTACGTCGATCACGCATCGGTCGGGCACCTTGTTCAGCGCGTCCCCGCCCCAGATCCGGCCCAGGTTGATCGAGGGGCGGTCGAACAGCTCCGAGCTGTGCCGGGCAAACGGTAGCGACTCGATAGTGCGGAAAACGTCGACCGCGCTGAGAATGGCGTTTTCCCCCAGCCAGGGGGTCGCTCCGTGGGCGGACCGGCCGCCGACCTCCAGCCGCAGCGCCAGCACCCCCTTGGCCTCGACCCCGATGTGCAGGTCGGTGGGCTCGCCGGTGACCGCGAAATCGCCGGTGAAGCCGCTGTCGACCAGGTGGTCGGAGCCGCGCTCGGCCTCCTCCTCGGACTCCTCGTCGCCGACGATCCCCAGCCGCACCCGCACCCCGTCCTGGTCGCGCAGGTCGGCGAAGGTGAGCAGCATCGCCGCGATCGCGCCCTTCATGTCGTAGGCGCCACGGCCGTAGAGCCGATCGCCCTCGATCCGCGGCTCGAACTGGCCGGTCAACCCCGGAACGACGTCGAGGTGCCCGTGCAGGACGACGGTCGGCGCCAACTCCGGGCCGACCTCCGCCTTGACGACCGGCAGGCCGCGCACCTCGTCGCGCTCGGCCTCGATCCCGCGTGCCTCCAGCCAGCCCTTGACGAACCCGGCCGCTTCGGCAATCGCTTCCGGCTCGCAGGTCTCGTAGGAGATCAGCCGCTGCGCAAGCGCGACCAGCTCGGTACGGCCGGCCTGATCCGGGGTCATCCCTGACTTATAGCCAGGAACGCCTCGGCCCGGTCGCGGTCTTTCTGCGCCCGGCCGAAGTCGGCGCTGCCCTTCTCGCTCTCGGCGAGCCGGCGTTCGGCGTCGGCGAGCTGTTCTTTCAGCACCCCCGCGTCGAGCTCCTCGGGCGGGATCGCCTCCTCGATCAGCAATCGCGCCCGGTTGCCGTAGACCTGCAGCCAGCCGTGGGCCTGGGCGTAGCGGCGCGTCTCGCCGTCGGAGACCCGCAGCCGCAGCTCGGTCGGCCGCAGCGCCGCCAGCAGCGGCGCGTGGTTGGCGAGGATGCCGACTTCGCCGACCTCGGTCCGGGTCGAGACCTGGAGCGCCTCGCCGCTCCAGACCTCACCCTCCGGGGTGAGGACCTCGACGTCGACCATGTGCTCGGCGGCCACGGTCCCTCCCTATGCGGCGGCGCCGGCCTTGGCGTTCTCGAGCACCTGGTCGATCGAGCCCTGCATGTAGAAGGCGCCCTCCGAGAGGTCGTCGTGCTCGCCGTCGAGGATCTCGCGGAAGCCGCGCACGGTCTCGGCGACCGGCACGTACTCGCCGCTGCGGCCGGTGAACTGCTCGGCGACGAAGAACGGCTGGCTGAGGAAGCGCTCGATCTTGCGGGCGCGGGCCACCGTCTGCTTGTCCTCGTCGGAGAGCTCGTCGATGCCGAGGATGGCGATGATGTCCTGCAGCTCGCGGTATCGCTGCAGCACCTCCTGGACCTCGGTCGCGGTCCGGTAGTGCTCGTCGCCGACGACCTCGGGCTTGAGGATCGTCGAGGTCGAGTCGAGCGGGTCGACCGCCGGGTAGATCCCTTTCTCGGAGATCGACCGGGAAAGGGTCGTGGTCGCGTTGAGGTGGGCGAACACCGACGCCGGGGCCGGGTCGGTGAGGTCGTCGGCCGGCACGTAGACGGCCTGGATCGAGGTGACCGAGCCGCGCGCGGTCGAGGTGATCCGCTCCTGCAGGCCGCCCATCTCGGTCTCCAGCGTCGGCTGGTAGCCGACCGCCGAGGGCATCCTCCCGAGCAGCGCCGAGACCTCGGAGCCCGCCTGGACGAAGCGGAAGATGTTGTCGATGAACAGGAGCACGTCCTGGCCGCCCTGCTCGCGGTAGTACTCGGCCATCGTCAGCCCGGAGAGGGCGACGCGCAGGCGCGCGCCCGGAGGCTCGTTCATCTGGCCGAAGACGAGCATGGTCTTGTCGATCACGCCCGACTCTTTCATCTCGATCCAGAGGTCGTTGCCCTCGCGCGAGCGCTCCCCGACGCCGCAGAAGGCGGAGAGGCCGGAGTGCTCCTCGGCGATGTTGCGGATCAGCTCCTGGATCAGGACGGTCTTGCCGACGCCGGCGCCGCCGAAGAGCCCGACCTTGCCGCCTTTCGCGTAGGGAGCGAGGAGGTCGATGACCTTGATCCCGGTCTCGAGGATCTCCTGGGTCGGGGTCAGGTCGGAGGCCTTCGGAGCCGGCCGGTGGATCGGCCAGCGCTCCACGTCCCCGATCTCCTCGCCGTTGTCGATCGGCTCGCCGAGCAGGTTGAAGATGCGGCCGAGGGTCGCGTCGCCGACCGGAACCGTGATCGGGCCACCGGTGTCGGTGACGATGGCGCCGCGCTCGATGCCGTCGGTGGCGTCCATCGCGACGGTCCGGACCCGGTCGTCGCCGAGGTGCTGCTGGACCTCGCAGACCAGCTCGGTCGCCTCGCGGTCCTCGTCTCCGGCCATCTCGATCTTCACCGCGGAGTAGATC
>DATAEW010000030.1:0-30847 GCA_036257815.1 Solirubrobacterales bacterium
AAAGCATCTAAGCGGGAAGCCGTCCTCGAGATAAGCTCTCCCATCCCCTTGAGGGAGTAAGACCCCTGGTAGACCACCAGGTTGATAGGCCGGCGGTGTAAGCGCAGCAATGTGCTCAGCCGACCGGTACTAATGGGTCGAGGGCTTGACGGATATTTATTGATTATTACCTTGAGGCCTTGTGCGGTTTTCAAGCTCCACCGGGGCGGTTGTCTCGCAAAATTTCCGGTGGCGCATAGCGAGAGGGAGACACCTCTTCCCATTCCGAACAGAGCAGTTAAGCCTCTCAGCGCCGATGGTACTTGGAGGGCAACCTCCTGGGAGAGTAGGTCGCCGCCGGTTCTTCTTTAGCGGTCCGCGCCTCTGACTGGCGCGGGCTGCGGTGGCCGATGGGGGCGCGCTGCTTGCCCCTCGACCCCCTCGCCTCCCCGCCAGTCAGAGGCGCGGACCGCATTGATTGGGGAAGAGGACCTCTTTGAAGGTTTCGCGATGTGGACGTGCTTCGCAGTTGCGGCGGGCGTTCTCGACGGGTTCGAGGCCGTACTCGCCGAGGGTCGCGAAATCGATCATGAGGTCGACGGTGTCGGCTAGCCGTCCCGTTAGCGTTTGCTTAGAATCGAACATGGGTTCGAGAGTACGGAGGGGCTCGGACAGATCGGCGATTCTGCAATCCCGTTTGCAGCGTTGCCCCGCTTTTGGCTCTGGACTGGGAAATCCGACGACTGTGGTAGAGACCCCAGACACGCCGCAGCGCTACTGGAACCAGTAGCGCTGCGAAACCCCAGAAGCGCGATCAGAGACGGTCCTCGAGAGTTTCGCCGTGGTGCTCGACCACGCTCCGTGACGTCTCGCACACAGGATCCTACGGGTTTTGAGGCCGTTGTCCAAGGGCTTGGTGTCCGGGCGCGGAGCGGACCCGGAGTGCGATGGCGCTTCGGGCGCGGGATTTTCGCGCGGCAGCCAGGGCGGTCGTTACCCTTGCCCGACCATGGAGAAGTTCGTGATCCAGGGCGGCGCGCCGCTCTCCGGCGAGCTGACGGTGGCCGGCAACAAGAACGCCGCGCTGCCGATCCTCGCCGCCTGCCTGCTGACCGAGGAGGAGGTGCTGCTGCACCGGGTGCCGCGAATTCGCGACACCGAGGCGCAGATCGCGCTGCTGGAGCGTCTCGGGGTCGAGGCGGCCTGGGTCGCGGACAACAGCATCCGGCTCTGCGCGCGGGGGGTCTCCGAGCCCGCCGTCGACGAGGAGCTCTCGCGTCGCATCCGCGCCTCGTTTCTGCTCGCGGGCCCGTTGCTGGCCCGCTTCGGCGCCGCCCAGATGCCGCCGCCGGGTGGCGATTTCATCGGCCGCCGGCGGCTGGACGCCCACCTCGACGCCTTCCGCGATCTCGGCGCGTCCGTCGATGGCAACCGCTGGATCGAGATCAGCGCGCCGGGTGGCCTGCGGGCCTGCGAAATCTTCATGGACGAGCCCTCGGTGATGGGGACCGAGAACGCCTTGATGGCGGCCGCCCTGACGCCCGGCCCGACGACGATCTCCAACGCCGCCTGCGAGCCCCACGTCCAGGACCTGGCGCGCCTGCTGACCAAGATGGGGGCGCGGGTCGACGGCGTCGGCTCCAACGTGATGACGGTCAATGGGCGCGAGAGCCTCGGCGGCGCCGAGCACTCGATCTCGGCCGATCACATCGAGGTCGGCAGCTTCATGGCGCTGGCGGCGGCGACCGGCGGCGAGGTGCGGATCCGCGACGTCGAGCCGGCCGACCTGACGATGGTGCGCCGCCAGTTCCGCCGCCTCGGCCTGCGCTCCGAGGTCGAGGGCACCGACATCCTCGTCCCGCCGGGCCAGGAACTGGAGATCGAAGCCGACCTCGGGGACGCGATCCCGAAGGTCGAGGACGGCCCCTGGCCCGCCTTCCCGGCAGACCTCACCTCGATCGTCGTCGCCCTCGCCACCCAGGCAAAGGGCGAGGTCCTGATCTTCGAGAAGATGTTCGAGAACCGCCTCTTCTTCGTCGACAAGCTGGTCGCGATGGGCGCTCGGATCCTGCTCTGCGATCCCCACCGGGCGATCGTCAGCGGACCGAGCCGTCTTCACGGCGAGCGGGTCGAGAGCCCCGACATTCGCGCCGGGATGGCGATGCTCATCGCTGCCCTCGCGGCCGAGGGGACCTCGGAGATCGGCAACATCGTCCAGATCGATCGCGGCTACGAGCAGATCGACGATCGCCTGCGCGCCCTCGGCGCCCAGATCGAGCGGGTCTCCGCCGAGGTCCCTGCCTAGCGGGTCTCCGGCCGGCGTTCTCGTAAGGTCCAGCCGATGATTCACCCGATTCCACCAGGCACCCGCGACGTGCTGCCGGACGAGATGCGCGAGCTGCGCCGCCTCCACCGGGCGCTGCTCGAGGTCTTCGAAGGCCGCGGTTACGGCGAGGTGGCGACGCCGGCGATCGAGTACGACGAGGTCCTGGCGCGCGGCGAGGGCCGTCCCGGGGGCGGCACCTACCGGTTCTTCGACGAGAACGGCGATCTGCTGGCGCTGCGCTCCGACATGACGATCCCGATCGCCCGGCTCATCGCCAGCCGCTACGCCGGCGCCGATCCACCGATCCGCCTCTGCTACCTGGCCAGCGCCTACCGCGCGGTGCGCCCGCAGCGGGGCCAGATGCGCGAGTTCGTCCAGGCCGGCGTCGAGCTGATCGGCGCCCCGGCGCCGGCGGGGACGATCGAGGTGATCGAGGTCCTGGAGGCGGCGCTCGACGCCGCCGGCCTGGACCGGGCTGTGATCGGCCTCGGCGACGCCGACCTCTACCGCCAGCTGCTGATCGAGCTCGGGGTCGAAGGGGAGGCGCGCGACTCCATCCTCGCCCGCCTCGCCACACACGACCTGGTCGGACTGGAGGCCGAGCTCTCCGCGGTGGAGGGGATCGGCTCCGAGCAGGTCGCCACCTGCGTCGCCCTCTCCCAGCTGCGCGGCGGCAGCGAGGTGCTCGAGCTGGCGCACGGCCTCGGCGGCGTGGCGGTGGAACGCGCGATCGCAAGGTTGCGGGAGACCTACGAGGAGCTCGCCCGGCGCGGCGCCGCCGACCGCGTCCAGATCGATTTCGGCCTGCTGCGCGACCTCGGCTACTACAGCGGCGCGATCCTCGAGGTCTACGACCCCGCGCTGGGGCACGTGCTGGGCGGCGGCGGTCGCTACGACGGGCTGCTCGGCCGCTTCGGCCTCGACCTGCCGGCGGCCGGCTTCGCGCTCTACCTGGAGCGGGTCCACGTCGCCCAGATGGAGGAGGAGTCGCGGCGCGAGAGGGCGGGATCGTGAGCTTCCAGGTCGCCGGCAGCCGCGCCAAGGCAGAGGGACCGCTGAAGCTGGCGGTCCCGCGCGGCGCCCTGTTCGGCGAAACGCTCGACCTGCTCGAGGCGGCCGGAATCGAGACCGCCGAGCTGCGGGGCGACTCGCGCTCGCTGATCTTCGCGGTCGACGGCCTCACCCTGGTGACCATGCGCCCCTCCGACGTCCCGACCTACGTCGAGGCCGGCGCCGCCGACGTCGGCATAACCGGCAAGGACGTGCTGCTGGAGCAATCCGACCGCGCCGTCTACGAGCTGCTCGACCTCGGCTACGGCCGCTGCCGCATGGTCCTCGCGGGCCGCCACGGCGACCGGCGCCTGGGTGAGGCGCAGCGACGCCTGGGAATGATGCGGATCGCCACCAAGTACCCGCGGATCGCCGAGCGCCACTTCGAGTCGACCGGGCGCCAGGTGGAAGTGATCGAGGTCAAGGGGTCGGTCGAGCTGGCGCCGCTGATCGGCCTCGGCGACGGGATCGTCGACCTGGTCGCCACCGGCCGCACGCTGGAGGAGAACGAGCTCGAGGTGCGCGAGGAGATCGTCGAGTGCACGGCGCGCTTCGTCGCCAACCGGGTCGCCCACAAGCTGCGGGCCGAAGAGGTCGACGACCTGACCGCGCGGCTGCGGGCGGCGAGCGAGGGATGAGCCGCCGCGGCCGAGGGACGGGCGCGTGAACACGCGTCGCTTCGAGTGGGGGGGAGCGGCCGCGACTGCGGCGGCGATCCGGCAGTGGACCGACGCCACCTCGCCGTCGGTTGAGGTGACGCAGATCGAACGGGCGGTCCGCGAGAACGGCGACGTTGCGGTGCTCGAGCTGACCAACCGCTTCGACGCGACCGCGCAGCCACTCGAGTCGCTGCGGGTGGAGCCCGAGACGGCCTCCGCGGCGCTCGCGGCGCTCGCGCCGGAGCTGCGCGAGGCATTGGAGCTCGCCGCGACCAACATCAGAGCCGTGGCCGAGGCCCAGCTCTCCGAGCCGCGCCAGGTCTCGCTGCCGCAGGGCCAGAGCGTCACCCTCCGGGAAGTGCCGGTCGGCGCCGCCGGCGTGTATGCGCCGGGCGGCCGGGCGGCCTACCCGTCGAGCGTGTTGATGTGCGCGATCCCAGCGCAGGTTGCGGAAGTCAGCCGAATCGTCCTCGCCTCGCCTCCTGGCGCCGACGGAACGCTGCACCGTCTGGTCCTCGCGGCGGCGGCGCTCTGCGCGGTCGAGGAGATCTACGCGATGGGTGGCGCCCAGGCGATCTTCGCGCTCGCCCACGGAACCGAGACGATCGCTCCCGTTGATGTGATCGCCGGTCCCGGCAACGCCTGGGTGCGCGAAGCCAAGCGGGCCGTCTACGGCACCGTCGGCATCGATTCGCTGGCCGGTCCATCGGAGCTGATGGTGATCGCCGGCCACGACGTCGACCCGGACTGGGCGGCGCTCGACCTCTGCTCGCAGGCCGAGCACGGCGCCGACAGCAAGCTGGTCGCCGTCGCCGTCGAGGAGCACGTGCTGGACGCGCTCGCCGCCGCCACCGAGAGCGCCGCGGCGGCGCGTCCCGGGGTTGAGGTGGCGCCGCTGGCCCTGGTCCAGGTGCCCGACCTCAGCGATGCGATCGACTTCGCCAACGCCTTCGCCCCCGAGCACCTGCAGCTGATGGAGGAGGACGCGGCCCTGTTCGCCGACCGCGTCGCCACCGCCGGCTGCGTGTTCGTCGGGCGCTACGGCGCCACCGCCTTCGGCGACTACGTCGCCGGATCCAACCATGTGCTGCCGACCGGCGGCGCCGGGCGCTTCTCCGGCCCGCTAGGGCCGGCAACCTTCCGCCGCCGCATCGCCAAGGTCGAGGTTCCGCCCGGGGCGGCGGCGGCGCTGGCGCCGCAAGTCGACGCCCTCGCCCGCGCGGAGGGCTTCCCCGTCCACGGCGAGTCGGCGATGATTAGGGCGCGAGATGAGTAGGCAGGCCTCAAGAGAGCGGCAGACGGCCGAGACGCGGATCCGTCTCGCGCTCGACCTCGACGGCGGCGAGGCGAGCGCGGCGACCGGCGTCGGCTTCCTCGACCACATGCTCGACCTGCTGGCCCGTCACGGCCGGCTCGGCCTGCGGGTCGAGGCCAGCGGCGACCTGGAGACCGGCGCGCACCACACGGTCGAGGACGTCGGCATCGTCCTCGGCCAGGCGCTCGACGAGGCGCTGGGCGACCGCGCCGGCATCCGCCGCTACGGGTCGGCCCTGGTGCCGATGGACGAGTCGCTGGCCGAGTGCGCGATCGACATCTCCGGCCGGCCGTTCTGCGTCTTCGACGCCGACCTCCCGGTCACCTCGATCGCCGGCTTCGACACCGAGCTGGCGGAGGAGTTCTTCCGCGCCGTCGCCAACAGCGCCAAGCTCACCCTGCACGTCTCCGTCCGCTACGGCACCAACGCCCATCACATGATCGAGGCCAGCTTCAAGGCCTTCGCCCGCGCCCTGCGGGTGGCGATCTCGGTCGACCCCGAGGAGAGCGGCGTGCCGTCGACCAAGGGAACCTTGAGCGAATGAGCGCGCGGATCGCAATTCTCGACTACGGGATGGGGAACCTGCGCTCGGTCGAGAAGGCACTCGAGCACGTCGGCGCGACGGCGACGATCACCGACGACGCCACCGCGGTGCGCGACGCCGACGGGGTGATCCTTCCCGGCGTCGGCGCCTTCCCGCGGGCGATGCGGCGGATCGGCGAGCTGGGGCTCGACGAGCTGATCGCCGAGCGCCGCGACGCCGGGGTGCCGATCCTCGGCATCTGCCTCGGCCTGCAGCTGCTCTTCGATTCGACGACCGAGCTGGGCGGCGCCGGCGGCCTCGGCCTGCTCCCCGGCCCGGTGAGCGGGCTGCAGGCGGGGGGACTCAAGGTCCCGCACATCGGCTGGGCGCCGCTGCGCTGGGAGCGGGACTCGCGGCTCGCCGAGGGAATCCCGAGCGAGACCGCGTTCTACTTCGTCCACTCCTTCGCGGCGCGGCCGCGGCCTGGGGACCTGCTCGGCAGCGCCGCCTACGGCGAGCGCTTCTGCGCCGCGGCGGAGCGCGACAACGTCTTCGGCGTCCAGTTCCACCCCGAGAAGTCGAGCGCCGCCGGCCTGCGGCTGCTGGCCAATTTCGCCGGGGTCTGCGCCAAGGCGCCGACCGCCGCCTGAGCCGCCGCGCCGTGCTCCTCTACCCGGCCATCGACATCCGCGGCGGCAAGGCGGTGCGGCTGCTCGAAGGCGACTACGCGCGGGAGACGGTCTACGACGCCGATCCGGTCGACGCGGCGCGGCGCTGGGCGGACGAAGGGGCCGAGTTCCTCCACGTCGTCGACCTCGACGGCGCGAAGGCGGGGGAGCCGCGCAATCTCGAGGCGGTGCGGCGAATCGCCGCCGCGGTCGAGTGCCCGATCCAGGTGGGGGGCGGGCTGCGGGCCGCGGACGCGGTGGCGGCGCTGCTCGACGCGGGCGCCGAACGGGTGGTGATCGGGACCGCCGCCCTGCGCGATCCCGGGTTCCTCGCCGGGCTCCTCGCCGAGCACGGCGACCGGGTGGTGGTTTCGGTTGACGCGAGGAGGGGACGAGTCGCCCTGGAGGGATGGACGAAAGCGGGTGAGGAGGGGGTGGTCGAGGCCGTGGCGGAGCTGAGCTCCCGCGGTGTTCGCCGCTTCCTCTGCACGGCGATCGAGGTGGACGGGACGATGGCGGGACCGGCGCTCGACGAGCTGCGGCGGATCGCCGCCGCGACGGAGGCGCGCCTGATCGCCTCCGGCGGCGTGGGCAGCCTGGCCGATCTCGAGGCGCTGACCGAGCTCGCCGCCGAGGCCGCGAATCTCGAAGGCGCGATCGTCGGCCGCGCCCTCTACGAGCGCCGCTTCACGGTCACCGAGGCCATCGCGGCGCTCAGCAGCCCGTCCCGTTAGGGGCGGAGCATCTTGTACTTTTTTGCCAAGTGCTTCTCAGACGCCCACCAACCCCCCTCAAAAAAGTTAAGCGGAACCCCTACCGGGACGGGCTCCTGCGTAATCCGAACCCGTGTCCCTGAAACGGGTCATACCCTGCCTCGACGTCGACGCCGGCCGCGTCGTCAAGGGGACCAACTTCGTCGACATCCGCGACGCCGGCGACCCGGTCGAGCTGGCCGAACGGTATGACGCCGAGGGCGCCGACGAGCTCGTCTTCCTCGACATCACCGCCTCGCACGAGAGGCGGGAGACGATCGTCGAGCTGGCGCGGCGGACCGCCGACAACGTCTTCATCCCGTTCACGATCGGCGGCGGGATCCGCTCGGTGGAGGATGCCCAGGCGGTGCTCGACGCCGGCGCCGACAAGATCTCGGTCAACTCGGCGGCCCTGGCCCGGCCCGAGCTGCTGAGCGAGCTGGCCGAGCAGTTCGGCGCCCAGTGCGTGGTGATCGCGATCGACGCCAAACGCGAGGCGGAGGCGCCGGCGAGCGCCTCGCCCACCTGCGCCGCGCCGGCCGGCTGGTACGGCGGCGCCTGGGGCGTCTACGTCAACGGCGGCCGCAAGCGGGTCGAGGGGCGCGAGGCGGTTGCCTGGGCCAGGGAGGCGGTCGAGCGAGGGGCGGGCGAGGTGCTGCTGACGAGCATGGACCGCGACGGAACCTCGGACGGTTACGACATCGAGCTGACCCGTTCCGTCGCCGACGCCGTGGGGGTGCCGGTGATCGCCTCCGGCGGCGCGGGCGAGCTCTCCCACCTCAGTGCGGCAATCTCCGACGGCCACGCCGACGCCGTCCTCTGCGCCTCGATCTTCCACTACGGCCAGCATCGGGTTCGCGACGCCAAGCGGCGGATGGCGGCGGACGGGATCGCGGTCCGCCCCTAATGCAGGGCGGCGGCAAGTCCTTCCACGCCCCAGGAGCCGAGGACCTCGATCCGGGCCAGTTCGTAGGGATGGTCCCTGGTCGCTGAGCCGGGGATCTCGGTCGTGGCGCCGACGTAACCGGCAGCTTCCACCGCTGCGATCGCGGTTTCGTCGAACTGGCCGGCCGGATAGCAGAAGTTCTTCACCGGGGCGCCGTATTCGCGGCGCAGGATCCGCCGCGAGCCGGCGACTTCTTCGGCCAGCTGCTCGCCGTCGAGGGTGGTCAGGTCCTGGTGGTGGATCGTGTGGGCCGCCAGCTCCCAGCCCGCCGCCAGCATCGCCCTGACGTTGCTTTCGTACAGTTCGGAGCCCTCCGCCTTCAGGTTGAGCAGGCCGGGCCAGCCGTGCTTGCGCAGCTCCGGCAGCGCGAAGGTGTACTGCGGCCGGTAGCCGTCGTCGAAGGAGATCACCACCGGCTTGGCGGGCAGGGTGCCGCCGTGGTACCAGGCTTCCTCCGCCGCTTCCAGGGTCACCGCCTCGTAGCCCCGATCTTCGAGCCAGTCCATCTGCTTCGAGAAGTCGCTGCGCCCGACGTACAGTTCCGGGTAGGGGACTTCCCCGTGCGGCCTCCCGAGCACGTGGTACTCGAGGATCGGCACCGCTCCGGTGTAGGGCCGCCAGTCGGGTTGCGGGGTGGCGTTGCGGACCTCGGCGCCGGCGGCGCCCGCGCTTCCATCGCCCGCGTCGCGTCCGTCGCCCTTGCGGGCACCCGCCGATGCCCTGGCCCCGACCCTGCCCGCGGAGCCGCCGAGCGAGCCGGTCAGCATGGCGAGGAGCGCGGCGGCGATCAGCAACAGCGCCCCGCCCGCCATCAGTCGTCGCCAGCGGACCTGGCGCCGACGGTCCGCGCGGCGTGCAAGCCGCCGCTCCCGCTCCCAGTCCTCTCGGCTCGCTCCGTTGGCCATCCGCGCAGCCGATCATGGTAGGGAGAAGCGATGTCGAGCAGCGAGCCGCCAAGCCCGTCACTGGCCGAGGCCCTGGGCCGCGCCTACCCGGAGCTCGCCACCTTCGGCGGGGCCGGCTTGCCGGTCTACCTGGTCGGCGGCGCGGTCCGCGACCTCCTTCGCCGCCACCCGCGCTCCGATATCGACCTGGTCGTGATCGGCGACCCGGCTGAGCTGGCGCGGGGGCTCGGCGCGGTGACGATCGCCGAGCACGACCGCTTCGGGACCGCCAAGCTCCACCTCGAGGGCCACCAGATCGATATCGCCCGCGCCCGCACCGAGACCTACCCGCATCCCGGCGCCCTGCCGGTGGTCGAGCCGGCGCCCGCGATCGAGGCCGACCTCGCGCGGCGAGACTTCACGATCAACGCGATGGCGATCCCGCTGGCGGAAGAGCCGAGGCTGATCGACCCGCACGCCGGCCGCGAGGACCTCGAGAGGCGGCTCCTGCGTGTGCTGCACGACCGCTCCTTCATCGACGACCCCACCAGGGCGATCAGGGCAGCGCGCTATGCGGCGCGCCTCGGCTTCGCGGTGGAGGAGAAGACCCTGGCGCTGCTTCGTGCCGCGGATCTCAGCACGGTCACCGACGACCGCCGCGAGGCCGAGCTGCTGCGCCTGGCCGGCGAAGACTCGGCTCCGGAGGCCTACGAACTCCTCTCGGGGTGGGGCCTGCTGGAGCTGCGAGAGGGAGGGGTCGAGCTGGCAAGGCGGGTCGGTGAGCTGCTCGAACTGCCCCTGTGGCAGCTCCGTGCGGAACGGAACCGCGTGGTCCACGCCGCGGCGACCGCCAGGCCGGGCAAAGAGCTCGAGCTGGCCGCGACCGATCCCGCCCGGCCCTCGGAGGCGGTTGCGCTGATGACCGCGTACGGGGCGGTCGAGATGGTGCTGGCGCGGGCGCATGGAGCGCACTGGCTCGATCAGTACCTGCAGAAATGGAGTCAGGTGGATCTCGAGATCACCGGGAACGACCTGCTCGCGGCCGGCGTGAAACAGGGCAAGGCCGTGGGGCGGGGGCTGGCGGAGGCGAAACGACGCAAGCTCGACGGCGAGATCGACGGCCGCGCGGAGGAGCTGGCGGTCGCCCTGGAGGCCGCCCGCGGCGGCTGAGCGGCCGCTTTTGCTTTGTTACCGGGATGGAGTGGCGCGAACGAGACGGCGTGCGCTGGCTGGAGGCCGATCTGGGAACCGGCCGCGCCGCCTTCTCCACCCGCCTCGGCGGGGTCAGCGAGGCCCCCTTCGACCGCTTGAACCTCGGCGTCCTCACCGACGACGACGCCGCCGCGGTGGCCGAGAACCGCCGCCGGCTCGCCGCCGCCCTCGGCCTCGCGCCCGAGCGGATCGCCTTCGCCCGGCAGGTGCACGGCACCGACCTGATCCACCGCCCACCCCCATCGCGTGGTTCCTTTCGGGCGGATTTCGTCTCCAAGGAACCACGGGAATCGACCCCCCTCTCGCGCGGTTCTCTTTGGACGGATATGGACCGTTTGGAACCACGCGGCGGGGGGTTGCCGAGAGCCGACGGCCAGGTCGTCACCGAAGCCGGCTGGGCGGGACTCGTCTTCGTCGCCGACTGCCTGCCGGTGGCGCTCGCGGGGGCTGGCGGGCTGGCGATGCTGCATTGCGGCTGGCGCGGCCTCGCCGGCGGCATCGTCAGCGCCGGCGCCGAAGCGGTGGGGGCGACGCGGGCCGCGGTCGGCCCCGGGATCGGGCCCTGCTGCTACGAGGTCGGCGACGAGGTTCTGGGCGCCTTCGCGGGGCTCGGCGAGGGGGTCGCCGCCGGCCGCATGCTCGATCTGCACGAGGTGGCGCGACGCCTGCTCGCCGCGGCCGGGGTGGAGGAGGTCGAGTCGGCGGGTCTCTGCACCGCCTGCGAAGCGGAGCTCTTCTTCTCGCACCGCCGCGACGCCGGCCGCACCGGTCGCCAGGCCGGTCTCGCCTGGCTCGATGAGGGGGTCGGCTGAGCCGTGCCGGGGCTGATCCACGGCATCGAGGCGGAGACGGTGGCCGCCAACCTGCGGGCGGTGCGCGAGCAGGTCGGCGAGCGGGTCGAAATCCTGATCGCGACCAAGTACGTGCCGCTGGAGGAGATGGGAACCCTGGCCGAGGCCGGCGTCCGCCTGGTCGGCGAGAACCGCCAGCAGGACCTGGCGGCCAAGCGGGCGCGCTGGGGCGGGGCCTTCGAATGGGACTTCATCGGCAACCTGCAGAGCCGCAAGGTGAAGCAGCTGCTGCCGGCCTGCCGGTTGATCCACTCGGTCGCCACCGACTCGGCGCTGGAGCAGCTCGGACGCCATGGAACCACGGAGACCGAGGTGCTGGTCGAGGTCAACGTCGCCGGCGAGGAGGGGAAGGGCGGGGTGGCGCCGGCCGCGCTGGGCGAGTTCATCGCCCGCTGCCCGGTCCGAGTGGGCGGGCTGATGACGATGCCGCCGTTCAGCCAGGACCCCGAGGCCTCGCGCCCGCACTTCGCCCGGCTCGCCGAGCTGGCCGCCGAGCACGGCCTGGAGCGGCTCTCGATGGGCACCTCGCAGGACTGGCGCGC
This sequence comes from Solirubrobacterales bacterium, assembly GCA_036257815.1. Taxonomy (GTDB): domain Bacteria; phylum Actinomycetota; class Thermoleophilia; order Solirubrobacterales; family 70-9; genus VAYN01. The sequence goes on from DATAEW010000030.1 coordinate 11,708, forward strand.
GGCGGTCGAGGAGGGGGCCACGATCATCCGTCTCGGGACCGCCGTATTTGTGGCAAACGGCGCTAATCTGGGATAAATCGAGTAAAGGAGTCGGCCCGCGGAGGCCGAATCACCGATCACATATGGCCCTGCGCGATACCTGGCATAGAGCACTCGTTTACTTCGGCCTCGCCGAGGACCACGACTACGGCCCCGAATACGAGGACGAATTCGAGCCCGAGACCGGGACCGAGGAAGTCTTCGAAGCCCGTCGCGAACGCGACCACGGCTCGGTTCGCCGGCTGCCGACCTCACGCCGCCCCCGCCGCGACGAAATCGACGACATCTTCGCCGACGACGAGCCGATCGCCGCCAGCCGCACCCGCACCCTGCGCCCGGTCGAGAACGGCGGCAACGACATCCAGGTCCACCTGGTGATCCCGCGGAACTTCAACGACGCCCAGCAGGTCGCCGACCAGTTCAAACGCTCGGTGCCGGTGATCCTCAACCTGCAGACCGCCGACCACGAGCTCTCGAAGCGGATGATCGACTTCTGCTCCGGGCTCACCTACGCCCTGGACGGGGGCATGCAGCGGATCGCCGAGAAGATGTTCCTGCTGACCCCGCGCAACGTCGAGGTCTCGGCCGAGGAAAAGGCCAGGCTGATCGACAAGGGCTTCTTCAACCAGTCCTGAGCGACCGGTCACTAGTCTGCGGGGCATGATCGTCGGCTTCGTCGGCTCCGGCAGCATGGCTGCCGCCATCGCCCGCGGTTGGGCCGGCGAGTTCGAGCGCATGCTGTTCTCCGACAGCGGCTCGGGCCGGGCGGCCCAGCTGGCCGCCGAGCTGGGTGGCGAGGTGGCGAGCAACGCCGAGCTGGCGGCTCGCGCCGACTTCCTGGTCCTTGCGGTGAAGCCCGCGGCGCTCGAGGCCGCGGCGCCGGAGCTGGCGGGTGCGCGCAGCGTCGTCTCCGTCCTCGCGGCGACCCCGCTGACCCGCCTGCAGAACGCCCTGCCCGGGTCGGAGGTGCTGCGGGTGATGCCAAACGTCGGCGTCGAGGTCCGCCGCGGCGTGCTCTGCGTGACCGGCGCGGCCAGCCCCGAGGTGCGCGAGAAGCTGAGCCTGCTCGGGCACGTGGTCGAGATCCCCGACGGGGACTTCGACCAGGCAACCGCGATCATGGGTTGCGCGCCGGCTTACGTGGCGCTGGCGGTCGAGTCGCTGGCCGACGCCGGCGCCGCCGCCGGGCTCGACGAGGAGCTGGCGCGGGAGCTGGTCGTCGAGACGACCCTGGGCACCGCGGAGCTGCTGCGAATCCGCCACCCGGCGGACCTGCGCCGCGCGGTCGCCTCGCCGGGCGGCAGCACCGAAGCGGGGCTCGAAGCTCTTGACCGCGAGGGCGCCCGCGCGGCCTTCGAGGCCGCCGTCCGCGCCTCGCTGGAGAGGATGAAGGGATGATCCCGCTGGCGCTGAACCGCGGCGACGTGGCCGATTACGTCAGCGGCGTGATCACCGTCTACATCATCCTGATCTTCGCCAACATCGTCATCTCCTTCGTCCCGCGGATGCCCTACCGCCCGTGGCTGCGCTCGGTCCTCGACTTCATCACCGAGACGACGAATCCGTACCTCAACGTCTTCCGCCGGATCCTGCGGCCGATCGGCGGCGGCGCGATGATGATCGACCTCAGCCCGATGCTGGGGATCATCGTCCTGGTCCTGCTTCAGCGCATCCTGGTCGGCGCGATCCTCGAATGAGCGCCACCGCCCGCGCCTGGTGTCGCGCCGGCGCTCTCTGCGGACTCGTCGTCGGCGCCGACCAGGCCGCCAAGGCCGCGATCGAGGCCCACCTGACCGCGGGGGAGGAGATCGAGGTCCTGGGGCCGCTGAAGCTGACCCTCGCGCACAACAGCGGCGTCGCCTTCGGGCTCGCCGGCGGCGCCGGGTTGGGGCTCGTGTTGGTGACGCTGCTCGCCCTCGCCGCGGTCGCCTTCCTCTTCGCCCGCGATCCGACCCGGCCGGGGATCTGGGTCGCCGCGGGCCTGCTGGCCGGCGGCGCGCTCGGCAATCTGGCCGACCGGGTCCGCGCCGACGCGGTGACCGACTTCGTCGACCTCTCGCCGTGGCCGGCCTTCAACCTCGCCGACATCTGCATCACCGCCGGCGTGGTCCTCCTCCTCGTCATCTACCTGCGCGGCGGCGCCCAACCCCCTGCGCTTTGTAACCCAGAGGGTTACAAAGCGCAGGGGGATCGGGGTCGGGATCGGCAGGGCGGACCCCGGGCGACTCGTGAGTGAGCGCATGCCAAGCGAGCTCGTGCCGCGGGTCGTCCACCTCGACGACGCCCTCGCCGTGGTCGACAAGCCGGCCGGCCTGGTCGTCCACCCGGCGCCTTCGCACAGCGGCCCGACGCTGGTCTCCGCGTTGGCGGAGATCCTCGGCGGCGGCGACCCCGAGCGGCCGGGAATCGTCCACCGGCTCGACAAGGGGACCAGCGGCCTGCTGGTCGTCGCTCGCGACGAGGCCACCCACGCGGCTCTGCAGGCGCAGGTGCAGCGGCGCGAGGTCGAACGTGTCTACCTGGCGCTCGCCGGGGGCCGCCTCGCCTCCCGCACGGGGACGATCGACGCCCCGATCGGCCGGGCCGCCCGCCAGCGCCACCGCATGGCGGTCTCCGGCGCCGCCTCGCGCCAGGCCCGCACCCACTTCACGGTGCTCGAGCTGCTCCCCCGGGAGAGCTATCTGGAGGCGCGCCTGGAGACCGGGCGCACGCACCAGATCCGCGCCCACTTCGCGGCTATCGGGCACCCTCTGAGCGGCGACGTGACCTACGGCGGGGCTGCCGACTACGGCCTGCGGCGCCAGTTCCTGCACGCCCACCGTCTCGCCTTCGAGCACCCGAGCAGCGGCGAGCGGCTGAGCTTCAGCTCGGATCTGCCGGGCGACCTGGCGGCGGCGCTGGAAGCGGCCCGCGCCGTCTAACCAAGCGCTCTACAATCGGCCCTCAATCCAACCCCGCTCTTTGCGAGCCGGATCCTGCCTGGCGACCGCCGGGTCCCGGGGAGCGGAGCGGGTGAGCTGCACCAAACCAAGGAGATCTTTCGATGCCAGAGGCGGACCTCAAAGCGCTGCTCGAGGCCGGAGTCCATTTCGGCCACCAGACGCGGCGTTGGAACCCGAACATGCGCCGGTTCATCTTCGGCGAGCTCGACGGGATCCACATCATCGACCTGCTGCAGACCGAGGCGCTGTTGGAGAACGCGCGCCGCTTCGCCGGCGAGCTGGCCAGCGGCGGCGGCACCGTGCTCTTCGTCGGCACCAAGAAGCAGGCCCGCGACACGATCCAGGAGTGGGCCGAACGCTGCCAGATGCCGTACGTCAACAAGCGCTGGCTGGGCGGCCTGCTGACCAACTTCAACACGATGTCGGGCCGGATCGCCCGCCTGCACGAGCTCACTGGCTGGAAAGAGGAGGGCAAACTCGACCTCCTGCCGACCAAGGAGCGGATGGGGATGGAGGCTGAACTCGCCAAGCTCGAGTTCAACCTCGGCGGCGTCCGCGACATGGAGCGGCTTCCCGACGCGGTCTTCGTCGCCGACCTGAAAACCGAGGAGATCGCGGTCAACGAGGCGGCGCGCCTGCGGATCCCGATCATCGGCCTGGTCGACACCAACTGCGACCCGACCCCGGTCGACTACGTGATCCCGGGCAACGACGACGCGATCCGCTCCTGCCAGCTGGTGATCGGGACGATCGGCGCCGCGATCGACAAGGGTTCCTCGACCTGGCGGGTCCAGGAGGAGAAGCGGATCGCCGAGGAAATGGAGCGGCGGCGGCGCGAGGAGGAGGAGCGGCGCAAACGCGAGGAGGAAGAGAAGGCTCGGGTCGAAGCGGAGGAGGCCAAGAAAGCGGCTGACGCGGCGGAGCAGGCGGCGAAAGCGACCGCTGAGGCCGGGGCTAGAAAAGCGGCCCAGGACAGAGCGTCGTCGGGCGCGGGTCCTGTCGGGGCAGGGGACCCACCTCCCCCTGCGGTAGCTAAAGCTTCCTCGGGGGAGGTCCCCCCTGCCCCGCCACCCGCGCCAGAGGCCGCTTCGGCCAGCGAGGCTCCGGCCCCGGCCGTTGGCGAGCGGGCTGAGGCCGCCCCGGCCGCCGGGGAGCAGGCTGCGGCCGCTTCGGCCGCTGAGCAGGAGCAGGCTGCTGAGGCCCCGGCCGCTGAGCGGGGGCAGGCCGATGAGACTCCGGCCGCTGCCGAGCAGGCTGAGAGCACTGGGGCGGAGGGAGGCGAGAAATGAGCATCAGCGCTGCTGACGTGAAAGCGCTCCGGGACCGGACCGGGGCCGCGATGATGGACGCCAAATCGGCGCTGGTGGAGGCCGACGGGGACGTCGACCGGGCGATCGAGCTGCTGCGGGTGAAGGGCCAGGCCTCAGCCGCCAAGCGCGAAGGCCGCGGCACCGACGAGGGGGTTGTCGCCTCCTACATCCACGCCAACGACAGGGTCGGGGCGATGGTCGAAGTGCAGTGCGAGACCGATTTCGTCGCCCGCAACGAGGAGTTCAAGGTCTTCGCCTACCAGGTGGCGCTGCACGCCGCCGCGACGGCGCCGAGCTACGTCTCCACCGAGGAAATCCCGGCCGCGGAGCGGGAGGCCGAAAAGCGGGTCTTCGAAGAGAAGGCGCGCGAAGAAGGCAAGCCCGACAACGTGGTCGAGAAAATCGTCGAGGGGCAGCTCAACAAGTGGGCAAGCGAGGTGGCGCTGCTCGACCAGACCCACGTCAACACCGAGAAGCACGACTCGAAGACGATCGAGGAGCTGCGCCAGGAGCTGGCGGCGAAAACCGGCGAGAACATCCGCATCGCCCGCTTCTGTTACTTCCGCGTCGGAGCGGAATAGAGTCACCGCTACGTGACCGACTCCCCCGAGCCACGATTCGGGCGCATCCTGCTGAAGCTCTCCGGCGAGGCGCTGATGGGGCGACTCGAGTTCGGCACCGACGCGGCCGAGGTCGACCGGATCGCCAGCCAGGTGGCGGCGGTGCGCGAGCGCGGGGTGGAGGTCGCGATCGTCGTCGGCGCCGGCAACATCTACCGCGGCCTCGACGGCGCGGCCAGCGGCATGGACCGGGCGACCGGCGACTACATGGGGATGCTGGCGACGGTGCTGAACGCGCTCACCCTGCAGGACGCGCTGGAGCGGCTTGGCCAGCACCCGCGGGTGATGTCGGCGATCGACGTCAAGGAGGTGGCCGAGCCCTACCTCCGGCGCCGCGCGATGCGCCACCTCGAGAAGGACCGGGTGGTGATCTTCGCCGCCGGCACCGGCAACCCGTTCTTCACCACCGACACGGCGGCGGCGCTGCGGGCGCTGGAGATCCACGCCGAGGCGATCCTGATGGCGAAGAACGGGGTGGAGGGCGTCTACGACGCCGACCCGGCGACCAATCCAGAGGCCAGGTTCATCCCCGCGATCAGCCACCGCGAGGCGATCGAGCGCGGCCTGCGGGTGATGGACTCGACCGCGCTCTCCCTCTGCATGGACAACGACCTGCCGATCTACGTCTTCAACATGGGCGACGAGCGCAACATAGATAGGATCGTCTCGGGCGAGAAGGTGGGCACCCTGGTGTCCAACGGACCTGCCGCCTAGAGAACGGGAACCGTGGAGCTGATCGACGAACTGCTCGCAGACGCGAAGGAGCGGATGGCGAAATCCGTCGAGTCGAGCCGTGGCGAGCTGGCCACGGTGCGCACCGGGCGCGCCTCGCCGCACCTGCTGGACCGCATCGTCGTCGACTACTACGGCAACCCGACGCCGCTCAAGCAGCTGGCCAACGTCGCCGCCAGCGACGCCCGGCTGCTGACCGTGACCCCGTTCGACAAGGGCGCCCTTGGAGCGATCGAGAAAGCGATCCAGGAGTCCGACGTCGGCCTGACGCCGAGCAACGACGGCAACGTCGTCCGCCTGCAGATCCCGGAGATGACCGAGGAGCGGCGACGCGAGATGGTCAAGGTGGTGCACGGCGTCGCCGAGGAAGGCAAGGTGGCGGTCCGCAACGTGCGCCGCGACGTCATGCACGACCTGCGGGAGCTGAAGAAAGAGGGCGAAGCGGGGGAGGACGACGAGCGCCGCGCCGAGGCGGCCCTGCAGAAGCAGACCGACGAGGCGGTCGCCGAGATCGACTCGCTCCTGAAGGGCAAGGAAACCGAGATCCTCGAGGTCTGAGGACGGCGGTTCCGCCGGCGTGACCGCGCCCAGGTACGTAGCGATCATCACCGACGGGAACGGCCGTTGGGCCCAGCAGCGCGGCCTGCCGGTGCTCGAGGGCCACCGGGCCGGGGCCGACGTGGTCAAGGCGCGGCTGCGCGACGCGGTCGAGCTGGGGATCGAAGAGCTGACCGTCTTCTCCTTCTCGACCGAGAACTGGACCCGGCCCGCGGCGGAGGTCGCGGGCCTGATGGGCATGTTCGCCGAGCGGATCGCCTCGGAAACCCCGGAGCTGGACGCCGAAGGGGTGCGGATGCGCTTCATCGGTCGCCGCGAGGGCGTCGACCCGGCCCTGATCGAGCAGATGGAGTGGGCGGAAGCCGAGACCGCGGGGAACGACCGGATCACCTTCCACGTCGCCTTCAACTACGGCGGCAGGGCGGAGATCGTCGACGCGGCGCGAAGCTTCAGGGGAGGCTCCGAGGAGGAGTTCAGGCAGCACCTGTACGCGCCCGATATGCACGATCCCGATCTACTGATACGAACCAGCGGCGAGCAGCGGGTCTCCAACTACCTGCTCTGGCAGTGCGCCTACTCGGAGCTGGTCTTCCGCGAGGAGCTGTGGCCGGACTTCGACCGCGCCGCCTTCGAGGAGTCGCTGCGGGAGTACGAGACACGCCAGCGGCGGTTCGGGGCGCGGGCATGACCGTCGAACTGTTCGACGACGAGATGTTCGAGCCGGAGCCGCCGCCGAGCAAACGGCAGCGGCCGCCGCGGCCGCCCCGACGGCGCGGCGGCGGTCGTGGCGAGACGATGAGGCGGATCCTCGTCGCCCTGCCCTGGATCCTCTTCGCGATCGCGATCACCGTCGCCGGGGGGATCGTCTTCGCGGCGGCGATGGTTGCGATCGGCGCCGTCTGCACGCGCGAGTTCGTGACCATCACCCAGCGCTTTCACCCGATCGCGATCCCCGCCTACCTGGCGGTGGCGGGGCTGATCGTCGCCGCCCACTTCGGCACCGCCTTCAACGTGGTGATGGTCCTCGCCGCCGCCTTCCCGCTGCTCTTCGCCTTCGGAGCCGGCTCTCGTCACCGGGACGGGATCACCTCCTCGATGGGAGTGACGCTGCTGGGCATCGTCTGGATCGGGATCCCGCTGGTCCACGCCGTCCTTCTCCGCGACCTGCCGAACCACGGCGGCGCGCTGCTGATCGACGTCCTCGTCGGCACCTTCGTCGCCGACACCGCCGCCTACGCGACCGGCCGCATGTTCGGCAGCCACAAAGTCGCGCCGACGATCTCGCCGAACAAGACGATCGAGGGGCTGATCGGTGGGTTCCTGATCGGCACGATGGCCTTCTGGTTCGCTGGCCTCTACCAGGACTGGCTGAGTGGGGTCGACGCGCTGATCATCGGCGCCGCGGTGGCGGCGATCGCCCCGGTCGGCGACCTCTTCGAGTCGATGCTGAAGCGCGACCTCGGGGTCAAGGACACCGGCACGATCTTCGGTCCGCACGGCGGCATCCTCGATCGGCTCGACGCCGTCTTCTTCACGGTCGTGATCGGCTACTACCTCGCGGTCGGGCTCCTCTACTGACCTCGGCCGGACCCGCGACCGGGCTCGCGCTCGGCCCCTTTGCCTGGCCGTAAGGTGGCTCCGTATCCTCTACGGAGGATGAAGAAGGTCCTGATCCTCGGCTCGACCGGGTCCATAGGCACGCAGGCATTGGAGGTGATCGGCGCCTCCGAGGAACTGCAGGCCGTCGGCCTGGCCGCCGACAGCGGCTGGGAGCTGGGCGTCGCGCAGGCGCGCCAGCACGGCGTGCCGACGATCGCCCTCCGCGACGAGCGGGCCGCGGAGCGGGCGCGCGCGGCCTGGAGCGGGCGTGTGCTGGCCGGCGAGGAGGGGATTCGCGAGCTGATCGCGACCTCGGGTGCCGACCTGGTCCTCAACGGGATCGTCGGCGCCGCCGGGCTCGGCTCGACGGTGGTCGCCCTGACCGAGGGGATCGACGTGGCGCTGGCCAACAAGGAGAGCCTGGTCCTGGGCGGCGAGCTGGTGATGGCGCTGGCCGAGGCGACCGGGGCGCGCCTGCTGCCGGTCGATTCCGAGCACTCGGCGCTCCACCAGCTGATCGCCTCCGCGCAGCCGGGCACGGTCGAGCGCCTGGTCCTGACCGCCTCCGGCGGGCCCTTTCGGGGCCGCGACGACCTCTCCGGCGTCACCGTCGCCGACGCGCTCGCGCACCCGACCTGGGCGATGGGCGGACGAATCACGATCGACTCGGCGACGCTGATGAACAAGGGGTTCGAGGCGATCGAGGCGCACCACCTGTTCGGCGTCGCCTACGAGCGGATCGAGGTCGTCGTCCACCCGCAGTCGCTGGTCCATTCGCTGATCCACCTCAACGACGGCTCGACGCTCGCCCACCTCGGCCATCCCGACATGCGGGTGCCGATCTCCTATGCCCTGCACCACCCCGAGCGCGCCGACGTCGCGGTGCCGCGGCTCGACCTCGCCGCCGCCGGTTCGCTGACCTTCGAGCGGCCCGACTTCGAGACCTTCGCCTGCCTGCGGCTGGCGCTCGCGGCGGGCGAGGCCGGCGGCACCGCCCCCTGCGTGCTGAACGCCGCCGACGAGGTCGCGGTCGCCGCCTTCCTCGACGGCCGGATCCCCTTCGCCGGGATCGCAGAGGTCGTCGAGCGGGTGCTGGAGGAGATGCCGGCACGCCCGGTCGGCCACTTCGAGGATCTCTTCGCCGCCGACGCGGAGGCGCGACAGCGCAGCGAGGAGCGGATCAGGGGGTTGACCCCGGCATGAGCTGGATCGCGGTCTTCCTCGGCTTCTGCTTCCTGATCGTCATCCACGAGGCGGGCCACTTCCTTGCCGCCAAGGCGGTCGGGATGCGGGTCGAGCGCTTCTTCCTCTTCTTCGGCCCGACGATCTGGTCGTTCAAACGCGGCGAAACCGAGTACGGGATCAAATCGATCCCGATCGGCGGCTACGTGAAAATCACCGGCATGAACCCGGAGGAGGACGTCCCTCCGGAGCACGAGGCGAACGCCTACTACCGCAAGCCGGTCTGGAAGCGGATCGTCGTCGTCGCGGCGGGGCCGGCGGTGAACATCGTCCTCGCCTTCGCGATTCTGTTCGGCGTCTACTGGGCAAGCGGCAAGGTGGAAGCGGCGCGGACCGTCGAAAAAGTGGAACCGGGCACGCCCGCGGCGAAGATCCTGCGGCCCGGGGACAGGATCCTCGCGATAGACGGCTACTCCGGGCGGGCAAAGAGCGCCAATGAGCGCAGCGAAAAGTTCAGCGAGATCGTCAGGTCGCACAGATGCTCGGGGGCTCAGGTGGACGGCTGCGTCGCCTCGACCCCGGTCACCTTGACCCTGGAGCACGGCGGTCAGGCGCGCGAGGTCAAGGTGTTCCCGCGCTACGACAAGGAGCTCGGCTTCATGCGGATCGGGTTCTCCTACGAGGTGAGGACGACCCCGGTGGGGGCTGGCAGCGCAGCCTCCGAAGCCGGCAGGGCGATCTGGGAAGTCGCCTCCGGCACCGCCCACGTCGTCACCCACCTGTTCGAATCGCAGCAGCGCAAGCAGGTGTCGGGTGTGGTCGGGATCAGCGACGTCGGTCATCAGGTGGTCGAACGGGGGCTCGAAAAATCACTCCTGCTGCTCGCCCTGGTCAGCCTCTCGCTCGGCCTGATCAACCTGCTGCCGATCCTGCCGCTGGACGGCGGGCACATCCTCTGGGCGGTGGTGGAGAAGCTCCGACGGGGGCGGCCGGTCTCGCTGCGGGTGATCGAGCGGGCGACGGTGATCGGCTTCGCGCTGGTCCTGATGCTGATGGTGATCGGCCTGACCAACGACATCGGCCGGATCACCGGCGAAGGCTTCAACGTCCGCTAGAGCCGGGCCCCTCAGAGGTCCGCGGGCAGGACCGTGAAGACGTAGACCGCCGGGCTCGGGTCGGTTCCGGCGGCGTCGCGGGCGCGGACTTCGAACCTGTGATGACCGAGGGAGAGGCGCCTGCTGGTGAAGGGCGAGCGACAGGGGCGGAACCGTTGCCTGTCGAGCCGACATTCGAAGCTCGCGCCCTGGTCGGCGGCGAAGCGGACGCTCGGCGTGCGGTCGTGGATCCGCCTGCCGGGCGTCCGGTTGATCCGGGTCTGCGGCGTCGACCCCCCGGGAGCCGACCCGCCCCCGCCCGGCCCTTCGGGTGAGGGGCCGGTCCTGCAGGGCCCCTCGAGGATTGGGCTGGCGTTGTCGCGGGGCGCCGGCGCCGCCAGCGCGAAATCGGCCGCGCTGTTGTTCGTGTCGTCGGCTTCCTCGAGCAGGGTCGAGCAGGCGCCACCGGCGATCGAGCGGCGGATCGCCATCCCGTCGGGGATGCCTGCCGCGGCGGCCGGGGCGATGTCGGTGGTATGCAGCGCTTCCAGCGCCGGCCTGCCGGTGAAGCCGCCCCAGGAGACGCAGTCCTCGGGCGGCTCGGTCTTCGGCCAGCAGACCGCCCCGGAGGCCGGCAGGTTGAGGTTGGGATCGGTGAAGTCGGGGGCGGGGGCGGTCGGGAACTGCGCCGCGTATTCGCTGTCGGCGATCAGGAACGTGCTCTGGCTGGCGCCATTCTTGAGGTCGCTCGGCGGGCTGAAGCTGCGCAGCAGGGTCCCGTTGGCGGAGAAGACTTCCAGCACCCCGAAGTGGACCAGGATCTCGCCGGCGGAGAACATCTGCAGCTCGACGTAGCCGGACTGCGGGCGAGCGGTGCTTCCCGGGAAGACTTCGCGTACTTTGACCAGGTGGAAGCTCGCCTGGGCGGCTGACGCGCTCACCAGCCCGCCGGTGACCAGCACGGCGGCGGTCGCGGCGAAACGACGCCAACTCATGTCCTGGATTACGGCCGACGCCCCGGTCGGGTTCAAGCCCGCCCCCGCCGAGTCCTGCCGGTACGCTTCGCCTATGACTCCGCAGACGCTCGTCCGACGCGCCTCAGATGCACCCGAGGAGCGCCCGAATGGCCTCTAAGCGCCAGATCTTCGTCGGCGGGGTACCGATCGGCGGCGGTGCGCCGGTCGCCGTGCAGACGATGACCAAGACCGAGACCGCCAACCTGGCGGCGACGATGGAGCAGATCCGCAAGGTCGCCGATGCCGGCGCCGACCTGGTCCGCTGCGCGGTGCCGCGCGAGCGGGACGCCGAGGCGCTGAAGACGATCGTCCGCGAATCGCCGATCCCGGTGATCGCCGACATCCACTTCAACCACACGCTGGCGCTGAAGGCGATCGAGGCCGGCGCTCACTGCATCCGCCTCAACCCGGGCAACATCGGCGGGCGCGAGAAAGTCGCCGAGGTCGCCGCGAAGGCGAACGAGGTGGGCGTGCCGATGCGGATCGGCGTCAACTCCGGATCGCTGCCCAAGCACCTGCACGATCTGGAGCGCGAAGCGCCCGTCGAGGCGCTGGTCGCCGCCGCGGTCGAGTTCGTCGAGCTGATGGAGGGCCTGGACTTCGAGAACTTCAAGGTCTCCATCAAGTCGACCAACGTGCCGAACACGATCGCCGCCAACCGCCTGCTGGCCGAGAGGATCCCCTACCCGCTGCACCTCGGGGTCACCGAGGCGGGGACGAAGTGGGGAGGGTCGCTGAAATCGGCGGTCGGGCTAGGCACCCTGCTCGCCGACGGGATCGGCGACACGATCCGGATCAGCCTCTCGACCTTTCACGCCGAGGAGGAGGTGAAGGTCGCCTGGGAGATCCTCAAGGCGCTGCAGCTGCGCGAGCGCGGCCCGGTGCTGATCGCCTGCCCGACCTGCGGCCGCCTGCAGTTCGACATGGACTCGGTGGTGGCCGAAATCGAGCGGCGGCTGGAAAGCTACGCCGAGCCGGTCGAGGTGGCGGTGCTGGGCTGCGCGGTCAACGGGATCGGCGAGGCCAGTCACGCCGACTTCGGGATCGCCGGCGCGAAGAACGAGGGGCTGATCTTCGCTGGCGGCAAGCCGCTGCGGAAGGTGCCGCAGGAGAAGCTCGTCGACACCCTCTTCGAGGAGATCGACAAGAGCCTGGGCCGCGAAGGCCAGGTCGAGTTCGACGAGGCCGAGTCGCGCGAGGGAGCCGCGTGGCTGGCGAAGATCGAGGAGGAGAACGCCGGCGACCTGACGCCCGAGAAGATCGCCCAGATGGAGCACGAGGCAGCTCAGAGGGGCGAGTCCGACCGCGTCCTCCTCGACGAGCAGGCCTCGCCGACGGCCGGCCGCCGCTTCACCCGCGCCTGAGGCGATCGCCGGGGAAGGCGCCCGCAGCAGGTAAGTTTCCCGCGTGGCGCGCCGGCGCAAGCAGAGATGACCGACGCGGCGCCTTTCGGGCGCGGCCGCCTCCGCCGCCTGCTGGGGCTCGACCGCACGGGCCGCAAACCGCGATCGACCCGCCGCGGCGAGCCGCTGCACCCCTGGACGATCCCGAACCTGGTCGGCTACGCGCGCCTGGCCGCCCTGCCCGTCTTCCTCTACCTCGCCTTCGATTCCGGCGACGGGCGCAGCGTCGCCTCGGCGACGGTCTTCTGGCTGATCGCCGCCGGCGACTACCTCGACGGCTTCCTCGCCCGCGTGACCGGCCAGTACAGCCGCATGGGCGCCCTGCTGGACCCGCTGGTCGACCGGCTGACGATCCTCTGCGGCGCGGTGGTCTGCTGGCATTTCGAGCTCTTGCCGCGCTGGGCCCTGGTGCTGCTGGCGCTGCGCGAGCTGGCGATGCTGTGCCTGGCCGAGTACGGGCTGCGCCACGGCGTCGACGTCGAAGTCAACTGGCCCGGCCGCATCTCGGTCTTCCCGATCATGGGGGGGATCTTCTTCGCCATGGTCTTCGCCGGCTGGGTGCCGGCGGCGCTGCTGATCGGCGGCCTGGCGCTGGCGATCGTCGCCACCGTGCTCTACGCGCGAGCCGGGATGCGTCAGGTGCGGGCGGCGCGGGCTGCAAGCTGAGCGTCATTTCGAGCGAACCTTCAACCTGCAGTTGAACCTTTGAATGGTCTGGACCTATAATCGCTCACCGCGCAAACGAGAGGCCGGCGCCTCTTTCGAGTTAGGAGCACGATGGAGGACACCTTCCCCGATCTCGGCTCACTCAGCGACAAGGAGCTGAAGGAGCTGATCGACAATCTGACCGAAGAGGAGAACGAGATCTCCTACAAACGCCGCGTCCTGCACGGGAAGATCGACATCCTCCGCGCGGAGCTGGTCAACCGGCTGCGGCAGAAGCGCGAGCGGGGCGACTCGCTGATCTCCGGCGACGACGTCCAGCAGCTGACCGAGATCCTCGCGGGCAAGGCGCAGCAGGCCCCGCCGGAGGACGATCCGGCCGCCTGAGCGCGGCCGCGGCACGATGGCGGTCCACTGTCCCGAGTGCGGCTTCGCCAACCCCGAGGGGGCGAACTACTGCCAGAAGTGCGGCGCCTACCTCGGCGGCCCGGCGGAGTCCAGCGAGGACCCGACGACGATGACCTACCGGGTCGACGAGACCGGCGACATGCAGCCGGTCGACATCGACGAGGTGATCGAGGCGGCCGGCGCGGCGCTGGTCATCCGCGCCGGCGGCGGCCGCGCCGGCGAGAGCTTCAGCATCGACGGCGAGCGGATCAGCATCGGCCGCAGCCCCGACGCCGGCGTCTTCCTCGACGACGTGACGGTCTCGCGCAACCACGCGCTGCTAGTGCGCCGCCGCGACGGCCTCTACATCGACGACCTCGGCTCGCTCAACGGGACCTATGTCAACCGGCGTCGAATCGAGTCCCACCGGCTCGCCGACGGCGACGAGATCCAGGTCGGCAAGTACAAGCTGAGTTACCTGGAGCGCTGAGGCGTGCCGGTCTCCGAGCAGCCGGCGCGCTCGCCGGACTCAGCCAGCCGACCGCGCAAGGCGCTGACGATCGGCGCCGTCTGCAAGATCCTGCAGAGCGAGTTCGACGACGTCTCGATCTCCAAGATCCGCTACCTGGAGGACCAGAAGCTGCTCAGCCCCCGACGCACCTCGGGTGGCTACCGCCTCTACAGCCAGGCCGACGTGGAACGGCTGCGGACGATCCTGCGCCTGCAACGCGACGAGTTCCTGCCGCTGCGGGTGATCCGCCAGGAGCTGGCCTCCGGCGGCGACCTGGTGCTGGGCGGAGACGGCGAGCGGCGGCCGGCCAGCGGCGCGGTGCGGCGGGCGATCCTGGTCGACACCTCGCGCGCCTACCTGACCCTCGACGAGGTCGTCGAGGAGACCGGCGCCCGCGAGGAGCTGATCGCCGAGCTGGAGAACTTCGGCATCGTGCAGCCGGAGAAACGGGACGGGAAAGCGGTCTACGACGAGACCGACCGCGAGATCGTCCGCGCCGCCAACGAACTCGCCCGCTTCGGCGTCGGGGCGCGCAACCTGCGCGTCTTCCGCTCCTCCGCCGACCGCGAGGCGAACCTGCTGGAAGCGCTGCTCGGGCCCGCGCTGCGCTCGCGCAACCCGGAGCGCCGCAAGGAGGCGCTGCAGAGCCTGGAAAGCCTGGCGGCGACGGTCAGCCACCTCAAGCACCTGCTCCTCGTCCGAGATTTGCGGCGCCTGGCCGGGGACTGACCGGGCGCGAGCGTGCCCCGGGTGACCCGTAAGCGCACCGTCGCGGCGCCGCCCGGCGACGTCTGGCGCCTGATCTCCGATCCCTACAACCTGCCGCGCTGGTGGCCGCGAACGGCGCGGGTCGAGAACGTCGAGCGGCGCGGCAGCGGCCGGCGCAGCCAGTGGACCAAGGTCCTGCAGACCGCCGAGGGCCGCGGCGTGCGCGCCGACTACCGCTGCCTCAGCTCGGCTGAGAACGAGCGCTACGTCTGGCAGCAGCAGCTCGAGGGGACGCCGTTCGCCCGGCACCTGCGGGTCTCGCGGGTGGAGATCGGCCTGCTGCCGCGGGACGAGGGCACGGAGGTGGCGCTCGCCTCGGTGCAGTCGCTGCGCGGGCTATCGCGCCTCGGCTCGCCGCTGATGCGCCGCGGCCAGGGAGCGATCCTGAACGAAGCGCTCGACGGCATCGAGAGGGCCCTGACGTGAACCAACCCACCTCCACCCCCCGAACTGCATCAAATTCCCTACCTGCCAGGGGGGAAATTTGATGCAGTTCGGTCGGCGGGAGACGAAGTGGTGGGGGTGGGGAGATCCCTCAGTTGGGCCGACGCTGGACGACGAGGCGCTGGGGGTGTTGCGGGAGCGGATCGGGGAGCTGGAGCCCTGGCCGCTGGCGCGCAGTCTCGAGGACTTCGAGTTGCCGCCGGCGCAGCCGCTGCCGCCGGCGCTGGCCGGCGCGGTGGGGGAGGGCAACGTGTTCAGCGCCAAGGAGGAGCGGCTGCGACACGCGCACGGCGGCGGCTACGCCGACCTGGCGCGGCTCCGCAACGGCTCGCTGGAAGCGGCGCCAGATGCGGTATTGGTCCCGCCCGACGCCGCCGCGCTGCGCCGGGTGCTCGAGCTCTGCGCCGGCGAGGGGGTCGCGGTGGTGCCGTTCGGCGGCGGCACCAGCGTCGTCGGCGGAGTCGAGCCGCTGCGCGGAAGCCATTCGCGCCTGGTCAGCCTCGATCTGGCGGCGCTGCGCGGGGCCGAGGTCGACACCCGCTCGCTGACCGCCCGCCTCGGCGCCGGCCTGCGCGGCCCTGAGGCCGAGGCGGCGCTCGGCCGCCAGGGCCTCACGCTCGGCCACTTCCCCCAATCCTTCGAGTACGCGACGATCGGCGGCTTCGCGGCAACCCGTTCGGCCGGCCAGGCATCGAGTGGCTACGGGCGGTTCGACGCGCTCGTCACCTCGCTTTCCCTGCTCGCCCCGGCCGGGGAGCTGCGCACTCCGGAGACCCCGCACAGCGCCGCCGGACCCTCCCTGCGCGAGCTGGCGATCGGCTCCGAGGGCGTGCTGGGGGTGATCCCCGAGGTCACCCTCCGGATACGGCCAGCCCCCGCGGCGCGCCGCTACGAGGCCTGGATGGCGGAGAGCTTCGAGGCCGGGGCGGAGTTCGTCCGCGCGCTGGCCCAGGGACCGGGCCTGCCCGACGTGATCCGCCTCTCCGACGAGGAGGAGACCGCGGGGACGCTGGCGCTCTCCGGGCCGCGGGGACTCGCCGGCAGGCTGTTCGGCGGCTACCTGGGGCTGCGCCGGCGACGCGGCGGCTGCCTGATGATCGTCGGGATCGAGGGCGGGGAGGAGGCGGTGGCGCGCCGGCGGGCGCTCGCGGTGCGGGCGCTGCGCGGCGCCGGCGCCGCCTACCTGGGCCAGGCCGCCGGCCGCTCCTGGGAGCACGGCCGCTACCAGGGGCCCTACCTCAGAGACACGCTGATGGAACAGGGGGCGCTGGTCGAGACCCTGGAGACCTCCCATACCTGGAGCCGGCTGGGCGAGCTTCACGCGGCGGTCAGCCGGGCGATCCACGAGGCGCTGGCCGCGCAGGGGACGCCGGGGCTCGTCTTCTGCCATCTCTCGCACGCCTACGCCGACGGCGCCTCGCTGTACTTCACCTTCATCGCCCGCTCGCGCCACGGCGCCGAGCTGGAGCAGTGGGGCCGGGTCAAGCGGGCGGCCAGCGAGGCGATCCTCGCCGCCGGCGGCACGATCACCCACCATCACGGCGTCGGCCGCGATCATGCCCCCTACATGGAAGCCGAGGTGGGAAGGACGGGAGTGGAAGCGCTGCGGGCCGTGAAGGAGCGACTGGATCCGGCGGGGATCATGAACCCTGGCAAGCTCCTCCCGGCCTAGTGTCCTGAGTCGTAAGTTGGGTGCCACATCCGGCGAGTGGATCGGCGTCCGTGGCAAGGACGCAGGATGCAGCATTTGCCGGTTGGCAAAGGCAAATCCGAGGACGCCGCCACGGACGGTGAGACGCCGCCGGGGTGGTGCGGAACTTACGACTCAGGACACTAGCCGCCCGCGCTTTCTTCTTCCTGGCGAATCGCCGCGCCGACTATCGGGCCGGTGATCGACCCTTCGAGAACGTGGGTGCCGGTGTATATCGGCGCCTTTTCTTCCTTCGTCGCCTTTGCCAGCGCCGCTTTCAGCAGCGCGTTCGAGGTCCGCGAGACGACGATCCTGCCGAAGGTTTCGTTCGCCAGGTAGCCGAGGACTTCGGTCGGCACTTCGAACTGGGCGGCGATCTGCCCTTTCGAGTTCGCTTTCGCCGAGGCGAGCGGCAGCATTTTCCGCGGCGATTCGGCGATCCAGATCGTGTAGGACTCGCCCTGGCTGGTCGGCCGCAGCCCGCTGGCTTCGATCTGCAGGGCGAGTTTGTTTTTCACCCGGCCGAAGATCGCTTCGCCCTGGCCTTCGCCGCCGGCGACCGGGGTCAGCACGGCCTTGGTCAGTTCGTTGGAAGAGGTCGGCGAGGAGCCACCTTCACTGGTGGTTTCGCCGCCCGCACCGCTCGTCGCCGTGGTTTCCGAAGAGCCACCGCCTCCGCTGGCGATCAGCACCACCACCACGGCGACGAGGACGAGCAGGCCGGCGGCGAGCGCCGCGCGGGCGCCGCGATCTTCGGGCAGGCCGAGCCGACGCGGGCGGTCGGGTTGGGGGCTCGATTTCGGCGCCGCGGGTCGAGACGGCGGCGGGGGCGGCGGGGCAGGCGGGAGAGGCGGGGGAGGCTCCTCGGGAACCGGCGGCGCGGGCTCGGTCGGCTCGAGAGGGATCGCCGGCGGCGGCAGGCCTTCGTCTTCGAGTTGGCGCACCGCCTGCCGCGCCTGCTCTCGCACCTGCTCGACGCTCAGGCCCTTGAGGGCGGCGACGTCCGCGTAGCCCCGCTCACCGCGCTCGGCCAAGAGGCGCAGCATCGCTTTCTGGTCCTCGCTCAGCCCCACCGCCGAAAGCCTATGCGCCGCGGTGGCCGCGATGCGCCGCAGCCGGCCAGCCTCGCCAATCCTTAACCTCCGACCCGCCGTTAAGGTTGGGGCCGATGACTCCGGCCGAGGAGCGGATCTCCCACTTCGACGACCTCCTTGGCACCGAGTGGCTCGACGACGACCCCGACCACGCGCGGGTGCGGCTGGCGATGCGCGACGAGCTGCGCCAGCCGGTCGGCCTCCTGCACGGCGGGGTGATGTCGACGCTGGTCGAGAGCGTCTGCTCGCGCGCCACCGCGTTGGCGGTGTTCGGCGACGGCAACGTCGCGATGGGGCAGTCGATCCAGGTCAACTTCATCCGCCCGGTCACCGAGGGCCACGCCGAAGTCAAGGCCCGCGCCCGCCATCGCGGCCGCACCACGTGGGTCTGGGAGGCCGAGGTCCGCGACGCCGAGGACCACCTCTGCGCACTCGCACAGATGACGATCGCGGTCCGCCCGAACCCGCGCCCCTAAGAACCTGTCTCGAAACCCCCGCGCACGCCTGGCGGCGCCGGACACACTTCGCGGGGCGTCGTCCTCGGTCGGCCAAATGGCGCTGCCATTCGGCCTCCCTGTGTCCTATCCCCGCTCGGTCCGGCACTCGCCAGCCGCACACGCGGTTTCGAGACAGGTTCTAGGTCTCACCCCGGATTCCACCCCGATGCGGTTCGGGGCGGTAGGCTGCGCGCAGCTGACTGTTCGTTCCACTGCCAAGCCGGTGTTCTCTTGAGTGAGCTTGATCCCGCGGTCGCCCAGCAGCTTCTCGAGCTCGACATCCCGTATCGCGTGCTCGCCGTGGATCCCGAGTACGGCGACACGCGGGGGCTGGGTGAGAAATACGGATTCGGTCCCGAGACGATCGCCAACACGCTCGTGATCGCCGGGCGCACCGAGCCGATCAGGTATGCGGCATGCGTGGTCCTGGCCAGCGCAAAGCTCGACGTCAACAAGAAGGCGGCGGCTCTGCTCGGCCTCAAACGGGGTCGTGCCACCTTCGCGAGACCGGAGCAAATCGCCGCCGTGACGGAAATGACGGTCGGGGGTGTGACGGCCTTCGGCCTTCCGCACGACCTACCTGTCTTCGTG